>JAUJNJ010000089.1 GCA_030448225.1 Phycisphaerae bacterium
AAAATTACTCACAAGCAAAAAAAGTCATTCTAGGGTTCTAAAATTTTGCTCTAGTTCTCTGCTTCTCCTGTTTTTTTTTTTGTTTTTTAGTTGTGTTTAATCTGTTCGTACTCTATAGCGGCGTTCAGATGAGTATCTGGAAGGTCGCCTTTGGGCCCGGCAAGGCGTTGCCGGGCGGTATAGCCCGGCGGCGGGCAGTAGAGGGCCACACTAAGGCCGGCGTCCCAGGATCGACGTGAGTCGATGCCCGAGCCGCGACCGACAGTCACCCTCGAACCTCACCCGCGACGGCTTGGCAAGGCCTTGAGCACCGGCAACCGGCGGACATCTCCGCACGACCGGCTCGCTCAACTGAAATGGAGGTGATCCGTGACCAATTGTGACTGTACGTGTGAGCTGCACTGAGCAGCTACCGTAGGTGCGACTCCTGCGGTACACGCAGCTGCTCTGGCAGTTCGGCGGCGCGGAGGACCCGAGGGTCATCCCCCGTCATGCAGACGCACACTGAGAAGCCCGGCTCCGAACAGGAGCCGGGCTTTCTTTTTGCGCCCGCGTTTCGATCTCCAGTCGACTCGGCGGCCGCGCGCGATGGGCCGAGCACGCGCCGCCCGTCGCGACACGGGATACCGTGCCGCAACACCAACAAACGCGGGCCGTACCCCGCCTCAACGGGCACGTCTTCCGGATGACGCCCCGCAATTCAACGCTTCGGGCCTGTCAGATAATTTTCTTGCTGGACATCAGGATCTTGGTTGGTACAGTGCTGGCGGTAAGTTCGACGCCTCGGTCTTCCGGTTCTGGGCGAGTTTCTCTCCCTCTCACCGATTCGCCCCTGACGCCCCTCCTACCTTCTGGGCCCGAACGTCGGCCTCTTTCGCGCAGACCCCGAAAGTAAAAGCCGGGTTCGAAGTCCCATATAGGAAACATCCCATGGGCAGAAAGTTGTACGTCGGTAACCTGAGCTATGACGTCGATAGCTCGACCCTCCAGGAAATGCTGTCGCAGTTCGGTTCCGTCGAGAGCGCCGAGGTCATCTCGGATCGCGACACCGGCCGCAGCAAGGGCTTCGGGTTCGTTCAGATGGGTTCGGACGATGAGGCGCAGGCCGCCATCGCCGCCCTCAACGGCCAGGAGCACGGCGGCCGCGCGCTGACCGTCAACGAAGCCAAGCCCCGCGAAGAGCGGCCGCGTGGCGGTGGTGGCGGCTACGGCGGTGGCGGTGGCGGCCGCAGCGGCGGCGGCTACGGCGGCGGCGGCAGCGGTGGTGGGGGCTACGGTGGCGGCGGCGGCGGCGGCGGTGGCCGCAAGCGCTACTAAGCTTCACCCGGTAAGCTGAAAACGAAAGAGGAGGTCACGCTCGCGTGACCTCCTCTTTGCGTTGGTGTCGAACTCGAAGATCGTACAAATCGGCGTGCTGCCCGCGCGGGTTCGGCTCCCTGAAGCGGCGAACCGTGAGCGCTCCCCGTGCCGCTCACGCGCGGCGACCAGCAGATCGCGGACCGCTCTCGCCGACGCGCCCGCTACGGCGGGTACGATGATCACATTACGCGCGCTCACGTCCCGCCGTAGATTCCGTCCCTACTCCGTGATCCCCTCCGCGCCCGTGTCGGCCACGGGTTGGGGCACCGGCGCGGTCGGCGTCGGGGCCGCGAGTTCGAGCGTGCCCCACGTGTTGGGGCGCATCTGCGTCAGCGCGTCTTTCGGCGCCGACCAGAACGACTCGGCCGCCGCCTGGAAGTCGCGGATCGACACGTTGAACGCGATCGTCGGCTGCTTCGCCGGGTCGAACCCGCGGAGCGCGGACGCGGGGATGAACATCTCCACCACGTAACGGTCGCGGAGCACGCGGGTCACCTGCCGGATGTCGGCGTGGGGGATGCGGCTGGCCTTCAGCGCGTCGCCCGGCCGCTTCCACTGCCCGACCGTGCCCGACTGGCCGTCGGCCTCGGGGAACGGGATCGGCACGAAAAAGAAGCTGTGGCAGTTGGAGTCGTAATACGTCTGCGACGGCGACACCGGGCGGGTGGCGACGAAGAACTCGACGCAGTCCCGGGTCCACCACGTCCCCCCCAGGGGCAGGGTGGTGAGGTCGGCGTCGAACACTTCCAGTCCGAGGTACAGGCCGTCGAGCCGCCACCCCATCAGGACGCGCGGCGGGGGCGTGAGCGAGCGCTCGAGGCCGACCGTGTCGGTGCGGCGCACGCCGCCGATCGCCGCCGACGCCGGCCAGTCGCGCAGCTCGCCGTTGACGCGGGGCGGCTCCGCCAGGTACGGCACTTGGCCCGTCGGCAGCCGCTCGTACGTCTCGCGCCACAGGTCGGCGCGGGCCGTGCCCGCCGCCGCGGCCGCGGGGCTCTTGGCGTGCAGGTCGTTCAGCAGCGGGGTGGTCGCGCGGACGGCGGCGGCCAGCGGCTCGTAGGGGACGTCGTCGATGTCGACCACGCCGAAGTTCACGTCCTCCCCGTCGCGGCTGCGGCCGCTCGGCGGCTCGTCCATCCACTGGAACCAGTCGGCGCCGATCACGAACGGGACGCGCGCCAGCCGGGTCGTCATCAGCCGGTACCCGTCGGCCCGCGCCTGCTGGTCGGGCACCTGCGCGTCGAAGCCGAACGTGTTGCGGGCGCCGCTGCGGTTGTCCAGCGCGTGGAACGAGTACTCGGTCACGATCACCGGCTGGCCGGACAGCTCGTGCATCGCGCGGAACATCTCGCGGTCGAGCTTCGCGTCGGCGGGGTAGTAGTTGATCGACTGCGCGTCCGTGTACTCGCGTGACGCCGCCACCACCTCCGGCGGCGCGAAGCCGCGGTAACGGACGCCGAGGATCAGGTGGTTCGGGTCGTGGCGGCGGACGAGGGCCGTCGTGCGGCGGAAGTACTCGCCGGCCAGGTGCGACAGCCACGCCGAGTAGAGGCGCTCGTACGACGCCTGCGGCTCGTGGGGCAGCCGCTGGAGCGCCGCCAGGTCCTGCCACGACCCGAGCCGCGTGTGCCAGGCCGCGTTAAATGCGTCGATCGTCGGCCAGAGCGTGGCGATGATCTTCAGCACCTCGGCGCGGTTGGGGTCGCCGATCGGCAGGTAGTCGAAGTAGACGCCCGGACCCGCGCCGGCGTCGGTCCAATCGAGCTCGTTGTCGAGGTAGTAGCCGACGAGGTTGCGGTTGTCGCGCAGCGGGTCGACCTGCCGGCTGACCGATTCCTCGACCGCCTCGGTCCAGCCGCGGCTGAACAGGCGGCGGGCGTTCCACGGCACCCACGTCCAGAGGTTGAGGTCGCGGCTGGCGGGGACGTCCTGCGCGTGGATCGAGGGCTCCGACCAGGCGCCGATCGCCTTGAAGCCGACGTCCTTCACCCGCCGGACCGTCGTTGATGCCCAGTGCGCGAGCCGGCGGTCGTCGCCGAGCTTCGGGTCGAGGTCCTTGGAGAGGAACAGGGCCCCATCCGGATCGCGGCCATCGAGTTGCGGCTGGACGGTCGTCACGCTGTTGAGGAACTCGCGGCGGCCGTCCGGCGCGACGAACCACCACGCGCCGCCGGCGTCCCGACCGATCCGCCAGAAGCCCGGGCGTCCCTTCAGTTGCGACCAGCCGGCGTCGGCCGACGCGGGGGCGTTGGCGGGCCCGGGCGCGGCGAGGTCGGCGGCGTGTCCGGTGGCACACCAGAGAAGCAGGGCGAAAACTACTACCGTACGCTTCATGGCGTTCCTATCGGCCGACCCGTACCGGCCCGCCACATCAATCGACCGCCGGTAACGCACCGTCGCCCGGTCCCACCTGCCCTCCTGTTATCGGACGTTTGCCTCTCGTGACTTTGATGACACGCGCGCTCCGCCGCGTCGTGATCTGCCTCACCGAATTTTAGGTTCGTCAACCGGGCGGAACGCGCCGCAGCCGCGTATGAAAATTGCGGAGCGTCATAACGGCAGAGCGTGCCGGGTTGCAGGTGTCGGTTCAGCGTTTATCATGGAGATCCACGGGGCACTGGGGCTGACAGGGACGTCGGCACATCACAATCCAAGGATGGTGGGTCATGCGGGCGAAGCGGGCGGGACTCCTTGCGGCATTGGTTTTTTCGTGTGGCGGGCTGATCGGCGGGTGTGCCGCCAAACCTAAGGCCGCCGCACCGGCGCCGCAGGGCGCGGTCGCCCTTGTCGCCGCTCCGCAAGCGATCGCCGAGGCACCGCCGTCGGGTCCCGCCGCCGTTGCGCCGGACGACGCCAATTCCGACGCGACCGGCCGCGACGTGCTCGCCGAGCAAACCGCCGCTTACGCCGCCAAGTTTAAAGAAGTTTTGGAGAAGCGTTCGGCGAAAGCCGCAACGACCGACGCGGAGAATGCCGGCGACGATGCGGGCGATCCCGCCGGGGGCGGGTCTGCTCCCGCCGCGCCGGACGCCGCCGTCGCCAACGCGCCCGTGAGCGAGCCCGCCGCCGAATCGACGGCGCCGCCGCGGCCCGAGCCTGCGATCGATACGACCCAGCCGGCGGCCGACGCGGCGGGGGCGTCGCAGCCCGCGCCCGTGGCCGACGACATGGTCGCCCGCCTCGGCGCGCGCGCCCGCGAGTATCCCAACGACCTCGCCAGCCACTTCGACTACCAACTCCTGCAGTTCGTGCGCGAGCAGAACGTCCCGGCGATGTCGGAGATCTCGTCGCTCCCCGCGGAGGACCGCGAGCTGCTCGCGGCGCTGCTGGACAGCCTCAGCAACTTCCGCAGCGGCCTGCGCCGCGACGGCGACATGCTCCAGTCGGACAAGATCCGACCGCTGCTCGAGCTGGCGGCCCGCCTACGCAAGCAGGCCGAGCTGACGATCCCCACGATCGCGCTGTGCAATCGCGTCAAGGCGTTCGGCGTGTACGAGCCGCTCGACCCGGAGTTCCCCGCCGGGCAGGAGAACGCGATGATCGTCTACTGCGAGGTCGAGAACTTCGCCTCGCAGCTCAACGACCGCAAGCAGTGGGAGACGCGGCTCAAGACCGACGTCGTGCTCTACACCGAGGGCGGGCTGCCGGTCTTCCAGAACAAGACCCACGCCGTGACCGACCTCTCGCGCAACCGCCGGCGCGACTTCTTCGTCGTCGAGATGGTGCGGCTGCCGTCGAACCTGACGATCGGCCGGTACCTGCTGAAGGCGAGCGTCGTCGACCAGCACGCGAACCGGATCGCCGAGGCGACGGTCCCGGTGCGGATCGTCGCCCGCGCCAACGGCAACGGCGCGATGCCCATCCCGCCCGCTCCCGCCACGCAGCCGGGGACGTCCCTGCCGGTGCTGCGCGCGCTCGACGGGCTGACGAAGTGACGTCGTGGTCGTACTCGGAGTCAGTTTAACCCGGAGCGGGCCCTTCGGACCTGCGGCGAAACGGGGGCGCCGACCTTCCGGACACGCCCTGAGCCCGCGCACGTGAACACGCGCGGCCGCCGGCACGTACGCATGCCCGTACGCGCATACGCTCGCCGGTGGGCCGACGGTTCAGGCGCCGACGCCGCGGGCGAGCCGGCGGGCCCGTGAGGCGCTACTGCACCCCGCAACCCCGCCGCCCCCCGACCACCTCATTCACCCCCGCCGCGTTTTACACCCAACCGCATTTGCGGTAGAGGTGTCTGGCTGTTCAGGAGGTTCCCGCGATGAGATCGGACGTGGCGCGCCGCGTATTTCCCCTGGTCGGCCTGCTGCTCGTCGCCGCGGCGATCCCGGGGGTCGGCGGGTGCGGCGCGCCGGGGCGCACCCTCACGATCACGACGGTCCCGCCCGACGCGGTCATCAAGGTCGACGGCACCGCGCGCGGGCGCGGGAGGCTCGTGCATTCGTTCCGGTTCCGCTCCCGCGCCGATTCGCACCGCGTGACGGCCGAGGCCCCCGGGTATCAGGACGAGGAGCAGGTCGTCGCGCTCGACAGCCCGCCCGGCGACAGGCTCGTCCTCACGATGAAGCCGCGGGAGCGCGACGTGACGATCACCGTCGAGCCGTACCCCGCGTTCATCAGCCTGAACGGCAAGGCGCTGTCGGCCGACGCCGTGAGCGAGTTCAAGACGCGGCTGCAGTTCACGCTCGACGCGCAGCGGCGCTGGACCGTCCACACCGTCACCGCCGAGCGCAAGGGGTTCGCCACCGCGACGGCCGAGATCTCCTGGACCGATCAGGCGCCGCAGGTCGAGCTCGTCCTCGAGCCGCAGGCGAAGGACCTGAACATCCGCACGAACCCCGCCGGCGCGCACGTCTACATCGACGGCGAGTCGTACGGCGTCACCCCGGAGGCCGGGTTCACGTTCCCGAAGTTCACGTTCCCGGCCGACGAGAACACCGGCGAGATCATCCCGCGCAAGGTGCGGATCACGAAGGCGGGTTACCTGCCGCACGACGCGACGATCGGGTGGGACGACGGCAAGGTCGACTACCGCTTCGACCTGAAGGCGCAGAGCAAGGACGTGAGGATCGTCACCACGCCCCGCGGCGCGGCCGTGACGATCGACGGCCGCGAGATCAAGCGCGACGCGAGCGGCGCGTCGATCGCCCGACTGGAGTTCCCCCCCGTCGGCACCGGCGGCAACTTCCGCCGGTACGCCGCCGAAGTGACCAGGAGCGGCCCCGACGAGCGGTTCGAGCCGGCGCGGCTCGACATCGGCTGGGACGGCGGCCGCGCGGATTACGCGGTCGAACTGGCCGAGATCAAGACGCGCGACGTCCCGCTGCTGCGGTGGAGGGCCGACCGCGGCGAGGGGGACGACGCGGCGTGGCGGCTCGTGCCCGACCCGGTGAAGGCGGTCGCCGTGAAGGACCTCGTCGAGCCGGGCGAGAAGGCGCCGCCGTTCCGCGTGCTGGCCGCGCCCAAGGGCGCGAGCATCGACACGCTGTCGGTCTCGCCGGACGGCACGCAGATCGTCTACTCGCTCGTCAGCAGCCCGGCCGCGGGGAAGCTCGCGTGGTCGATGTCGGTCGTGGGCACCGACGGCAAGTCGCGCCCGCCGCTGGCGCTGGACCCGAAGGCGCAAGAACTGACGCCGTCGTTCACGCCGGACGGCGCGCGGATCGTGTTCTCGTCCAACCGCGGCGGCGGGCGGTTCAGCGTCTGGTCGCTGCCGGTGGCGGGCGGCGGTGAGGCGACGAAGCTCACCGGGGGCGACTCGCACGATCTGTGGCCGAACGTCGACTCCGACCCCCGGCCGCGCGTCCTGATCGACGCGCTGCTCGACGCCGACGCCCGCTCCCGGCGCGACAGCGCCCGCGACAGCGGCGGGGCGCGGGTCGCCCTCGACGTACCCGGCGCGACCCAGCCGCGCGTCAGCCCGAAGGGCGACAGCGTGATCTACGCCCGGGCCGACGCCAAGACCGGCAAGCGCGACCTGTACCAGATCCCCGACGCCGGCGGCCCGCCGCTGAACCTCACCAACTCGCCCGACGTCGACGAGTTCGACGCCGTCTGGTCCGCCGACGGCGCGCGATCGCCTTCGCCGCCGACCGCGCGGCGGACGCGGAAAACGAAGACGCGTAATCACGACATCTGGGTCCTGGACATGAAGACCCCCAGCCCCCGCGCCAGGTCACCGCCAACGGCAGCTGGGACGACTCGCCCGGCTGGGACCCGACCGGCGAGGCCATCTACTTCCGATCCAACCGCGGCGGCGAGTGGGGCATCTGGAAGATCGACTTGCGGTGACGCGGGACGGCTCGGGGCGCGCGATCCGGAGCAAGGAACGACCGACGACGCCACCTGAGTCGTTGGCCTTGATTTAATGCATTGAACCGCGTCTTGACACGTCTCGACTACCGCCGGAAACGGCCCCTTTGGGCCTGCGGCTAAAAGGGATTGCTCGAGATGCTCAGGCGGGTTCTCACCCGCGCGCCCTCTGAACTCATCGCACGCTCGATTCAACTTGTGCTCGAGTACCAAAGGAAGAGGCCCGGGTGATCGGCTGATCGCCCGGGCCTCTGCCGTCACGTCAGTTGCTGCCGGCGATTACAGGCCGTCCGGCTGGCCGGCGCCGTCGCCGCCCTGCATCTGCATGTAGGTCTGCATGCCGGCCGCGACGAGGCTCTGCACGAGCGACGTCGGGACGTGCGTGTCGATGCGGAACGAGCTGGCCTCGGTCGAGGCTGCGACGCCGATCGGCGGCAGGTTCGCCGGGAGTTGCATCTTCACCGGCAGGCCGAAGCCCTGGGCGTACTTGACGCCGGAGGTCACGATCTGCGCCAGGTCGATGTACTCAACGAAGAACCGCTTCTCCGGGAGTTGCTTCGACACCGCCGCGAGGCTTCCTCGATCCCGCCGAACGGGTCCTTGCCCGCCTTGGCGCTGGCGACGACGTCGTTCAACAGTTGCTCGGTGCCCCCCTGGACGACGACGTAGGTCTTCGGATCGATCGCGCCCATCGTGCCGCTCATGCCGTTGGGGCCGTAGACGAACGCCATCATCTGCTGCGCGCTCAGCGCTCTGCGGGTTGTTCTCGTCCATCGCGATGTCGAACTTGTACGTGTCGAGCTTCGCGCCGCCGACCGTCTTGCCGCCGGGCTGGAACTGGTAGCTCATCTTCGCGCGCCCTCGGCGGCCGGCATGCCCTGGAAGAGCTGGCCGACGCCCGCGAGCATCTGCTGCTGTGTCGTGCCGATCGTCTTGGCGTCGCCCTTGGCGACGATCACCGACTGCAGGATGCTGTCGGGCGCCGACAGCGCCCGTCGGGACGGTGTAGCCGAACGCGATCGAATCGGTCGCCTGGATCCCCTTGCCGAACGCGTCGACCGCGTCGGCCATGCCCTTGCCCTCGGGACCGGCGGCGGCCAGTTCCTTCGTGACCGGGTTGAGCAGGTCGTTCACGAGCTTGGTGGCCGTCTCCTTCGTCAGCGTCATGCCGCCGAACGCGAAGTACTTCCCGCTGCGGCAGGCCGGCCAGCAGGTTCGTGTCGGCGGCGTTCTTCGTCTGGGCGGCGAGGTTGCCGATGTAAGACCCGGCCTTGAAGTCGGCGGCGATCGTCGTGTTCAGGCCCTGGTCGCTCAGGTCGAACGTGAGGAACGCGTGCCGTCGGCGTCCTCCAGGAACTGCTTGGCGGCGTTCATGTACTGGTTGAGCCGCGGCCTTGGCGACCGGCATGAACCGCTTGGCCGTCTCCTGCGCGGCGGCGGCGTTGTCGTCCTGCCGGGCGGCGGCGGGTTGGGCGGCGTCGTCGTCACCGGCGGCGTCGTCGGCCCCGCGGGCGGAGGGGCCGGCCTGCTGAACGGCGATCGAACTCCTGCATCATCTTCTGCCGCGCCTCGTCCAGCCGCCGGCAGCAGCGTCGACCGCAGGGCCGGGATGTTCGCGTAGACCAGCACGCCCTTCTCGATGCCGTGACGGCCCGCCAACGCGCTGAGCTTGATGCCGCCGGCCGGCTTCTTGCCGAGCAGGGCCTGCGACGAGCTCATCGCCGCGTAGTTGCCCCAGTTTGCGACGTACACGTCCTTCTCCTGGTCCTCCGGGCGGAAGCTGCTCACCCCGGCGGCGCCGGCCGCGGGCTTGGCGCCCTGGAAGTTCCCGAGGAACGCCTGGATAGTCCTTCGTCGGCGCCAGAACGATCACCGCGTCGTCCGACTTGCCGCCGACGAGCTGCGGGTTGACGAACACGAAGGCCATCTCGCCCGAGCGGTCGAGGCCCTGGGTGATCTTCAGCTGCTTCTCCATCGCCCCCAGCGGGTCGGCGAACTCCGGCGCTACCTGGGCGAGACCGAGCTGCTCGGCCCACTTGGCGACCTTCTGGCTCGTCTGCTCCAAATTGCTGACCCGGACGACGACGAACGCGTCGGCCGGCACTGGTCGAGGACGCCGGCGGCGCGCGACGTCGTCGCGCCGCACCAGACGAAGGCGACCAGACCGCGGCGGCGGCGGCCGCTCTGCGAACAGTCTGCATGGTGATGCTCCTTGTGTGTTGACCGTGCATGGCGGGGTCGCGGCGGGAAACGTTACTGCGGTTCCCCCACGCCCGCCGGACTTGGAATCGTAACCGCCCGGGTGGGGCGATCAAACCGGCAAAACTGCCGCCGGGTCCCGCCCGCCCGCCCGCCGCGGATGTCCTTCCGCGCCCCGGCGGTCGCGGCTGGTATAATCGGGCCGTGATCCGATTGACCGTCCTGTCGCCCGCCGCCACGCCGCCGACGCCGGCGCGCGCGCGCGCGCCGAGGGCGGGCCGCGGTCGATCGGGGCGGTGCGCGTGCTGCGGATCAGCGTCACCGACCGCTGCGACTACCGCTGCGTCTACTGCATGCCCGCCGACGGCGTGGCGTGGCTGCCGAAGGAGGACGTGCTGTCGTTCGAGGAGGTGCGCGACGTCGTCCGCGCCGCCGTCGAGGTCCACGGCATCCGCCGCTTCAAGCTCACCGGCGGCGAGCCGACCGTGCGGCGCAACCTGCCCGACCTCGTGCGGATGCTCCGCGGTGCCGGGCGTGGAGGACCTGTCGCTCACCACCAACGGCCAGCGCCTCGCCGGGGCCGCCGGCCCGCTCCGCGAGGCGGGCCTCGACCGCGTGACGGTCAGCCTCGACTCGCTCCGCCCCGACCGCTTCCGCGCGATCACCCGCACCGGCGACCTCGCCGCCGTGCTGCGCGCGGCCTCGACCGCGCCGAGGCGGTGGGCTTCGCGTCGGTGAAGGTCAACGTCGTGACGATGCGGGGACGAACGACGACGAGGTCGCCGACTTCGCCCGCCTCACGCTCGACCGGCCGCTGACCGTGCGATTCATCGAGTACATGCCCTCGGCGACGCCGCGCGATCGATGACGACGGCGGCGGCGGGGGCGGCCCGGTCGCGCGCGCGTCGGCGCCGACGAGTCCGGCCCCGCCGGCGGGTGCGCGCAGGAGCGCGGGGCGCGCCGACTCGCTCGTGCCCGAGGCCGAGCGCGCGGCCGCATCGAGCGCGACCTCGGCCCGCTCCTGCCGGTCGACCGCGGGTCCGAGCTCGGCGTCGGCCCGGCCAACGTCTACCGACTCGCCCGTGGCAACCCGCGCGGCCGCGTCGGGTTCATCAGCGCGATGTCCGCGCCGTTCTGCGCGTCGTGCAACCGCCTGCGCCTCACGGCCGCGGGCGTGCTGCGCTCGTGCCTGTTCGACGGCGGCGAGGTCGATGCCCGCCGCATCCTCCGCGGCCCGCTCGCCGGCGGGGCGCGCCTCGTCGCGCTCGCCGACGCGATGACCGAGTGCGTCCGCCTCAAGCCCGACGTCCACGCCCGCCGCGGCAACGAGCAGATGAGCCGCATCGGCGGGTGAGGCGGACATCGCCTCGTAGCGATAGCCAGATGCGCAAACTGCGGAGCACCCGCCGGCGGCCGAGCGGGAATGACAGTGCGACGTCGCCCCGGCGGGGGAGGTGGGGCCGCCGCCGCTTAGGCCGAGTACCTCTCGGGCACGCTACAGATGGTAAATCGCCCGAAGCACCGATCGTTGCCGGGCCACGGTTGCGCTTTTGTTAGGCGACGGCTGCTCGGGGTCCTCGCGGGCTGCTCGGCATTGCTAGTGATCGCAACGCCCGTCATGTGGGCGCGGAGCGCTCGGTTCCGGGAGTCCATTAGCATCCACATGGCTGGATCTGCCGACCGCCTGGAGCGGTCGTTCCAGATCCAGTCGCTGAACGGCTCGCTGTACCTCTCGTGGAGCACGACCACGATCACCGTCGTGCGCGACGACCCCAATTGGAATCCTCCCAAGCGCGGACCGTTGATGAGAGTGAGCCACTCTCCGCTCACGGCGGAGTGGCGACGACAGAACCGCCGCGGCACGAGTCGTCTGCTCTACTTCAAGGTGTTCCGGGACGGAGGCGCCCCGACCCTGCGGAGTCGGCCCGGCGGCAGTGTCACGTGGCAGGCGCGCTCGCGCAACGTCGTTTTTCCTTACTGGTGCGCGCTGATGCCGTCGCTGATCTTCCCGACCTTATGGCTGGCGAGACGGACGCGTCACCGGCGACGCCGAGCCGCCGGCCGATGCCACCACTGCGGCTACGACCTCCGCGCCACCCCCGGCCGCTGCCCCGAATGCGGGACGGCGGCGGCGGGGGTCAGGGTGGCTGATGAATTGCAGGCGGGCGTGGATCGCACCGGCGCGGTCGCAACGGTCGCGGGTGCGGATGCGGCGCACGCGGCCGTCGCGCAAGCGCGCCGTCAGGACGTCGCGTGACGACGGGCGAGGCCTTTCGAGGTCGCGCGCGCGGTCAACGGGGCGTTCAGACGAATGCGCGGAGGAGGAGGAACGCCAGCAGCAGCGTGCCCAGCGTGCCCATGACCACGCCGAAGATCGCGCGGCCCATGCCGTGGCGGCCGGGGTGTTTGCGGATGTCGAGGATCGCGAACACGCCGACCGCCAGCGCGATCGGCGCGACGAACAAGAGGATGCTGAGCAGCCCCAAGTAGCCCGCGACGATCGCCAGCGGCGAGCGCCCCACCGGGATGAGCCATCGCACGCCGGCGTTCTGCCCGAGTTCATCGGCGGCGGGGGGCAGTGAAGGCTCGTGGCGAAAGTACGTCACCGGCTGCGCCGGCAGCGGCGGAGGCACGGCCCGCGCGGGGAACAGCGCCGGCAGCACCTCGGCGGCCGGCGACCACTGCGCCATTCCGTCGCGCCACACGAGGTCCCCCGGGCCCAGCGCGCCGCTCGCCGCGAGGCCCTGCAACTCCTCCTCCGCCACCGGCCCGGCCTGTTGGTTCGCCCGCGCGTAATGCCACGTCATCGGCGCGTCCTCCCGTTCGGCAACGATCTCCGGCCGCCGCTCAGCCGCGCTTCAGCACGAGCGTCGAGGCGACCATGTCGTGCAGCGCCTGCCGCCGCTCGGTGAAGCCGGCCATGATGTAGCCGATCGTGCAGGTGAGGTTCGAGAGGATCTTGCCGAAGTACCGCCCGCTGGCCCGGCCGAACGTGAGGCGGCCGCCCTCCATGTCGGTGACGACCAGGCCGACGGCGCGCTTGCCGATCGTGGCCTGCCGCGGCCCGCTCTCCTGCGTCGCGTAGTAGAGCCACCCGACGATCAGCCCGACGGCCCGCATCCCCAGGTCGAGCAGGATCGCGGGGGCGGGCGACCCGCCGCCGCCACCGCCGCCGCCGGCGCCGCCCCCCGGCCCGGCGCCGGCGTTGGGGTCGAGCCCCAGCGCCATGACCAGCACGATGCCGAGGATGACCAGCGGCACGAAGATGATCAGCCCGTCGATGAACGCCGCCACGAAGCGGAGCCAGAAGCCGGCGTAATGGACCGACTGGCCCGGCTGGTAATAGTTCATCTGCTGCGGCGCGTAGTACCCCGGCGCCGCGCCGGGCTGACCGTACGCGGTCGCGCCGGGCTGTCCGTACGCCGCGGCGCCGGCCTGTCCGTACGCCGCGGCGCCGGCGGCTGCGTATCCGGCGCTGGCGGGGTCGGCGTGGCCGGCCGATGCGTTGGGCGCGGCGGCGGGATACCCGGGCGCGGGCTCGGCCACGGCGTACGGGTCCGCCGTTGCCGGCCGTTGCCGCCGCCAACTCCGGCACCTGCCCGGCGGGCGTCCAGGTCGCCATGCCCTCGCGCCAGACGAGGTCGCCCGGCTGCATCTGGCGGGACGCCAGCAGGCGGTGGATCTCGTCGACCGCCACGGGCCCTTGCTGCTGCCCGCCCGCCGCGTAGTACCAGTTCCCGTCGGCCATGAAGTGCTCCCCTCGGAAAAAAATGACTTCGGCGGATCATAAGGATTCGCCGCGCCGACCCAACGACGCGCCCGCCACCGCCACGCGTGCCGGCGCGTAGCGGCGTGGAAACCCGACGTGGCCACGCCAGCAATGCCTCAACGTGCACTTCACTGCACCCGAGGTCGACCTCGCGCGGATCGCGGGCGGCGCCGCCGCGTCTGAAATGCGCGTCTTGCGGAGATGCGACGCTGCGCGTCGACCGCAACGCGAGCGTTGAAACTGCTCGTCGGTCGAAGCGACGCCGACGAATTTTCTGAGCGGGACGTAGTGCGCGCAGCGCCGGGTCCGTCGCTCGTCCGACCGGACGTGGGCACGACGGGCGATGACGCTTCGGCGACCGACGCACGCGGCGTTGGCGACGAGATCACGCCGCCTCGGGCGGGGCGGGGGCGGGGGAGTAGCGGTCGGCGAGGACCTTCACCTCCGGGTAGCGGCGGTGCAGTTCGATCAGCGGCGACAGGAGCGCGCGGTGTAGGCGTCCTGCCCTCGGCCGGGCGGCCGAGCAGGTCGTAGCGCGGGCGGCCAGGACGTAGGCGTCGGCGACGCGGTGACCCAGCGTCGCGGATCGCGGGCAGGCGGGCCTCGAACAGGTTCGCCGCCTCGGCAGGGTGGCCGGTCTTCACGTCGCGGTAGATCTCGACGAGCCGCCAGCCCGGCCGACTCCTGCCCCGGGCCGCTGCGGCGCGCTCGCTGATGGCGCGGTCGGCGTCGAACAGGTGGTCCTCGCGGAGCATCACCATTGCCCGCCCGAGCCGCAGGCCGTGCGCGGTTGCCTCGTCGACCAAGCCGTGCTCGAGGACGTGGTCGTGGACGGCGATCGCGTCGTCGAAGCGGTGGTATCGGGCGAGGACGGCCGACAGGTAGACCAGCGCCTGCGTGCGAAGGTTCGCCGTGCGGGCCGGGCGCGAGAGGATCTCCTGCAGCAGCAGCCCCGCCTCGGGCCAGCGGCGCAGTTGCACGAGTTCGCCCGCGCCTTCGATCGCCTGCTGCTCCGCGGCGTGGCGGCGGACGGTGAGGACCGTGGTGACGGCGAGGAAGACCATCAGCGCGATCATCGCCAGCCCCGACACGACCTGCACCGCCGCCCGCGCCGGCCCCGGCGAGCCGGCCGTCAGCGCGCCGGCCAGCACGATCAGCAGGAACACGCCCACCGCGTACCAGAACCACGCCACGCGCTGCCGCGGCTGGCTCGCCTCCAGCAGCGCCGCCACGTCGAGGAACGGCGGCGGCTGCGGCGGCTGGGGAAAGGGCGTCGGCGGGAGGGCGGCGGTCATCACCGACGATTCTAGTTGAGCACCCACCTCCGCGACAGCACCCCCCGTTTCGCGGCCGGCCCGCAGGGCCGCGGCAAAACGCGAAGTTCCCGCGCCACGTCCACCTGTTCAAAACCGGACCCGTTCCGTCAATAGCGGGATCGGGCGGCGCGAGAGCGGCAGCCACCCGACCAAGGCGTGTCGCACGCCTCGGCCGGCCGCGCGGCCGCTCCCGTGCAAACCGACCCGCGAAGTCTCTCCCGCACCCACACGTCGCGCCACCGGTTCTCGTGCCGAAATCCTGCCTTGTCACGATCGGCGGGGACCACTAGGATTCGCCGCGCATCAAGGGTGCGGCTCCGCCCGTGGGCGGCCGCAGGCAAAGGGTGGTCGGGCCGCCACCCGCAGAACGCGTGACGCGCGAGCGACGCCAGACGCCGAGCCGTCGAAGGCGACGGCAGCCCGCGCGGACCCGCGCTCGTCATAGGACGGCCCATGACACCGAAGCTCCTTTCCGCCCCGCCCAACGACCGCGTTCACCCCGGCACGCTCCGACCGCGGCGGCCGCGCCTCCGGCGATCATCGCTCCTCGCGGCCCTGTCGCTCCTCGTCCTCCTCACGATCGTCGCGACCTCACCGGCCGGAGCCGAGACGCGCGCCGACGCGACGCCGGGTTCCTCGATCGCCTCGTCCGCACCGGCATCACCGGCCACCTCCCCGGCGTCGACTTCGACGCGCGCCGCGTCGACGACCGACGCGGCGGCGGCGGCGGCCACGTCCCCGGCGAATCCGTCGGACGACGCGCACCTGACGGTCGCCCCGGACCTCGACGCCATCCTTCGCCTCGAGAACGGCCGCACGTACAAGACGATGCTGATCATCCTGCAGGTCGCCGTCATCCTCGTGGTGGCGAAGCTGATGGGGTGGCTCGCCGAGCGGATCAAGGTGCCGGGCGTGATCGGCGAACTGCTGGCCGGCGCGCTGATCGGGCCGTACCTGCTCGGCGCTCACATCCCAGTTCCGCTGCATGGTCATTGGGTGCCGCTGTTCCCCCCGCCGACCGACGCCGGGCAGTGGCCGGTGAACGACACGCTCTGGACGCTGGCGCAGTTCGCTAGCGTGATCTTGCTGTTCATCGCCGGCCTTCACACGGACCTGAAGCAGTTTCTCCGCTACATGGGGCCGGCGTCGGTCGTCGCCCTGGTGGGCCTCGTCGCGCCGTTCACGCTCGGGGCGGCCGTCGTCTACATCCCCGCGTTCGCGGAGCTGGCGCGGCCGGGGCCGGGGGAGTCGGTGCTCGTGCCGGCGCTGTTCGTCGGCGCGATCCTCGCGGCCACGAGCATCGGCATCACCGCGCGGGTGCTAGGCGACATCCAGCAGCTCGAGACGCCCGAGGGCGTGACGATCCTCGGCGCGGCGGTGCTCGACGACGTGCTCGGCATCATCGCGCTGGCCGTCGTCGGCGGCATCGCGGCGGCGGGCAGCGTGTCGGCCGGGGAGATCGGCGTGATCGCCGGCAAGGCGTTCGGGTTCTGGATCGGCCTCACCGTCGTCGTGCTGCTGCTGGCCAAGCAGATCGAGCGGGCGCTGACGAGCATCAAGTACGGCGGCGCGGTCGTCGCGCTCGGGCTGGCGCTGGCCCTGCTGGCGTCCGGCGCGGCCGAGGGGTTCGGGCTGGCGTTCATCATCGGCGCCTACTCGGTCGGCCTGGGGCTCTCGCGGACGCAGCTCGCGCACCGGCTGATGGACGAGCTCAAGCCGATCGCCGACTTCCTCGTCCCGGTCTTCTTCGCCGTGCTCGGGATGCTCGTGAACTTCGGCGCGATGTTCGCCGACTGGCGCGTCGTCGTGTTCGGCCTGGCCGTGACCGTCGCCGCGGTCGTCGGCAAGCTCGTGGCCTGCGGCGGGGCGGCGCTGCTGACGGGCTTCAACCGCGACGGCGCCTACCGCGTCGGCCTGGGGATGATGCCGCGCGGCGAGGTCGCGCTGATCGTCGCGGGCGTCGGGCTGTCGCGGCAGCTCGTGGGGGCCAACGTGTTCGGCGTGTCGATCCTGATGACGCTCATCACCACGATCGTCGCGCCGATCCTGCTCGTGCGCGCGTTCGCCAACGGCCGCAGCGGGCGCCGCGTCGCCGAGGCGGACGCGCCGGGCGACGCGCGCTACCCGTCGCCGTCGCTGCTGCCCGGCTTCTCGCTGCACGTGGAGCCGGACCTGGCGCCGCTGTTGATCGACCGGCTCGTGAAGATCGCGCGCGAGCGCGGCTGGGCGACGACGTTCGACCAGGCGGGCGAGGACGTGTACGTGCTGCGGAACGACGCCGACGCCTGCCAGGTGTCGCTGAAGGACGGCCGCATGATCCGCGTCGACGGCAGCGACCGGCGGCAGCCGGAGTTCGAGGTGTTCCTCGAGGCCGCCCGCCGCTCGATCATCGCCGACGTGACCCACGCCGAGATGACCAAGGCCGCCGAACCCGTGGTCGCGTGATCAAGGTTCTTTGGGGGAAGAATTGAACCACGGAGACACGGAGACAGGAAGAGAAGACGAGGACGAACATCGAGGATGGAAGAGGAGGATGACGAGGCACATTTCTTCGCGTTACGTCTAACTCCATCCACTATCTTCAATCCTCCATCTTCGTCCTCTCCTCCTACCTCCGTGTCTCCGTGGTTCAATTCCGATCGGACGGGGCAACGCGCGGCGTTACCCGACGCCTTCCTGTAGCAGCGGCTTGAAGGTCTGTTCCCAGTAGGCGTCGGCCTTGTCGCGTCGCTGGTTGACGAACGGCACGATCGTGGCGGCGTCGGCTTGGATCGGGCGGAGGTCGAGCGGGATGGCGACGCGCACGATCTGCCCCTGGCGGAGCACCTCGAAGCGGATCGTTTGCCCGGCGCCGGTCTCGCGCACCATCGTGCTGAAGGGCAACGTGCTGACCTCGCTCAGGCTCAGCACGGGCATGGGCTGTTCGAGCGTGTTGAGGATGACGTCGCCGTCGAGGAGCATCCGCGAGCCGCAGAAGCCGGGGACGCGCTCGATGATCACGATGCCCGCGCGGAGCGCCGGTTCCTCGTCGGCCGGACCGCCGATGAACCCGCGGCCGTCCGGCGCGACGACGATGTGCCCTTGGGCGGCGGCATCCCTCGCGCGGGCGTCGACCCGCTCGGCGGGGGGCGTGGCGACGGCCACGGCCGCCATCTTCACGCCGAGGAACCCGTCGCGGCCGATCGCGTCGTACGGCTCGCTGGCGAGGTAGACGTGGGTCACGATCTGCCGCAGGACCGCCGCCTGCGACGGCGCGAGCGGCCGGGCCCGCTCGACCACGCCCTGGAGCGTCTGGAGGTCCGCCCGGCCGATCCCCATGAGCTTCGTCCGCGCCTCGTCCCGCACCGATACCGCCGGGTGACCCAGTTCGGCGAACCACGCCTTGAGTTGCGCCGCGTCGATTGCCGGGGTCTTGGCAGGCGCGGCCGCGTCGTCGGCAGCGGCACGGACCGCATCCGGCTCGGCGGGCGCGGCGTCAGCATCGGTGGCCGGCGCGTCCGGCTCGGCAACGGCGGCAGGTTCGATTGCGGGGGCGGCGTCGGGCTCGGCCGCGGGCAGTGAAGGGGGGACCCCGAGCAGCAGCGCCCAAGACAGCAACAGCGGCGCGGGAGCGGGACGACGCGATACTCGGGTGCGGCTTGCTTTCACGACGAGAGACATCCGATGGGAAAGCGGCTCACGATTTTCCGACGCACGTCGCGCCCGTTGCGTCGCGCACGCGCCGAACCCTCGTTTAGCGGCCTCGCTTGCGAGGCGCTCCCGGAGACAACCAACACGACCCGCAACGAACCATTACGCCCCGCGCGACGACCCTGCGTTTGCCCCCGCACCATCGTCTCGCGCCGCTCTGCGAGCGGCGGCTAAACGGGGGGCACCAGTTCGTCTCATCCGCGCGCCCGCGCGTCAGCCCGCCGCCAATTGGACGAGCCGGTCGGCCGAACGTTGCATCCAATGCACCTTGCGCTGGACCATCCGCAGGAACGGCAGCCCGTCCATGCGCCCGAACTGTCCGGTGGCGGCGATCGGGAAGACGGCCTCGGCGATCAGCGCCTCGATCATCAGCCACGGGATGCACCGCAGTTCGGCCTCGCTCAGCAGCGACACCTCATCATAGCCCCGCAGGAAGCGCTTGTACCGACTCTCGTCGAGGTATTCCGGCCACTTCGCCACGTCCTCGTCGCCGCCGATGATGCTGAACTGCAGCGCGCCGTTGGCCGCGTCGATGATGCGGGCGAGGTACCGGCTGGAGTCGTAGTCGATCACGGCCACGACGTGGTTGTCGCGGTAGAGCATGTTGCCCGGGTGCCAGTCGGCGTGGCAGATCTGCTTCGGCCACCCGTCCAGCCCCAGCGCGGTGACGGCGCCGGCGGCGTGGCGGTAGCTGTCGAGCAGGAACTGCAGCAGCGGCGCGATCTCGCCGTCGCCCGAGTGGAGGCTGGCCGGGATCACGCGCAGGCCGTGCTCGACGCTCGGCGCGAGGTGGTAGCTGCCGCCGGACGGCTGCCACTCGCTGAGGAAGTCCTGCAGCAGCTTGTGGAACAGCGACAACACGCGGCCGCTGTCGAACGTGCTCTCGAGCGTTGTCGGGTAAGGCTGGCCGGGGATGTACTCGAACAACTCGTAGACGCCGTTGCGCCACTGGAGCATCGAGTTGTTGTCCTTGCGCGTGCCCACGAGGTGGGCAGCGGGGAACTGCTTCTGGGCGAGGTACGGTGCAGGGCGTGGGCGAAGGCGACCTTGTACGGGTCGTCCTTGCCGCCTGGGCGGCGTTCGAGCAGGAACTTGCCCTGCTCGCTGACGATCAGCAGTTTGGGGGCCTTGCGCGAGCCGCGGGGGTACTCGACGATCGAGTCGATCACCCCGATGTCGAAGTGCGACATGACGATCGCAAGTTCTTCGGCCAGCTGTTCCCGCCCGCCGCTCTGCCGGGTCTGACCGGTGCCGGACACGGCGGAGGCTGTCAGCGGTGACGCTACGGGCTGCATGAGGATGGACTCAGTCCCCGGAACGAAGGCCACGCGACGCGCGGGTCGGCGCGCGGAGGGACGACAACGACCAAACCTATGATACATTGGCGGTCCGCGTGGTCAATTTATATCTTGCCCACGAACGGGCCCCGGGCGAGCGGACCAGCAGGGGAATGCGGGGAGGGGCGGGACGAGCAAACGGGGCAGGGGGACGACGTCTCGGACGTTCGCTGCTCGTTCAACACCTAATAGCCCCGGGCGGAAGCCCGCGGGTCTTCCCGTCAAAGATCATCACGCTTCCCCGGAAAAAACCAGGAGCAACGCGTGCATTCCCCGTTCCCGCGAGCACCCGGGAACAGCGGGGCAGATGGCGCATCGACGAAACTCGCACGCTTCTCACCGCTGCTGGCGGCGATCGTCATGTCGAAGTTCTTCACCATCGACGTGTACATCGACCAGACCACCCCGCGTAGGCGGTCACCGCGATCCAGCTGAAGACGAACAGCACGAGGCGGGCGGTGGCGGGTCGTAGGTGCCGTAGTCGTCGTAGAACGCGCGTGCGGCAGCGCGGGGGGTGTAGGTCGATCAGGACGGTCATGACCGTGAACGGGCTGAACGCCGCCACCGCCAGTGGCAGGGCCGCTGCCCGAGCCATCGAGGAACTGGTAGCCGCAGAACCCCAGCAGCGCACAGGCCGACGACGATGCCGACGCTGCTCATGACCGCCGCCACCGTGCGGCGGAAGGCCGCAGCGACATCTGCATCCCCAGGATCGCCGCGAACGCCGCCACGATGATGAGCGTGGCCGGCATCAGCACCGCCTCGGGGAACACGATCCACTGGAACGTCGGGTCGTCCCACGCCGAGCTGATCGAGCATCGAAGTCGTACAGGATGAACAGCAGGGCAGCTGGCGACCGGGACCATCACCAGCGGCAGGACGAAGTAGACCAGCCCGCGGAGCTTGCCCAGATGTAGTAGCGGCTGGTGATCGGCGTCGCCAGCAGGATGTCGAGCGTGCCGTCCTCCTTCTCGCGCGTGACGGTCGAGGCGGCGGCGTTGGTGACGATCAGGAGGATCACCGCGAACTCGACGATCGCCGCCCCGAGCAGGAACGTGCGCACCTCGCCGGCCCCCAGGCGGCGGCTCACCGGGCGGAGCGTGACCGACATCAGCTGCGCGCCGGCGCCCTTGCCGCCGCGCGTGCCGTTGTAGTTCCACACCTCCATCGGGCCGCGCACGGCCTCGAGCGAGAACGGGCGGGTCTCCCAGCCGCCGGAATTCATCGTCGACGGGTTGTTCGGGCTGTACGTCTGCAGCTCGACCTTCGTCGAGGGATTGACGTTGTAGTGCTCGGCCATCGCGCCGGTCTTGGCGATCGTCAGCACGTTGCCGCGGAAGCTGCCCGGGCCCACCGAGCCCTTGGCGTCGGGCGAGGGCACCTCGGTCGCGTACATCACCAGCAGCACGACCGCGCCGGCGAGGCCGGCGGCCATGAACCCGTAGCGCAGGATCGACGCGCGGGCGGCCGACGCCTTGGTCTTGGCCTCGCGCCAGGCGATCGGGTTGGCCCAGACGTTGCGCGGCTTGCGCGTCCGGTCGCCGGTGCTGATCTTCAGCCGCTGCAGCAGGTGCGTCTTGAGCGACGTCGTCGACTGCGCGATCCGCCGCAGCACGACGATCGACGGCGTGACGAGCACGAGGCTCAGCGCGAACATGAACGAGATGTAGAACCCGGCCGGGTTGGTCAGGTACCACCGCAGCGGCCAGGACTGCAGGTGGGCGGGGAGGTCGGTCAGGTAGGGCGGCACGTACGCCGGGTCGTTGAAGATCGTGCGCAGCGCGAGGAACGGGTGCAGCCCGGTGAACCAGCTGATGTGCGACGTCGGGTCGCGCTCGACGGCCCGGCCGGGGAGGTGGAAGTAGGGGAGCTGGTCGAGCAGGTAGAGCCCGACGAGGTAGAGCACGACGAACAGGTAGAAGCTGAAGATCGTCCGCCGCGTGCCGACCTTGAACACCGCGATCGCCATCGCCAGCGACCCGGTAACGAACGCGGTGGCCGCGGCGATGCCGAAGCTCTTGGCGATGCTGGCGATCGACACGCCGCCGAAGATCTGCGTGATCGAGAAGATCGGGATCCCGCTGAGCAGCAGCGCGACGACGAAGAACAGGCGGCTCATGAGCGAGCCGAGCACGATCTGCCCGTTGCTCAGCGGCGTGGCGAGCAGGATGTCGTAGGTCTGGCTGTCCTTCTCCTGGGTGATCGCACCGGCGGTGAAGATCGGCGCCAGCAGCGCGACGAGCGCGAGCTGGAGGTAGCTCATCCGCTGGAAGATCATCCCGCTCGTCTGCGCCAGCTCGTCGAGGCTCGCGTTGGCGACCGACCCGCCGCTGGACATCAGCAGGACGATGACGAACACCACGAGCAGCCCGAGGTACCCGCAGCGGATGAACAAGTCGCGCTTGCGCTTGCCGCCGGTCTCCACGACCCGCAGGAGGATCGGGTTGGCCGGGATGAGCCGCCAGAAGTAATCAGTAATTCCGAGCATGGACACCTAACGCAAAGTGCAAAAGGCAGAATGCAGAACGGGGAGGACAGGCACGCGTCTAGCCGTCGCGGCGCTTCTTCGCCGTGTTCACGGAGGCGACGAAGATCGCGATCAACTCCTCCGTTTCCGTCAGCAGCGAGGCGAGCTTACCCTTGGGGACCGTGCCGGACTCGGCCAGCAACTCCAGCCACCACGCGGTCTCGTCTAGCTCTTGAAGGCCGCCTTCCATCTTGCTCACAAACTCCGCGATCGACCGGGCCCGGGATGCTTCGCGATGATGGGCCCCGACCGACGTCGCGCTCCGCAAGCCTTGGTGTCCCAACACCCGTCCGACGTCGTCCCGCTTGACGGACGCGTACACCTGGATCACGCGTAACGCATACCGTTTCAGACGCGGCCGCAGCTCCGGCGGCGGCGGCGGCGGCGGCGGCGCCTCCGCCTCCCCGTTCCACGCTCCACGTTCCGAACTCTGCGTTTCCTTCACTGCACCATCCCCTTGGTGAGCCGCATGAACGCCGTCTCGAGGTTCACTTCCTCTTCCTTCAGAAGCGTGAGCCGGTAGCCGGAATCGAGCAGTCGGCGGGCGATGAAGGTGTAGTCGGTGAGGCCTTCGCGGAGCAGCACTTCGAGGTGCCCGTTGCTGTGGGCGACGTCGGCGACGTTGGGGTCCTGGCTCAGCATCGCCGCGGCCTGTTCCTGGTTCTCGGCGACGCTGACGTGCAGCTTCGTGCCGACGCGGGCCTGCTTCACGATGTCGGTCCACGGGCCGCTGTAGAGGAGTTCGCCCTGCTCGATGATGCCGACCTTGTTACACAGGTCCTGCAACTCGGGCAGGATGTGCGACGAGATCAGGATGGTCTTGCCCATCCGCTGCAGTTCCTTCAGCAACTCGCGCATCTCGATGCGGGCGCGGGGGTCGAGGTTGCCGGCCGGCTCGTCGAGC
>JAUJNJ010000090.1 GCA_030448225.1 Phycisphaerae bacterium
GTACTTCGGACGACCGGCGTCATTCACGAGGTTCAGGTCGGCGCCGTCGGCCCCGAACACCGCGGCGAGCGTCGCGAGCGGGCGGTCGTGCGGGTCGCGCGTGCCGGCGCCGGCGCTGCCGAACAGCACGCCCCCGCCCCGCACCCACTCCGCGATGGCCGTCGCCGCGTCGGGGCGGATCTGCGGGCCGTTGAGGTAGAGAACCTTGTAGTTCGACAACTCGCCCGCGGCGACGTCCTCCTCGGGGATGAAGTCGGCGTCGTACCCGGCGTGCTGGAGGGCCCAGCGGATGTAGTGCGCGTCCTGCTCGCTGGTCGAGGTCGCGTCGGCCCAGATGCCGGCCGTGCGGTTGTAGAGGATCGCGACGTCGGCCTTGCGGCGCGTCGTGCCGCGCATCGCGTCGTCGATGGCCCCGAACTCGTGGAGGATCTCGCGGAGCGCGGGGTAGAGCTCGTAGGTCGCGCCCCACGAGTCGATGCCGGCGTAGTAGGGCCCGTAGTTGTAGGCGTTGACGTGCCGCACGTCGGCGGCGAGCAGCGTGTACCACTTCAGCCGCTGAAGTTTCGGCCCGCCCGACACGCCCACCGCGTAGGCGCCGAGCGGCTGGTTCGGCCCGCCGGCGGCGCGGAGCAGGGCGAACGTGTGCGACGCGTACTGCGGGGCCGCGTCGTACCCGAGCCAGTCCTCGCTCCAGCCGAGTTCCAGCCCGCCGTCGCGCTGCGCCATGAACAGGTCGGTGCCGTGGTGGTTCCACGCGACCGGCGGCGAGTAGTTGACGTAGGTCTTCACCGTGTCGGGGAAGTGCTTGCGCTTGAGCGCCACGCACGCCTTGAAGAAGTCGGCGAACGTGCGCAGGCGCAGCAGGCCGGTCTCGTAGAACAGTGCCGGCATGGCGGCGCGTTCCTCGGGCAAGACGGGCCGGACCTCGTCCCAGTCGGCCGCGCCGAGGTCGGCGGGCTTCACGTTCCGCGCTTTGAGGTCGGCGACGAACTTCGCCTTGCAGAACTCGCAGTGGACGAGGTGCGCGTAAGGCGGCGCGGTCGGCTCGTCGGCGAACTTCATCCGCTCGACGTTCGACATGATCGGCGCGAGCCGCCCGGCCTCGGCCTTCAGCACCTTTTCGATCTCCTCCAGGTCCGGCGCGTTGTAACACGCCTCGCCGCGCGCGTTGCGTTTCAGGAGGTGTACGAAGCCGGGCGACGACGCGAAGTGCTGCTCGAGCCCGTGACGGGCGTAGAACTGGGCGGCGCGTGCGGCCGGCGCGATCGGGGGGCCGGTGCCGTTGAAGCCGAGGCGCTTCAGGACCGCGACCTCCCGCTCGATGAGGCGCGGGTCGTCGAGGCCCACCTCCAGCGCCACGTGCGCGCTCAGGTCGCGGTGCTTTGCGACCTTGCCGCCGACCGGACCCGCGCCGTCGAGCGTCGCCTCGGCCCTGGCGAGGTAGTCGGCCCCGGTGAGAATCCGGTCGGGCGCGGCTTGAAAGTCGTGCGGCAGCGTCAGGAGCAGGCGCGGCGCGTCCTGGTCGATCTCCAGCGTCTTCACGACGCGCCGTTCGTCGCCGACCGCGAATTCCAGGCGGCCGCGGATTCGCCCGGCGACGAACCCCTGTGTGTGCATCGCCCGCGTGGCGACGATCGACACGTTGTTCCGCCCGCCGCCGGGCGCGAGGAAGTCCGCGAGGTTCGCCCACGGCGAGGTCTCGCCGGGCGCGAGCCACTTCGTCTTGTCGTCGGGAACGTAGTAGGTCCCGTTGAACCCGCCGGCGCTGAGGATCCCCGGGTTCGTGTAAAAGACGGGCGGCTGCATCCGGCGGACGAACGTGTACAGGCAGAACGGCCCCTGCCCGTCGGACAGGTTCGTGAAGCGCACGAAGCCGCGCGGGCGGAAGTCTTCGATGCGCGGCTGGTAGTCGGCCAGGTTCGTTAGGACGAGCAGATCCACCTTCCGCGCGACCCACGCCGCCCCCGCCGTCGGCCGGGCGAGTCGCACCTCCACCTCCCCCGCCGCGAGGTCCGCCTCGACCGCCGCCCAAACCCAACTCGTCTCGGGGCCGAGGTTCGGGTCGGCGTCGTTGATCTCCCGCGTCGCGACCGGCTTGCCACCTTGGTGCAGCGAGATCGTGTAGGTGGCGCCGGTGCTCGCGCTCGGACGGACGAGCCGCACCCAGAACCGATGCTTGCCGGCGAACTTCACGGGAACAACGGTGGTCGCCGGCCGGTTGTCCGCATCCGATACGGCGTCGGCTCCCGCGAGCATCTTCATGCCGCTCGGGAAATCGGCGTACCACTCCGGATAATGGTCCGCCGCCCGCCAGGCCTTGCCGTTGGCGAGCGTCTCGGCCTCGACGACGGTGACCTGCGCGTTGTTGGCAACCGGCCGGACCTTGTCGCCAGCAAACAAGCCGACGCGATCGATCTCCAGCCGCGCCCCCTTCTGCGGGCCACCGACGATGATCCCGAGCCGCGCCCGCGCCGCGCCGGCGGGACGTTTCGCCCCGCTCGCGACGAGCGGCCGCCACGTGCCGTCGGCCGCCACCGACGCGGTCACAAGCGACGCGAGCTTCGTGGTCCCCTTCTCGTCGAAGAGCGCCAGTTCGACCTGCGCGGGCTGCGGGCCGGACGCGCGGACGTCCGTGGTCACGCTGTACGCGTCACCAGCGAGTTCGATCGGCGGCGACAGCAGCACACTGCCTGCCTCGTTCCAGCCCCGCACCGCCAGGACGAGCCTCCCGTCCGACGCGTCGCTTACCTTCTCCTTCTCGGCGGCGCAGGTCCGGTCCGACGTGAACCACGCCGGCACCGAGGCTTCGAATGACGCGTCCGACACGAGGTTGCGGGTCTGGCCAGAGTTCGGCTCTTGGCCGAAGGCGGTGCTGTTCGCCGTACAGGAGATCAGCAGAACCAGAAGTGCCCACGTGACACCGCGCACTGTGGCAACCTCCCCGGCAAGAGATGACGTGACCATTGTGTGGCCGTACGAGGGTAGGCCGGCGTAGCCGCGGCACCGCTGCCGTGGAACGGCACACCGCGCGTGCCGTCCGTATCCGGCCGCGCAGGGCATGTTGAAGCGCGCGACGATCGCCGCCCGGCTCGCGACCATTCAGCACGGGCGGGCCGCGATGCTCGTCTCCGGCGACGTCGGCCCGAGATCATCGCTGGACGGCCGTGACCGCGCCGCCCCCGCTACAACGGCGCGGAATCTACCCTACTCCACGATGAACCACTGCACCTCGACCCGCCGGTTCTCCTCGGAGTTGCGGCTGAGCGGCTCGTCCCAGCCGCGACCGGCGACTTCGAGGCGGGCGGCGTCGACCTGATGCTGGTCGACGAGCACCTTCTTCACCTCGTTCGCGCGGTCCTTGCTGAGCTGGACGGCCTTGAGGGCCATCTTGCGGAGGAAGTCTTCGCCGCCCTGTTTCAGGAACTCGGGCTTGCGCGCGTCGTCGGTGTGGCCGCGGAGCAGGATCGTGGAGCCGGGGCTGACCTTCAGCAGGTCCTTGATCGACGCCAGCTGCGTGGCGTTCTCCGCGTCGGACTGGTCGAGCTTCGTGCTGTTGGGCAGGAAGTGGAAGCGGATGTCCTTGCTGAGGAGCGGGTTGTCCTCGATCGTGGCCGAGCCGCCGGACGTGATCGGCGCGATCGCCACCTTCTGGTTCTTGAACGTGCCGGCCTGCTCGACCGCCTTCAGGTGAGTGAGGTCGAGAAACTTGTCGGCGTCCGGCGGGTTGGCGATCAACTCGCCGCCGTAGGCGAAGACCGCCGACTGGTAGATCCCGCCGAAGCTGCCGGCCGCGTCGATCGCGCCGGTGAAGAACGCGAGGCTTTCCGGCAGGTTCGAGAGGTGCACCTGCGCCAGTTCCTGCTTCGTCGACGCGCGGTCCCAGAGGTCGTCCTTGTCCTTGACCGGGTCCTTGCCGGTGTTGAACGCCTTGGCGATCGTGTCGAGGTGCGGGTCGGGGTTGTCGCGGACCATCCGGTTCCCCTCGAGCAGGCCCTCGACGAGCCCGGCCACCATCTTCGGGTTCCCCTTGGCGAACCCCTCGTTGACGATCAGGATGTCGGCGACAATCAGCAGGTTCTTGTTCGTGGTGAGCAGCCGGGCCTTGCCGTTGCTCTGCTCGACGACCTGCGTGGTGGTCGGCGCCCACACGACGGTGCCGGCCAGCCGGTCCTGGCCGGCGTTGAGTTCGCGGAGGAACAGGTCGCCTGCCGTGGGCGAGTCATCGGCGTACACGAGGTTGATCTTGTCGGCTGCCGGGGCGGTCCCGAGGTCGGGCAGCATGTTCACCCCGAGGCCCGCCTCCTGGGCGAGGTAGCGGATGAAGAAGTCGGCCTCGGTGAACTGCAGGGCCGCCAGCGTCTTGCCCTTCAATCCGTTGATGCGGTTGATGTCGCTGCGGACGACGACGCCGTCGGCGCCGCGGCTGAAGCCGATCTGCGCCGGCACGACGACGCGAAACTGCCGCCCGTAGACGGCCAGCACGTCGGCGGTCGTCGCGCTGGCGGCCATCTTGCCGCTGTTGAGCTTCGACCAGCTCTCCTCCTCGCTCAGCGTCAGCTTCACCTTGAAGCCGTGCTTCTTGAAGAAGACCGAGTTCTCGCTCGGCGCCAGCCCGCCGTTGGCGACGATCAACCCGGCGTAGCCGGCGTACTCGCTCAGCTCGATCTCGACCGTGTTGCCGTTGGGCTTGTACGGGGCCGGCGGGTCGAGCGCGGGACCGCGCCGAGCGTCTCGGCCAGTTCGGCCGGGGCGGCCTCGCCGGCCGGCACCGCGGCGGAGCGCCGCCGCGGCCTTGCGACTCGCCGCCGATGCCGCCGCTGCTGCTTGCGGCCCCGCCGCCGCCGCCGGTCGAGACCGCGGTCGGGCCGTCGGGCGCGGGCGCGGCCTTGTTGCCGCGCTTGGAGAACACGAAGACGCCGATCGCCACGAGCCCGGCGATCAGCAGGAACGAGACGATCTTGCCGAGCGCCGTGAACCCGACGCCGCCGCCGCTGCCACGAGGGTTGTTGACTGGTGCCATTTGGAGGTCCCTTCGGGGGCAAACGTAGAATGCGAAACGCTGTACGCAGAGTGAATGACGGGCGCGGAGCCCCGGGGTTACGGGGCGAATCTAGGTGCGGTGGTGCTGTGGAGGAAACCCACGTGCTGGTTACGCCACCACTCCACCACCCAACCACCCCACCACTTCCGACCCTACTCCGCCGCCGCCGCCCGCACGACGACCGGGGGCGGCTCTTCCAGCACTTCCTCGAGTTGGCCGTGGACGCGCTGCTGGTCGCGGATCCACTGGTTCGTGCCGGACAGCTCGGCCGCGATGCGGTCGATCCGGCTCGACACGGCGGCCGGGTCGGTGCTGAGGACGGCCTGCTCGCGGATCAGCTCCACCTGCTGCTCGATGCGCGACAGCTCGGCGTCGAGGAACGCGAGCTTGTCCTGCGCCTCGCGCTGCGTCTTGGCCCGCTGCTGGAGGATCTCCATCTGGCTCGTGAGGCTCTTGCGCAAATCTTCGCTCAGCCCCTCGCTCCTCAGCTTGGCCTCGATGCGCTGGGCGCGGCGGTCGAGCGACTCGCCGAGCCGCTCGGCCCCCACCACCTCGCGCAGCAGCCGGGCGAACGCCTGGCGGCTGGCGAGCAGGCGGAGGTAGATCCACAGCAGCCGCCCCAGCCCCTCCCCCTGCGACTGAAGGTCCGCCATCGCGTCGGCCCCGGCGTGCTGTTGTTCGAGGATCGTCTGGCAGCGCCGTTCGAGCAGGCGGTACCGCTGCCGTTCGGGCTCGGGCAGTTGCTGGAGCAGCGCGACGAGTTTCTCCTTCGACTCGCTCGCCGCGCCCCGCAGTTGCGTGCCGTCGACGTAGTTCTGGAACCGGCGGTTCGTCGACAGCAGGTAGAGGTAGGCCAGCTCCCCCGCCGCGCCGAACAGCAGGAACGCGGGGTTCCAGAGGCCCAGCAGGCCGAAGCCGAGCAGGGCGATCCAGTTGGGCGCGACGAACATGCCCATCGGTCGGGCGTTGAACGCGGCCTTGATGTATCCCCCGAGGGTCCCTTTCATCGCGGCCGCATTCTAGCGAAAGCATTAGAAGCCGCGAACGCCCGGACCGTTCGAATCGGCCGAGGCGATTGTAAACGTGCCGGGGCCGACCGCCCGGGGAGGCGAATGGCCGCGTCGACGGGGGACAATCCTGATCGCCGAGAGCGAAATCTTCGCGCCAACCGGATCTGCCGTGGCCCGGTCGGGGAAGGCGCGCCTATATTCGCTCCCGGGGGCCGGAGACAGCTACATGGCCAAGCAAAAAGCGAAGGGCAAGAAGCGGAAGATCAAGCGGCGCGGCCGCGCCGCCGCGGCGGCGGGCGGCGGCGTGATGACCGCGGCACTCGGCAACGTGCTGGGCAACATGGTCGGCCAACTCATGGCCGACGGCGTGGGCGCGTTCACGTCCAAGAAGGCGACCGAGACCGGCGTCGACGACGTGGCCGCCCAACTGCTGAAGGTGCTGTCCGAGCGCGGCCCGCAGTCGATCGCCGACCTCATCGACGCCACGAAGGCCGGGCTGACGCCCGTGCTGAAGGCGCTGCACAACGTCCGCGACTTCCGCCTCGTCGACTTCATCGGCGAGGGCGACCTCGTCCAACTGACAGCCGCCGGCAACCGCACGGTGACCGTCATCCAGAAGGACGACATCCGCAAGGACGCGGCGAAGCTGCTGCAGGGATAGTTGCAGAGTGGGGAGTGGGGAGTGGGGAGTGGAAGAGTGGAAGAGTGGAAGAGTGGTGGAGTGGTGGAGTGGTGGAGTGGTGGAGTGGTAGAGTGGTGAGAAGAATGACGCGCCGGATCACCACTTGTTTCGCGGCCGGCCCGAAGGGCCGAGGCAGGCAACCCTCCCGCGCCCTCGATACCTCCCGGCACGTCACGCTCGGCGTTCTTACACCGACGCGCGGCCCCGGTACCGTGCGATCTTGCCCACCACGTCTCTAAAAAAATCGACAAAAGCGGAACTGCACGAGCGCCGCTCACACCCCAGCGCTCGTCACCGTCACCCCGCCCGCCCCGACGCCTGCTCCGGCCCCGCGGTTCATCAACTCAGCATAGACGCCGTTCATCCGGCGGATCTTCTCGTCCCAGCAGAAGTTCGCCATGACGTGCCCCGGGCCCGCGTCGCTCATCCGGCGGCGGAGGTCGGCGTCGTCGTGGACCTTCCGCATCGCGGCGGCCATGTCGGCGATCGCCTGGGCGGGGTCGCCGGCGCGGATCTTGAAGCCGGTGGCGTCGGTCACCTGCGTCGCCGGGCCGCCGAGGTCGAGACAGATCACCGGGCGGCCGGTCGCCATCGCCTCGAGGCAGACCCAGCCGCCGGAGTCGTGCAGGCTCGGGTGCACGAGCACGTGCGCCTGCCGCAGGCGATTCATCGTCTCGTCGCGCGGCAGGCGGCCGGCGAAGTCCACCTTGTCGGCGATGCCGAGCGCGGCGGCGTCGGCCCGCAGGCGGTTCATCTCCGGTCCGTCGCCGACGACGACGTACCGGCCGCGCTCGAGCTTCGCCTTGGCGAACGCGGCCAGGCCGAGGTGGAACCCCTTCCAGTAGAGCAGGCGGCCCATGCTGATGAAGCGGAACGCGCCGTCGTCGCTTGGCTCGGGGGCGCGGAGCGATTCGATCTCCTCCTTCGACAGCCCGGCCTCGGTCAGGATCTGCACGCGCGGCGCGCCCATCGCGCGGAGGCGGGCGGCCGTCTCCTCGGTCGTGGCGAACGCCAGGGCCGAGCCGGCCGCCACCGCGCGCACGCGGGGGTCGAACTCGGCCAGGCCGCGGGCCGACTCGCGCACGAACTCGGTGAGCCGCCCGCGCACGCCCAGCGCCGGCTTGAACGCCGCCGGCGCCGACTCGGCCCCGCCGACCGGGCCCCACACGAACGGCACCGGCAGTTTCACCAGCGGGCTGGCGGTCCAGTATCGGACGTACGTGACGTGCTGCGCGACGTCGAACCCGACCGCGTCGTGCAGCGGGCCGGCCGTCTTCAGGAGCGACGATTGCCAGAGGTAATATCGGACCTGGTTGCCCGCGTTCCCGGGGAACGCCTTGTGAACCCAGCGCGGCACGTCGTGGTAGATGAACGTGAGGTTCGCCCCGTCGGCCGGGTTGGCGCGGAGGTGTTCGGCGATGGCCGGCTCGTTGTCGGCGCGCGTGACGACCCACACCGCGTGGTGACGGGCCACGCGCTGGGCGAAGTTCCACCCCACGCCCGGCTCGGAGCCGGCGTTGGGGCGGCAGGCGTACGCGGAAAGCAGAACCTTGGCCATCTCACATCCCCATCGGCAAGATCCGCCCGGAACATCCGGGGGAACGCCCCGGGGGTACATTCTATTCGGGACGGGGTGGCGCGGGGTGGAATGACCAATGACCGAGCCGCAATGACCAAGAAGTGACCGAGTTCCAATGACCAAAGCGGCGCGGCGCGTTCGGCAGCGGCGATGCCACCGGCGCCACCCGTCGCCTTCGGCACGATCCCCGCCGTGCCTCCGCGCCTGCTAGTTCGCGTACGCCTTCTCGCCGCCTTCCCTGCACCGGATGCTTCGCCACGCGGCGACGGCCCAAGCCGCGTCGTCGACTTCCTCGAAGTAGAACGTGACGCAGGCGACGGTGCCGTGCGAGGCGGTCCAGGTGTTGAGGCCCCAGTAGTCGCCCCCGTCGTTCGATTCCGGCAGCAGGTACGCGTGGCCGACGAGGCCCGCCTCGACCCGGTCGAACGTGCGCACCGGCACGCCGGGCCGCCGCTCGATCATGCGCGCGATCGCCCCGTCCGCGTCGACGTCCCCGGTCCCGTAGACGCCGGCGTAGACCGTGCGGCCGCCCCGGTGGAGGACGACGTCCCCCTCCCGCACCTGCCGATCGAACCCCTCCTCGAGGTCGATCGCCCAATCACCCGTGATCGTCACAAGCGGCATGCCGACCGATGCTAGGGCCGCCCCCCACGACCGATCCAGCCGGCGCGACGAGTAGCCCGACAACTGATTCGGAACACGTCTCTGCCCCGGCCCTCCGGGCCGGCCGCGAAACAAGTGGTGATCCGGCGCGTCATTCTTCTCACCACCCCACCACCCCACCACCCCACCACCCCACCACCCCACCACCCCACCACCCCACCACCCAACCACTCCACCACCGCTTCACCTCCTCCACCCTCCCCTCACGTCTCGCGCGTGGCGAAGTACAGGCCCGCGTACAGCTTCAGGTCGACCATCAGCCCCTCGGCCGCCCCGCGCCGCGAGCCACGCCGGGACGTCGCCCAGCGGGATTTCGTGGAGCGTGATGTCCTCCCCGCCGACGCCGCCGGCCCGGCCCGCCCGCCGCAGGCCGGTGGCGAGGAAGAGCGTGATGACCTCGTCGCTCAGCCCCGCCGACGGCGGCCCCTCGACCAGGAACGTCATGCCGGCGGCCTCGTACCCCGTCTCCTCGAGCAGTTCCCGCCGGGCGGCGGCGGCGAGGTCCTCCGCCTCGTGCCCGGCCTCGTCGCCCGCGAGGCCGGCCGGCAGCTCGATCACGCGCCGGCCGACCGGCGGGCGGTCCTGCTCGACGAGGATCAGGTTCCCCTCGTCGGTGACGGCCACGATCCCCACGATCCCCGACACCTTCGTCCGCGTCGCGTACTCCCACTTCCCCCGCTTCACGAGCCGAACGAACTTCCCCTCGGCCACGATCTCCGGCGGCGGTAGCGCTTCCATGCCCCCTTGCTAACGCCGACCGCGGGTGCAACGCAAGAACGGATGAACGACGACGCCTCGCGGCCGGGAGGATAAGGATGGATGCGACACCCGGCACGGCGGCGCGCGGAACGGGCCGTCTGGGCGGCTGGAAACGATGAGCGCGCCGCGGATCACTTCCCCGTCGCCGCGTCGGTGAACATCAGGTACTCCGGCGGGACGCGGTCGGTGAGCCACACGCCGTTGGCGCTGCGGAAGAACTCGTACCCGTCCTGCCGCATCACGGCGCGCACCTCGAGCATCACGAGCTTGCCGTGCCGCTGGCCGACGGCCGCCGCGGCGTCGGGCGTGTCGGAGAGGTGGACGTGGTGGCGCTGCTGCGTTGCGCCCCTGCGCGCGGATCGCGCCCACGTGCTTCGCGGCCGTGCCGTGGTACAGCACCGCCGGCGGCTCGGCCGGCTCGAGGCCGAGCTCGACGTCGACCGAGTGGCCCTGGTTCGCGCGGATGCGCGTGCCGTCGGGGCTGAGCGCGAACCGCTGCTTGTCGCTCGCGGCGACGATCTCCTCAGCTCCTCGAGCGAGATCTCGCGCCCGTTCCGCCGGCACCCTTCCAGCAGCGCGTCGACCGCCACCCACCCCGCCTCGTCGAGCGACACGCCGATCAGCCCCGGCTCGTGGGCGCAGGACGAGGCTGAGGAACTTGCTGGTCTTCTTGTGACGGTCACTCATGTCGCACGCTCCGCCACGACGTGGCTCGGGTGGTTCGGGTTGATCCGGGAACAACCCACGCCGTGATACCGCGGGCCCCTCATCTCCGCGAGGATCAGCCGCCGCCGTCACCGGCCCCTGCACGGCCAACACGCTGGCCCAACCGAACGCCCCCGCCGCCTGCCAGGCAATCAGGTTGGCGACGAACACGTCCGCCCAAACCAGCTCATAACTCCGGCGGATCCGGAAGACGTTGCAGAACAGGAAGAAGTGCACCACGACGACCGGGAACAACAACGCCAGTTCGCCAATCGGCCCCCACAACACCACCGTGGCGGCCGCGGCGACCACGATCACCGCGGCGTCGGCGGCCGAGAACCGAAAGCCGCACTTCCGCGGCCTCGGCTCGTCAGTCGACGCGGACCGACGTGTGCTCGTCCTGACGTCCATTGGGTGCCGCCTTCCTCAACTCGACGCGCGATCAGTCGCGCGCCCTGCCGCGATTTATTCAATTTAGCTTGTCCAAGCCCAGCCGCTTCGCCACGGCCGCGTCTTCCACCGGATGGACCCGCTCCGACGGCGTCACGAGCGCGCCCGGGCCGCGGGTCCGCAGCGCCTCTCGCTGCTCGACGACGAACGCCGACACATTGTCAACGCGGACGATCCACTCGCGGCCGAAGCGCCGCAACGCGTCGCCGCGAAGCCCGAGTTGGATCGCGCGGCGTTCGAGCGGCCGCCCGTCCGGGTCGTGGTCCGGATCCCACTGCAGGCGCACGTCGGACGCGTTCAGGGCGGCGCGCCACGCGCCGTGCGTTTCGTATGCAGCCGGCGCGAACGACGAGTGGACGGCGGCGGCGAGGATCGCGTTGAACGCGTCGCGGCGCAGCGTGACCGCGAGCGTGACCTCATGGTCGGGCTTCGTCCCCCAGCCGGAGCGGTACATCATCCAGAGGAAGTTCGGCTTCACCCAACTCATGCGGCCAAAGCTGAACGCCCCGCCGAAGTAGCCGTGCTCGGCCGCGAAGCAACCAATCTCGGGGCGGTACGCCTGGTACACCACGACGGTGGCGTCGTCGTACTGCGCGAGAATGTGCCGCCCGCTCGTGGGCCAACGATCCCGCTGTTCCACGTATCGCTCGGTCATCATCGGAAACACCGCTCCCCGCATTCCGGCAGGCCACGACGTCGTCGCTCTGTGAGTCCTCATCCGGATTCACGGCCGCTCCTCCCCGGCGACGTCGTACACCACGACCGCCACGCCCGCCGCGACGAGGCGAGCTTTGATGATCGCCTCGACCCGTTCCCAGTTCCCGCCGGCGAGCCCGCACCCGATACGCGGCATGTGCACGCTCGCCCCCCGCGCGGTGGCGAACGACGCGACCCGCTGAAGCGCCGCGTCGATCGCCTCGTATCGGACCGGCGGCGGCGCCCCCGCCGGCCTTCGCCGCCCGCGGATGCCGTGCTGGCCGACCATGTTCGCCACCCACAGTTCCGCCCCGACCGGCACGAACTGCACGCGGCCCAACTCGAACGGCTCGCCCTTCGTTCCCGCGTGCCATGCGCGATACGCTTCCTCCGGCTCCGGCCACCGCTTCGACAGTGACCGGACGAAACCCCGGCCCCAGCCGCCGACGTCGTTGCAGACGTGGGCGATCACCTTCGAGCCGATCCCCTCCGGGTCGGTGGCATCGCCGATCGTGTAAAGGATCATGTGACTGCTCCCCGATGAGCCACCGCCGCGCCCGCCGCCGCCGCCGCCGCGACGTTATCGCTCTGGCGGCAGGTCATGGCTGTGGCAGATCCGCACCCCCGCGGCCTCCGTCTCGGCGATCGCGCGGTCGGTGTCGGCCGGGGCCGAGGTCGACGCCGCGGCAGCCGTCGCGGATCACGGCCGTCGGGAGCCCGGCGCCGCGGATGGCGTCGAGGGCGCTGAACTTCACGCAGTAGTCGGTGGCGAGGCCCATGACGAACACCCGGCCGACCCCGTGCACGTGAGTTAGTCGGCCAGCCCGGTCGACCGGCGGTGGCCGTAGTCGAAGAACCCGCTGTAGCTGTCGATCCCGCGGTCGATCCCCTTGTGGAAGACGCGCCGCACGCGCTACGGTTGGCGATCGGCACCACGGCCCCCCCGTCCGGCACGGCCAGGGCGCCGACGGGGAGGAAGTCGTTCTGGAGGTCCACGGGGATCAGCGCCCGCGTGTTCGTTTCCCCTCCTCCCGCCCCTCCGGGTTGAGTCGTGACGCGAAGGCGTTGAACGTCGGCCGCCACGTGGTGTTGTCGAGGACGGCGAACGTCACGCGGTCGAAGCAGCGGGCGAGCGGCAGCGTCAGTGCCTCGGCGAACAACGCGGCGATCACCTCCGGGTCGTTCCCGAACACGCCGCAGCCCCACGCGCCGAGCACGAGCGAGCGGTGGCCGCGCACGACCGCGACGCCGAGCACGTGCAGGATGCGCCGCCGCATGGTCTGCGTGACGACGTCCGGCGGCCGCACGCCGCGGCCCTGCCGCAGGGCCGACACGTTCACGGCCGGCGCGGTGACGAACGACACGGGGTACGGCGCGTCGCGGAGCCGGCCGTCGTCGTCCCGGAACACGGGCACGCGCGGGCTGTGGATCAGGCAGTCGGTGTAGAGCGCCGACGACGCGCGGCGGTTGATCTCGTAGTACGCCGGCGCGGCGTGCAGCGTCGCGACGAGGGCGGACGCGCGGGCGAGGCTCTCCTCCTGCGCCTGGCTGCCGCCGAGGAAGCCGCCGCCCGGGTTCTTCGCCGACGCGAAGTTCAGCGCGAGCACGTCGTGGCCCGCGTCGGTCAGTCGCAGCGCGGCGGCGAGCGTCGTCTCCCCCGTCACCTCGACCTCGGGCCGATGAGACGCCGGACGACTCGCGGCGATCGCGTCCGCGCGCTCCATCACCGCCGGCCAATCCTCGGGGAGCACGAGTTCCGTACCCGACACGGCCGCGCGGATCTGCTCGGTCAGGTCGATCGTCGCCCCCGACGGGGACCGATAGCTTCCGCGCTCGACGATCTGCACCGTCTCGGCCGCAATCTTCGCTCTGTCACCTCGTGTCATCGGTCGCCCCCCGTCAGATCTCGAAGTTGAAGCCCTTCTTCCGCAGCTTGCGGTACCGCTCCTCGTCGAAGCGGTAGAGCCGGGCGGCGCGGTGGGCGACGTCCTGCTGGATCTCGTCGAGCTCGATCAGCACGCCCATCGACAGGATCTTCTTGCGGAAGTTCCGCTTGTCGAGCGGGCGCTCGAGCACCGTCTCGTAGAGGCGCTGGAGCTGCGAGAGCGTGAACTTCGGCGGCAGCAGCTCGAACCCGATCGGCTCGTACCGCACCTTCGCCTTCAGCCGCCGCAGGGCCGCGTCGAGGATCGCCGCGTGGTCGAACGCGAGCGTCGGCACGTCGCCGACGGCGAACCACCGCGCGTCGCGCGCGTCGGTGTCGGCGCGGGCGCGGTGCTCGGCGAAGTTGACCAGCGCGTAGTACGCCACGCTCACCACCCGCTCGCGCGGGTCGCGTCGGACCGCGCCGAACGTGTAGAGCTGCTCGAGGTAGACGTCGGCCAGGCCCGTCTCCTCGCGCAGCTCGCGCCGGGCGGCGTCGTCGAGCGACTCCTCGGTTCGCACGAACCCGCCGGGCAGCGCCCACTTCCCGCGGAACGGCTCCAGCGCCCGCTCGATCAGCATCACCCGCAGGTCGGCCTCGCCGAACCCGAAGACGACGCAGTCGATCGTGAGGGCGGGGCGGGAAAATTCGTAAGAGAACGCCACGGGCAGCCGCCTTTGTGTAACTCTTACACGATGATGGTGTGTGAGCGACACCAAGTCAACTGGGGAAATGCGAGATCGTTCGGTCTCGCTGAAGGACCGGCGGGCTCCCGCCCGCGGCTATCACGTGTTGACCGCGGGCGTCACCCGCGCGCGGGTCGGCGACGAAAGCGGGGAGCCGCCCTCGCTGCGGCGCCGGCGGCGCATGAGCGGGGGGACGCTGACGGTCGTCGCGCGGGCCCGCATTTCGGGGCCGTGGTCCGTCGTATGTCCGTGCTACAATTCGTCCCCTTGGAACCGCCGGAAACCGACAACTTCGTTTCGCCCGCGCCCGCCGAGCCGTCCGACCAGTCGGCCCGGCCCGCCGCGCCCGCCCCGGCCGATCGCCCCGACCCGGCGGCGCTCTGGCGCGCGATCGACGAGACGATGATCGCCGACCAGTCGCGCCTCCGCGCGCGGTACGGGAGCGTCGAGCGCCTCGCCGGCCGCGGCGGGGACTTCGCCGCCGCCTACGCGGATGTGGTGGCCGAGGTGGAGCGGTCGCGGGCGACCCGCCGCGCGCGGCTGGCGAACCTGCCCCGCCCCGCGTTCACGCAACTGCTGCCGGTGGTCGAGCGGCGCGACGAGATCGCCAGGGCGATCGCCGAGAACCAGGTGCTGGTGCTGTCCGGCGAGACCGGCTCGGGCAAGACGACGCAGCTGCCCAAGATCTGCCTCGCGGCTCGGCCGCGGCGTCGGCGGGTTGATCGGCACACCCAGTACGCGCCGCATCGCCGCCCGCAGCGTGGCGACGCGCATCGCGGGGGAACTCGACTCGTCGCTCGGCGAGGTCGTCGGCTACAAGGCGCTTCCACGACCAGGTGTCGCCGCGGTCGTACGTGAAGCTCATGACCGACGGCATCCTGCTGGCCGAGACGCAGCACGACCGGTTCCTCGAGCTACGACACGATCATCATCGACGAGGCCCACGAGCGCAGCCTCAACATCGACTTCCTGCTCGGCTACCTCAAGCAACTGCTGCCGAAAGCTGCCCGGACCTCAAGCTCATCATCACCTCGGCCACGATAGAGACCGCCCGCTTCGGCCGGCACTTCAACGACGCCCCGGTGATCGAGGTGTCCGGCCGCACCTACCCGGTCGACGTGCGCTACCGCCCGCTCGAGAGCGACGACCCGGAGGAGGAAGACCTCGCCGCCGAGGAGGCGGTGCTCGGCGCGGCGTCGACGAACTGTGCGCACGAGCGGCCCCGGCGACGTGCTGGTCTTCCTCAGCGGCGAGCGCGAGATCCGCGAGACGGCCGAGGCCCTGCGCAAGCACCACCCCCGGGCGTCGAGATCCTGCCGCTCTACGCGCGCCTCAGCGGCGAGGAGCAGATGCGCGTGTTCCAGCCCCACGGCAAGCTATGCATCGTGCTGGCGACGAACGTGGCCGAGACGTCGCTGACGGTGCCCGGCATCAAGTACGTGATCGACCCGGGCCTCGCCCGCATCAGCCGGTACAACCCGCGCACGAAGGTACGGCGGCGCTGCCGATCGAGCACGTCAGCCGGGCCAGCCGCCGACCAGCCGCAAGGGCCGCTGCGGCCGCGTGAGCGAGGGCGTCTGCATCCGGCTGTACTCCGAGGAGAACTTCGCCGCCCGGAGTTCACCGACCCCGAGATCCTGCGCACGAACCTCGCCAGCGTCATCCTCCAGATGAAGGCGTACCGCCTCGGCGAGATCCAGGACTTCCCGTTCCTCGACCCGCCGGACTACCGCGCCGTCCGCGACGGCTACCAGTCGCTGCACGAACTGGGCGCGATCGACGCCGAGAACCAGTTAACGGAACTGGGGCGGCACCTCGCGCGCCTGCCGATCGACCGCGCATCGCGCGGATGATCCTGGCGGCCCGGCAGGAGGGCGTGACCGAGGAGGTGCTGATCATCGCCGCCGCCCTGAGCGTGCAGGACCCGCGCGAGCGCTGATGGACCAGCAGGACGCCGCCGACGCCGCCCACGAAGATTCCGCGACCCGACGAGCGACTTCCTCGGCTTCGTCACGCTCTGGGACGCCTACCACGAACAGGCCCGCCACCTGTCGCACAGTAAGCTGCACCGCGCCGGTGCAAGGAGAACTTCATCTCCTACATCCGCATGCGAGTGGCACGACATCCACCAGCAACTCCGCACGCTCATCGTGGAGATCGAACAGCAACAGCAGGCGAGCGAGGAACGCGGAAGCCGCAGGCCGGGAGCGACAGCGCCGAGGCGGTGAACTGGATCGCCTGCCCCCGCCCTCTGTACCCGTGGGCGGTACCAATGGAGCGGGGGCCGCGCCAGTCGCGTTGCCGGCCCGTCGGACGAATCGCTGTTATGCCGCTTGATGACCTGTCGCCGGTTGGCACGCCGGAGGAGCTGTCATAGGGGCTATTTCCAGAACCTCGCCGCACCGGACGTCCCGGCGGCTCGGGCGACAGTCGAAGCCGATCGCATGCTCCGATGGCTGGTCGCCGAGGGCATCGTCTCCGCCGACGCGACAGACTGCGTGTTGGGCGGACCGCTCGGTCACGCGCCCGGACCGAACTACGCCAAGGCAACGGGAACGGCCGATCCGTATCTCCTCAAGACCCGGTCTAACGGCCTCAGGGTGATCGCCGGCTGCACGGTGTTTTACAGCAGCGGCGACTTCGCGCTCGTCTGCTCTGCCTGCAGGTCCAAGACCGAGCCGCCGGAACGCTGGGGGATGCCGTCGGTGAGTGGTCTCGAGCGTAGCGGCCCCGCCCTTCTCGCCTGCCCCGCCTGCGGTGCCGCACGCCCGGTTCACGAGTGGCAACATGATCCGCCCGTGGGCATTCGCCGACGTGGGCTTCGAGTTCTGGAATTGGCCGCTTTTCACCGCGGAGTTCGTGCGGGCGTTCGCGCAGCAGATGGGCTCCCGCGTCGTGCACGTGTACGGCAAGCTTTAGAAGAAGCGGCGAATCAGCTCTCCCCTCCTTCGCGTACTCCTCCCACAGCCGGTCATACATCGCCCTGTCCGGCTCGCCGTCGGCGACGATGAAGCGGTACTTCGCGACGTACGGCTTGCCGGGCTCGATCGTGAACTCGCCCCCTGCTGCGGGGCGTAGCAGAAGAACGGCTCGGTCGGGTGGAGCCGCACGGGCTGGGGAAGCGGAAGTTGTCCGGGTGGCAGAGGATCGTCACGCCGGCGGGCTGGCCGTCGATCTTCCCGCCGACGTGGCACCACTTGGCGGTCGTCTCGTTGCCGTTGCCGCGCGTCTTGCCCTCGCGCTGGTGAGGAACGTTGCGTTGGGTTTGCCGTCCCACTGCCGGGCGCGGAAGCGCGAGGCCGCCGTAGTGGTATTTCGGCAGCACGAGCGGGCTGTCGGTCGCGCACGTCTGCGTGATCGTCAGGTCGACGACGTGGTACGGCTTCCCGGCGGTGCCGCCGCGGCGGGCGGTGACTTCCAACCGCTCGTCGAGCGCGGCTTTTTCGGGCTCCGCCGTCATGTCGACGAAGCGGTGGACGGCGGTGAAGCTGCCTTCGCGGTCCGTCGAACGCACGCCGTCGACCTGCACGAACTCCACGCGGCCGCTCTTCTGGCCCATGTTCCAGAAGTCGGGCTTGCGGCCCTCGAACACCGTCTTCGTCCACGGCGACCAGACGCCGTGGTGGTGCTTGTGGTTCGGCGGGTAGTCGTCGGTCACGACCTTCCCCGACGGCGTGTAGAGCGGGTGGATGTACCCGCCGCGCCGGAACGACGGGTCGTACCCTTCCGGCAGCTCGGTCGGCCGGCCTTGGTATTGAAGGACCTTTTGCCCGTCGACCGTCAGCGTGACGACGCCGTTGTCGTTGTTCGCGGTGGCGGTGCGCGAGACTTGTTCGGCGGCCGCAGCGGGAGCCGCGCTGGTGAAGGCGGCAAGTAGAAGCAAGGCGACCGGTGGTGCGAGCCGAGACATGGGCTGTCCTCCGCAAGGTGAAGCCGACACTATACCTTCACCGATGCGACGCGGCGCGGGCGAGGCTCTAGCGAGGAATCGCGACGAAGGGGGCAGGTAACCAACACGGAGGATGATGGCACGGAGAAGACGTAGGCGAGGCGCTCCGTTTCGTTTCCAGCGACTCGGTCGTGACCTCGCATTAACTTTGCCATCTGTCGCGTTGCCACCAGATCGCGTTGACATCACTTCACGGAGGGAGCCCGCTGATCCTTCCGTAGAAGACCAGCGGGCTTCCGCCCGCGGCTATTAAGAGCTTCTAAAAGTACCGGTCCGCGAGAAATGTCATCCTGAGCGCAGCGAAGGATCTCCCGTGGTTCCTGCGACACCCGCGTGAGATCCTTCGCTGCGCTCAGGATGACAACTTGCCCCCGACCCCGGTTCTTGTAGACGCTCCAAGTGCGCCCCACGGATCGGGTTGGTTCTATACCGCTTCATCGATTGCGCACCCTGACGCGCTGCTTCTCTCCGACTTCCGCACTGCGTGTTTCTGCGGTTGCGGGCTAAGATTCCCGCGTGAGGTCACAGCCAGCCAACCCGCCGCGTCTACCCGCCCCCCGCCCGCGCGCGTTCAACCCGGACGCGGTGCACCGCGCGCTGCTGGCGGGGTTGCTGGGGAACATCGGCAACAAGGTCGAGTACGACTACGCCGGGCCGCGGAGCCTGAAGTTCAACCTGTTCCCCGGGTCGGCGCTGTTCAAGAAGAAGCCGCAGTGGGTGATGGCGGCCGAGCTCGTGCAGACGACGAAGCTCTACGCGCGTACCGTCGGCCCGCTCCGGCCGGAGTGGGTGGAGCGGGCGGCCGGGCACCTCGTGAAGCGCGACTACTGGGACCCGCACTGGCGCAAGGACAAGAGCCGCGTCGAGGCGTGGGAGCGCGTCACGCTCTACGGGCTGGTGATCATCCCGCGGCAGGCGGTGGACTACGGCCCGATCGAGCCGAAGCTGTCGCGCGACGTCTTCCTGCTGCACGCGCTCGTCCGCGGCGAGTTCCGCACCGAGGCGCCGTTCTTCCGCCGCAACCTCGCGCTCGTCGAGGACGTGGAGCGCCTCGAGGCCAAGGCCCGCCGCCGGGACGTGCTGGTCGACGAGGAGGCGCGGTTCAAGTTCTACGACGCGCGCGTCCCGCAGCGGATCTACAACGGCCACGAGTTCGAGAAGTGGCACCGCCAGGCGATCAAGGCGAACCCGGACGTGCTCGTGATGACGCGCGACGACGTCACGCTGAAGGGCGCCGACGCCGGCATCTCCAGCGACCTCTACCCCGACGAGCTGACGGTCGGCAGCACGTCGACGCGCGTGCCGCTCGAGTACCGCTACGAGCCCGGGCACCCCGCCGACGGCGTGACGGCCGTCGTGCCGCTGGCGCTGCTCAACAGCCTGCCCGACGAGCAGTTCGACTGGCTCGTGCCCGGGCTCGTGCGCGAGAAGGTGATCGCGCTGATCCGCACGCTGCCCAAGCCGATCCGCGTCGGGCTCGTGCCAGCGCCGGAGGTGGCCGACGCGGTCGTGGCGGCGATGCCGTTCGGCCGCGGGCCGTTCCTCGACTCCGTCGCGCTGCACCTCGGCAAGCGCCTCGGCCGGCAGATCCCCAAGACGGCGTTCGACCTCCCGGCCATGCCCGAACACCTGTTCATGAACTTCCGCGTCATGGACACGTTCGGCAAGACCGTGCTGACCGGCCGCGACCTGGCGCACATCCGCAAGCGCCTCGGCCTCAAGGCCCGCGACACGTTCGCGTCGCTCCCGCCGACGCAGTACCACCGCGACGGCCTCGTGCGGTGGGACTTCGGCGACCTGCCGCCGGGCGTGGAGATCCCGCGGTCGGGGATGACGCTGCTCGGGTTCCCCGCGCTGATGGAGAACGCCGACGCCAGCGTCTCGCTCCGCCTGCACGACGCCGAGCCCGCCGCCCGCGCCGCCCACCGCGGCGGGCTGCGGCGGCTGTTCATGATCCAGGTGGCCGAGGAACTGAAGTACACGCTGCGCAAGATCAAGGATCTCGACGGGCTGGCGCTCCGCTACGCGATGGTCGGCTCCGGCGCGGATTTCAAGCGCGACCTGCTCGTCGCCATCGCCGACCGCGCGTTCTTCTACGACGACGCGGCCGACGTCGACGACGGGTGGGAGACCCGCACGCAGGCGCAGTTCGCCGCCCGCGCCGAGGCCGCCTGGCGACGCCTGGCCGCCGCGGGCGCGGAGGTCGTGATGGCGGTGTCGGAGAGCCTGGCGACCTACCACGACGTGTCGGCCACGCTCGGCCGCGACTTCCCGCCGATGCTGATGCCCAGCGCCCGCGACATGCGCGACCAACTCGCGCGCCTCGTCTACAAGGGGTTCGTCGCGCGCACGCCCTCGCGCTGGCTGCGGCACCTGCCCCGCTACCTCAAGGGGATGCAGGTCCGACTCCAAAAACTCATGAACGCCGGCCTCGCCCGCGACGCGCAGCACATGAACGACGTGACGCCGCACTGGCGCGCGTTCCTCGCCCGCGAACAACTCCACCAGGACCGCGGCGTGACCGACCCCGCGATGGAACGCTTCCGCTGGGCGATCGAGGAACTGCGCGTCTCCCTGTTCGCCCAAGAACTGAAGACGCCGACCCCGGTGTCGCCGAAACGGCTGGAGGCGATGTGGGAGCAGGTGCAGTTGTGAGGGAGCGACAGGTCTGTCGCCGAACGCGTTGGTGCCGATGACCGCGCCTTTCCGAATGCGTTTGATGCGTCAGTCGCCGTCATCCCGAGGAGCGACAGCGACGAGGGATCCCGGGCAGGAACGACGCGCCCCACCACCCCGAGATCCCTCGTCGCTGTCGCTCCTCGGGATGACAGGGAGCCACTGCTGAACCCCCGGGCGCCGCCCGGCTACGTCGCCCCCGCCCGCCCCTGCCGCGCGACGACGATCGCGGTCATGCGGCCCGGCAGGTCGCCCCGCGGCACCCACTCCGCGCCGGCGTCGCTCAGCAGGAACGCGCCGGCCCCGTCGCCGCGGACCATGTCGAGCGTGTTGGCGACGAGGTACTCCGCGCCGCTGGCCGCCCGGCTCGCCTGGCCGACGCGGATCAACTCGTCGCGGCCGATCCCCACCTCGAGCTTGAACTTCACGAGCAGGCCGCGGTGCTGCCACGGGCCGCGGAACAGGTCGACGATCTTCTCCGTCCGCTCGCCGAGGATCGACACCAGCGGGTAGTTGCCCCGCACCTTCCCCGCCTGCACGTTCGTCACCGTCCAGTGCTCGGTGCCCCCGCCTGGCGCGCCGGCCGGGCGGCGCTCCAGCA
>JAUJNJ010000091.1 GCA_030448225.1 Phycisphaerae bacterium
CGGGCGTCGAATGAGAGCTGCGTGCCGTCTTCGCGGGTGGCGACCACGGTCAGGATCTGGCCGGGGCGCAGGCCCTGCGCGATGCCGCGGATGTCGAACGTCTCGCGGCCGGTCAGGCCGACGGTCCCTCGCGTCTCGCCATCCTTGAACTGCAGCGGCAGCACGCCCATGCCGACCAGGTTGCTGCGGTGGATGCGCTCGAAGCTCTCGGCGATCACCGCCTTCACGCCCAGCAGGTACACGCCCTTCGCGGCCCAGTCGCGGCTGGAGCCCATGCCGTAGTCCTTGCCGGCCAGGATGATCAGCGGCACGCCCTCCGCCTGGTACTTCTCCGACGCCTCGAAGATGCTCATGACCCTGCCGACCTCCGGGTCGGGCGAGGCCTGGGTCGCCTTGGCGGCCGGGGCGTGGGGCAGCGGCGCGGGGCCGAGGTACGTGGTGAGCCCGCCCTCGGTGCCGGGGGCGAGCAGGTTGCGCAGGCGGATGTTGGCGAACGTGCCGCGCGTCATCACGCGGTCGTTGCCGCGGCGGGCGCCGTAGCTGTTGAAATCCAGCGGCCCCACGCCGTGCTCCACGAGGTACGTGCCCGCGGGCGAGTCCTTCTTGATCGACCCGGCCGGCGAGATGTGGTCGGTCGTCACGCTGTCGCCGACCATCACGAGGCACCGCGCGCCGCGGATCGCCTCGATCCGCTTCGGCTCGGCCGACAGGTCCTTGAAGAACGGCGGCTCCTGGATGTACGTGCTGGCCTCGTCCCAGGCGAACAGCTCGCCCCCCTTCACCGGGATCGCGTTCCACTCCTCGTTGTTCTCGGCGACGTTGCCGTACTGCCGCTGGAACATGTACGGCGCCAGCGCCGCGGCGATCGTCTGCTGCACCTCGTCGGGGTGCGGCCAGATGTCGCGCAGGAACACCGGCTCGCCCTTGTCGCTCGTGCCCAGCGGCTCGCTGTGCACGTCGATGTCGACCGTGCCGGCGATCGCGAACGCCACCACCAGCGGCGGGCTGGCGAGGTAGTTCGCCTTCACGGACGGGTTGATGCGCCCCTCGAAGTTTCGGTTGCCCGAGAGCACCGACGCGACGACGAGGTCCCCCTTCTCCACCACGTTGGCGATCGCCTCGGGCAGCGGGCCGCTGTTGCCGATGCACGTCATGCAGCCGTAGCCGGTGGTCTGGAAGCCGAGCTTGTCGAGGTACTCGGTGAGGCCGGCGTGGTTCAGGTACTCGGTGACGACGCGGCTGCCGGGCGAGAGGCTCGTCTTGACGTACGGCGGGACCGTCAGCCCGCGCTCGACCGCCTTCTTCGCCAGCAGGCCGGCGGCGATCATCACCGAGGGGTTGCTCGTGTTCGTGCAGCTCGTGATCGCGGCGATTGTCACGTCGCCGTGCGTCAGCTTCTGCCAGGGCTCGTCGCTCGTCGCCGTGGCGGCGGCGCCGCCGTTCGTGGTCACCGCGGTGCCGGCCGCGCCCTGCTGCGGCTGCGCGCCCGTGGCCGAGACGTCGGCGATCGCCTGCTGGCGGAGTTGCTCGCCGGCCGCCGCGTCGCCCGCCCAGCGGTTGAGGCGCGGGGCGGCGTTGCCGTCGTCGACGATTGCCGGCTTCTTGAACACGTCGACCATCGTCGAGCGGAACGACTGTTTGATGTTCTTCAGCTCCACGCGGTCCTGCGGACGGCGCGGGCCGGCGACGCTCGGGGTGATCGTGCCGAGGTCGAGCTCGAGGATCTGGCTGAACTCCGGCTCGACCGACTTGTCGCGCCACAGCCCCTGCTCCTTACAGTACCGCTCGATGAGGTCGATCTGCTTCGGGTCGCGGCCGGTGAGGCGGAGGTACGCCAGTGCCTGGTCGTCGACGGGAAAGAAGCCCATCGTCGCGCCGTACTCGGGGGCCATGTTGGCGATCGTCGCGCGGTCGGCGACGCTCATCGTGGAGAGGCCGTCGCCGTAGAACTCGACGAACTTTTCGACCACGCCGTGGCTGCGGAGGATCTGCGTGATCGTCAGCACGAGGTCGGTCGCGGTGGCGGCCTCGGGGAGGCGGCCGTGGAGCTTGAAGCCGACGACCTGCGGCGTGACCATGTAGATCGGCTGTCCGAGCATGCACGCCTCGGCCTCGATCCCGCCCACGCCCCACCCGACGACGCCGAGGCCGTTGATCATCGTCGTGTGGCTGTCGGTGCCGACGAGGCTGTCGGGGAACGCGACGCCGTCCCGCGTCTGCACCACCTTGGCGAGGTATTCGAGGTTCACCTGGTGCACGATGCCGTTGGCCGGCGGCACGACGCTGAAGTTGTTGAACGCCTTCTGGCCCCACTTGAGGAACTCGTAGCGCTCGCGGTTGCGCTCGAACTCCTTCTCGACGTTGTGCATGAGCGCGTAGGCGCTGCCGAACGTGTCGACCTGGACCGAGTGGTCGATCACGAGGTCGACCGGCACGAGCGGGTTGATCCGCTGCGCGTCGCCGCCGGCCCGCTTCATCGCATTGCGCATCGCGGCCAGGTCGACGACGGCCGGCACGCCGGTGAAGTCCTGCAGGATCACGCGGGCGGGCTTGAAGGGCAGTTCGGCGCTCGACGCGCGGTCGGCGTCCCAGGCGGCCAGGCCGCGGACGTCGTCCTCGGTGACCTCGAAGTTGTCGGTGTTGCGCAGGCAGCTTTCGAGCAGCACCTTGATCGAGAACGGCAGCCGGTCAACGTGCCCGATCCCCAGCTCCTTCAGCCGCCCGAGCCGGAAGTACCGGAGGCTGCCCGCCTTGGATTCGAGAGTGGATTCTGCGCCGAAGGGATTGTTCGTATTTGCCATGGTTGCTCGGACCCGAGTGCGTCGTCGCCCGCCCGAACCGAAGAACCGGGGGCGGGAAACGCCGGATGGTACGCGCCGCGGCGGGTCGCCTCAAGGCGGTGCGGGTGCGTCGCCGGGTCAACGGCGCGAATCTACGGCACGCCGAGCAGTGCGGATGGCGTCTGGCCGCGGTGACCTTGGCGGCCGCGGCTATTCCTACGACGCGCGCAGGCTGAGTACCCACGCCCGCCATTCCTGCTCGAACCTGGCGAGGGATTCCGGCGCGATGAGTTCGCGCAGCGTCTTCAGCCCCTGCGGGTCATCCTTCGCCGATGCACGAAAGCGGCCGTAGTAGTCTTTCAGCAGCCCCTTTTCCTGCAGGTACATCAGCAGGTACCGCGCGTGGGCGTAGTTCATCCCGACGCGATTGTCGCCGTAGAAGTTCGGGTCTTGGATCAAGTCCTCCAGCGGGCGGAGCGTTCGCTCCTGGACCGCTTTCCGCAGCGGCGGCAGGCGCCAGTTGACGTGGCCCTTGATCGTGTCGCCGTCGAGGCTGCACTGCTCGTAAAGGCTGGCGAGGCCCTCGTTGAACCAGTCCGGGCAGGCGGGGAAGTCGGGGGCCATCAGGGCGTGGACCATCTCGTGCACGAGCGTGCCGGTGCCGGTGCGGATGTTCATCAGCATCACGTTCTCGCGCCGGCGGTAGAACCCGAAGTGCGGCACGTCGTCGTCGCCGAACCATTTTTTCGCCAGCCGCTTGTACGACCCCGGGCTCTCGAACAGCAGGATAAGCACCGGCTCGGGAGCCTCGGTCTTGAAGTACGTCGCGCGCAGCGCCCGCGCTGCGGCGACGACCGTGCCGTCGGCGTAGCGGCGCACTTGGGCGGGGGAGCCGTCGCCGGCGACGAGGAACGGCGGCGCGACCACCGTGTTAAACTGTTCCGCCACGAACCGCTCCTTCCACGCCGCCCGGAGCGACTCGGTCTTCTGCCGAATGGATGGCGACGGAGCCACCGCTGGCGAGCGGGGCGACGCGGGGGCGGCGGCCACGAGTGCGAGCAGCGCGACCGATAGCAAGCGGGTGTGGCGCATACTCATTAGACGCCCGACCGACCGCCGAGTTGTGACCGGTGTGTTTCTGCCTCCGATGAGAGGCGCGTGGCCCACTGGTAGTCGCCTGCGGTTCTCAACCAAGGCCGTGAGCGGCCGCGGAAGCAGACGCTCTGGCGACGAGCGGCCTTCGGGCTCCGGTTGATCCGCCGGCAAGACCGCTCGTATGCTGCCCGGCCGCCGGGCGATGGACTCACCCGCCGGCGGCACGATGAACTCCGACCCCACCATCACCCTGTCGCCGCTGCCGCTGGAAACCCGCGGCCCACGCCCCGCCGTCGGGCGCGGGCTGGGCATCGTCATGCTGATGACGGCGGCGGTGCTGTGGAGCGTCAGCGGCGTGGCGGTCCGCGTGGCGGGGATGGACCCGATCGCATTCGCGTTCTTTCGCTCGCTGGCGGCCGCCCTCGCGATGCTGCCGCTGATCCCGCTCGGCCGCGGCAACCGCCCGCGGGCGTGGCCGATGGCGGCGAGCGTCGTGCTGTCGGCGACGGTCTACGCGCTGCTCATCCTCTCGATGAGCGTCTCCACGTCCGGCACCGGCATCCTGCTGCAGTACACCGGGCCGATCTTCTGCGCGCTCTTCGCCTGGCTGGCGCAGGGGCGGACGATCGGCCGGCAGACGGCGGTCGCGATGTCGGTCGCGTTCGCAGGGATCGCCGTGATGATCTGGGGCGGGTGGCAGCCCGAAAACTGGGTGGGGCCGGTAGCGGGCCTCGTTTCCGGCGTGGCGTTCGGTGCGCTGATCCTCGTGCTCGACTACAACGACCGCGCCGCCGGCGGCGTGAACCCGTTCCTCGTCGTGATGCTGAACAACGCCGGCACCGCGCTGATCCTGTTGCCGCTGTGTTTGTTGGCCGGCACGCTGCTGAACGTCACGCCGCGCCAACTGCTCATTGTCGGCCTCACCGGCGTGATTCAACTCGCGATCCCGTACGTGTTGTTCCAACTCGCCCTGCGGCGGGTGCGGCCGGTCGACGCGTCACTCCTGATCCTGCTGGAACCCGTGCTGAACCCCGTGTGGGTCGGCTTGGCCACCGGTGAGGTGCCGCCGTGGTCGACGCTCGTCGGCGGCGCGGCGATCCTCGCGGCGATGGTAATCGAGGCGGTGAAGATCGAGCGGGAAGGGACGACGGTGATGGAGCAAGACGAACGTTCAACGTCCGACGTCCAACGCCCAACGTCCAAGTGAGAGTTGGCGATCGTCGCCTACGAGTCGATCCCGCCGCTTGCGGCTTCGCAACCAACCGGCGTCGCCCGCGCGAGGACAAGACCGAAACCGTATATGCTCTCGTGCGTCCCCGTGCGCCCGGCGCGTGACCCCAGTAGTTGAACGTCGGTCCACTCTATTGCCGGAGGAAGAAATTCAGTGGCGCGGCGACACAAGAGCAAGCCCGGCCCGTACCTTCGGTACCTCGAACTCGACCGGGATAGCATCCCGGACGCGGGCGGGTTCCCATTTGACCTGCCCGCCGTCCGCGGGCTGGCGGAGCCGCTGGCGTTCCACCCGCGCGTCACGTTCCTCGTCGGCGAGAACGGGTCCGGCAAGTCGACGCTGATGGAGGCCATTGCGGTCGGGTGCCGCCTGAACCCGGAGGGCGGCAGCCGGAACTTCAACTTCGCCACCCGGGCGTCCCATTCGCCGCTCGACAAGCACGTCTGGCTCGCCCGAACCGGGGCGATGCCGGCCGACGTTTACTTCCTGCGGGCCGAGAGCTTCTACAACGTCGCCTCGGAGATCGAGCGGCTGGATAGGGAGCCAAGCGACGGGTCGCTCATCGGGGCGTACGGCGGGCGGTCCCTGCACGAGCAGTCGCACGGGGAATCTTTCTTCGCCCTGTTCCAGAACCGTTTCCGCGGCAACGGCCTCTACCTCATGGACGAGCCGGAGGCGGCGCTGTCGCCGACGCGGCAGATCCACTTCCTCCGCCTGCTGCACGACTTCGTCCGCCAAGGCTGCCAGTTCGTCATCGCCACCCACTCGCCGATCATCCTGGCGTACCCCGACGCGACGATCTTCCAGTTGGACGGCGGCGGCGTGCGGCCCGTGGCCTATACCGACACCGACCATTACCTCGTCACCCGGGGATTCCTGGCCAACCCCCAGCGGTCGCTCGCCGAGCTGCTGGCCGACGAACCTGACGGCTCAACGGGCGTGCCTCCGGAGCCGTGATCTCACAGGCCACAGGCACCTTCGTAAGGGGTCGTTGCCACGCGTAGATCGATGTGCCGTGCGATCCCCTCTCTCTGACATGCATGTTCCGAACACTGAACGTTGGACGTTGAGCGTCGGACGTTGGACGTTCGCCTTTTCCCCTTACCTCAAGCCGCCTTCCCCACCGCCGCCACGACCTTCTGCGCGGCGTCGGTCAGGTCCGTCGCGGCGATGAGCGTGGGCAGTTCGCTCTTCGCGTTGTTGAGGATCACGCGGGCCTTGTCGACGTTCGTCCCTTCGAGCCGCACGACGACCGGGACCTTGAAGCCGATCTCGCGGCCGGCGGTGACGAGGGCCTCGGCGATCAGGTCGCACTTGGCGATGCCGCCGAAGATGTTGACGAGGATCCCCTCGACCTTCTCGTCGCTCAGGATGATCTTGAACGCCTCGATCGCCCCCTCGGCCGTCACGCCGCCGCCGACGTCGAGGAAGTTGGCCGGCTCGGCGCCGTGGAGCTTGATGATGTCCATCGTCGCCATCGCCAGCCCCGCCCCGTTGACGAGGCAGCCGATGTTCCCGTCGAGCGCGATGTAGTTGAGGCTCGCCTTGTGCGCCCGCACGTCCAGCGGCTTCTCCTGGCTCTCGTCGGCCATCGCCTCCAAATCCTTGTGGCGGAACAGCGCGTTGTCGTCGAAGTTGAACTTCGCGTCCAGCGCCAGGAGTTGGCCGTCCTTGCTGACGACGAGCGGGTTGATCTCGGCGAGCGAGGCGTCGGTCCGCTGGAACGCCTTGGCGAGGTTCGTGATGATCTTGGCCGCCTCGCGGGCCTGCTTGTCCTTGAAGCCGAGCTTGTACGCCAGCTCCATCGCCTGGAACGGCAGCAGCCCGAGCAGCGGGTGCAGCGGCTGCTTCAGGACCTTCTCGGGGCTCTTCTTCGCGACCTCCTCGATGTCCATCCCGCCCTCGGCCGAGGCGATGAGCGTGGACGTGTTGTTCGTGCGGTCGAGCGTGATCGCGACGTAATACTCCTTGGCGATGTCGACGCCCGGCGCGACGATCAGCACCGACACCGGCACGCCCTCGGGGCCGGTCTGGTAGCTCACCATGCGGTTGCCGAGCATGAACTTCGCGGCGTCGCGGGCCTCGTCGGCGCTCTTGCAGAGCTTCACGAACCCCGCCTTGCCGCGGCCGCCGGCGTAGACCTGGGCCTTCACCACGCACATCGCCGCGCCGAACTTCGCGAACGCCGCCGCGGCTTCCTCGGGCGTGCGCACGACCTCGGCCGGCGGGACCGGGATGCCGGCTTCGGACAGGATCTGACGCGCCTGGTATTCGTGGATCTTCATGGGCGGGCGAGTGTAAACGCCGAGGTTGCCGGAGACAACGTCGACCCGTCCGCACGGAAACCGCTATACTGCAGAACATGACGGTGCAGACCTTCAAAGAGGTATTGACGCGGTGCCCGTTCCAGCCGGTGCGGCTCGTCCTGTCCAGCGGAAATTCATACGAGATCCGCCACCCGGAGATGGCGCTCCTGACGCGCACGGACATCCTCGTCGGCACCGGTGTGGCAGGCGACGGCGTGCCCGCGGAGTTCAAGATCCTGTCGCTCTTGCATGTCACGGCGATCGAGCCGATCGAGACGCCGAACGCCGCGTGATCCCTCCAAGGGGACGACGATCCTTTCTGAAGAAGGAACTGCGAGTCTGCATGAAGGGAAGGACCACGTTCACCCGCGAAGAGGCCGAACAGATTCGCTCGCTGCTTCACGAAACGCGAAATGCACCCCGGCCCCTACAGAAGCAGTTGAGGCGCCAACTTCGGGATCTGGGCTTTTTCATCACCGAGTTGAGGGGCACCGGGCGAGCGTTTGGGCCACCGGATTTCGACGAGTTGATCGACACTGGTCGAGTCAAGATCGTTGCCACAGACGGCCGCCCCGCCGTCGTCCTCTCCAGCGGCGGCCTCGATAGCACGACCTGCCTCGCGATCGCCTGCGCCGACGGCTTCGCGCCGCTCTACTCGCTCAGCTTCGATTACGGCCAACGCCACCGGTTCGAACTCGAAGCCGCCGCGCGGGTGGCGCGGGTGTACGGCGTGGCCGAGCACCGCGTCATCTCGATCGACCTGCGCCAATTCGGGAAGAGCGCGCTGACGGCCGAGATCGACGTGCCGAAGGACCGCAGCGAGGCGGCCATGGGCGCCGACGTGCCGATCACCTACGTCCCCGCGCGCAACACGATCTTCCTGAGCTACGCGCTGGCGTGGGCCGAGGTGCTCGGCGTCCGCGACGTGTTCATCGGCGTCAACGCGGTCGACTACAGCGGCTACCCCGACTGCCGGCCCGAGTTCGTCGCCGCGTTCCAGGAGGCCGCCCGGCGCGGCACCACGATGACCGCCTTCACGGTCCACGCGCCGCTGATCACGCTGAGCAAGGCCGAGATCATCCGCCGCGGCGTCGCGATCGGCGTCGACTACGGCCTCACGCACAGTTGCTACGACCCCGGCCCCACCGGCGCGGCGTGCGGCCGCTGCGACAGCTGCCTGTTGCGGAAGTACGGTTTCGCCGAAGCGGGCGTCGCGGACCCCACCCGGTACGACTGACAACGTCTCAAACATCGGGATTGACTTCCGCATGCGAAGACGATCCCGTATCGGCGTGCAAACTCCGCCACCGCTACCCGCGGCTGAATCGTCGGCGGTCTACGTCGCCGCCCCGAGGTCCGCCCAAAAGGCCGCCTGGCTTTTCATCGCGTCGGCCTCGCTCGTGGCCGTGGCGGCCGTGGGCTTCTTCATCGCCCTGCGGCTCCCCGAGAACGTGCTTCGCCTGCACGCGACGACGACGCTTCCGATGATCGGCGCATTCTCCTGCCTGGGCGCCGCCTTCACCCTGTGGCGCTCGCCCCGTGAGGTGCGCTTGACGCCCGCCGGGGTGTCCGTCAGCTATGCGAACCGCACCGACGAGTTTCCATGGGATCAGATCGCTCTGGCCGCCAAGGCCGACACGGGAATGAGCGGCGGCAAGGCGCTCAAACTGTACGACGGTGCCGGGCGGGTCCTGGCAAAGCTGAGCGACAACCTCATCGGCTTTGATGACCTGGCCCGCGCGCTCGACGCCCGCCTCGCCGCCCGGCCGCACGTCCGAGCGTCAACGGTGACCGCCTCGCACTCGCGGAAACGAGCCGCTTTGCTGGCGCTCGGCGGGATGGCCGCGCTCGCGCTGGCCGGCGCGAACGGCTGGCTCGCGTACGACGACGCCCGCGCGGCACGCCTCCTCCGCGAGGCAGCCGTCGCCGGCGAGGCGATCATCGTTCGCAAGTTCATCGCGCCCGACCGTCGGACGCACCGCATCGAATTTCGCGTGGCCGACGTCGCCGACGCGCCGCTGGAAAACGTAGAGTTCGACCGAATCCTCTGGGCCGTAGTAGCGGAGGGCCAGCGGCTCCCCGCACGGTACGTGCCCGCCGAGCCGGGGATCAGTCGACTCGAGATGGGCCAAATCGATGCCGAGCCGATGTCGCCGACGATGCAAGTTGTCGGCTCGGTCTTCGTCGGCCTGCTGGGGTTGGCGTTGGTCGTCGCGTCGGTGCTCGAGTGGCGCAAAGGCCGTCCCACCGCACGTGCGACTCAGCGTTGAGTTGGGCTGAGGTCCATTTCAGCGCGACAGGCAACTTCCCGCCCGGGTCTCGAGTATCGCGGGAAATGCTTCGTTCCAACGAGTGATTGACGGGCGGAACGAGTATCTGACGTTCATGAATAGCGCTGCGTACATGGCTTCGCCCCCCCCCGCGAAAAATCGGTGTACGCCGTCACGCAGCCTGGGCCGCTTGCGGCTTAGCCGCGACAGCGTCCTCTCCCCCCGCCCCGGGCGACGACCGACCTCGCGCATCACACGACCGGCAGCACGGCCGGGGGCGCGCCCGGGCGGCCGCGGTCGATGCGCTCCATCGCGACGCCGTACACGCGCGAGAGGAGTTGCGGCTCGAGCACGCGCCCGGCCTCGCCCGCGGCGGCGACGGCGCCGTTGGACAGCAGGATCAACCGGTCGGCCGACGCGGCGGCGAGGTTCAGATCGTGCGACGCGACGAGCACCCCTACGCCCCGCTCGCGCGCCAGCCGCCTCAGCAGGCGCGACACGTCGACCGCGTGGCGCGGGTCGAGGAACGACGTCGGCTCGTCGAGCAGCAGCGCGGCCGGCTCCTGCGCAAGGCACCGCCCGACGAACGCGCGCTGCCGCTGCCCGCCGGACAGCGCGTCGAGTGGCCGGCCGAGCAGGTCCGTCAGGCCGAGCATCGCCGCGACGGCGCGCACCACTTCCTCGTCGCGCGGCGACTCCAGCCCGAACGCGCCCCAGTACGGCGCCCGGCCGAGGCGCAGCACGTCCCCCACCGTCGCGCCGGGCTCGGCCGCCGGCGCCTGCGGCCGGTACGCGACGAGCCGCGCCCGCTCCCGCGGCCGCCCCGCCGCCAGCGGCCGGCCGCGCCCGTTGACCCGCGGCCCGGCGACGTCGAGGTGGCCGAGCAGCAGGCGCAGCAGCGTGCTCTTGCCGCTGCCGTTGGGCCCGAGCAGCGCCACGACCTCCCCGGCGGCCAGCGACAGGTCGATGCCGCCAGCACCGGGCGCGCTGTCGCCGTACCCGAACGTCAGTTGTCGCCTCGAGGATCGACTCACCCGCCGGCGTCGCGCGCCCAGCGTCGGGTGCGTCGCCGGGGCCGGCGTGGCTGTGGGCTGCGGCATGCCGCAGAATGTAGTCGATGAGGTCCCCACCGTCTTCATCGCCTCCGCGTCCGCGTCCGGCACGGCCAGTTCGAATTCCTCTTCGAGCGCGCCATCACCACCTCGACCCGATCGAGCGAGTCGAGCATCTCGAACAGCCGGTCGTCGCGGTGAATATCGCGTGAAGGATCGCTCACGCGGTCCCGGAGAATTGCTAACACCCGTTGCTCAATTGATACGTCAACCATGCTTAAGGTAGAGCAACGGCGACGCCCGGGAGACGCGGTCAGGGAGAAGGATGGTAATGCATGATCTTCCCCCGACTTGTGCCCCAGCGGAACTCATACGTGACGTAGGGGTCGGCCCTGCTCCGTACAAGGTGCGCAGCGGGCGACAACGATTGACAGGCAGATACGCGGTGTTGGAGGTCGCGAACGAGTTGTGTCGAGCAGTGGCGGCACCGAGGGGCGGGCACGCGCGATGAGCGCACCCGCACATCCACTGGACGCGCGCGCTGTCTTTACTACTCTCGTCGTGCGCTTTCAGTCGGACGTTCCGAACCGGGAGCGTCGCAGCGCGGCTTGATCATGGCTACCCGCCCGTCCCATTCGCCGCGCGCGCGACGTGCGTCACGTGCCGGTGCTCCTGCCGCAGGTGCTCGACGCGGCTGGCCCCCGGCCGGGGCAGACGATCGTCGATTGCACGGCGGGCCTCGGCGGGCACAGTGCCGAGATCCTCCGTCGCATCACGCCGGGCGGGCGGACGATCTCGATCGACTTCGACCCAGCCAACCTTGCTCGCGCCCGGGCCGCGCTGGAACAAGTGCCCGGCGGCCGGTTCGACCTCTTCCACAACAACTTCGCCGCCCTGCCCACCGTGCTGGCCGAGGCGGGCGTCGAGCAGGTGGACGGCGTCCTGGCCGACCTCGGCGTCGCCAGCCCGCAGATCGACGACCCCGCCCGCGGCTTTTCCTACCGCCAGCCCGGCCCGCTCGACATGGCATGGACCCCACCCGCGGCCAGCCCGCGTCGGCGCTCGTCGACCGGATGAGCGAGAAGGACCTCGCCGCCGCCGCCCTGCTCGACCTCGGCGACGAGACCGACGCGCCGGAGATCGCCCGCCTCATCGTCGAGGCGCGCAGGCGGTCAACCCATCGAGACGACGCAGGACCTGATGGCGATCGTGTGCGAGGCCCGCGACTTCACGATCGAGCGGGCCGCCGGCGCTAAAGCTCCACCCCGCCGCGCGCACGTTCCAGGCGCGCATCCTCGTCAACCGGGAGATGGCCAACCTCGAGCGACTGCTGACAGTCCTGCCCCACCACCTCGTTCCCGGCGGCCGCGCGGCAATCATCGGTTTTTCACAGCGGGAAGACCGCCGAGTAAAGGACGCGTTCAAGCACGGACTGCGCGAAGGCGTGTACTCGAAGTCTCCCGCGACCCGCTCGTCGCGAGCGAGGACGAGAGATCCGGCGGAACGGCCGCTCGCGATCGGCAAAGCACGGTGAGCGCGCCGCATAGGTCGCCTTGCGACTCCTCGTAAAGGCGGGCGTCCCTGTCATCCTGGAGCAGCGAAGGATGACGGCCTCAAGGACAGCCCTCTACAGTGTGCAAACCGCTCCGCCCGGGTCGGCGCGCGCCGGGTAAGGCCAACCGGATTACGGGTGCGGGAGCGTACTGGCGGCGGTCGGCGAGACCGTGCGCCACGCGCCTCTTCGATGAGCTTTGGTCGGACAGCGCGCCGGTAGATCGCCGGGTGGTACTTGTCCTGGTAGTGGTCGCCGATCGCGGCCGAGGCGGCGCGCGGGTCGCTCAACACGCGGCTGGCCCGCGTCGTCGGCGGAGCCTGCACGACCCGGCCGTCCTCGCGGAGGTGGACGGCAACGCCGACGTGGCGATAGCCGAGGCGATCGTTCAGGCGGTCGGCGGCGGCCAGCCGCTGCGGCACCAGCCCCGCCGCCGGGGGACCGCCGGGATCGGGTCGTCGCCGTGGATGAACCGGTACAGCGGCACGCGCAGCGCCTCCACCTCCTCGACGAACGGCCCGTTGCCGACGCGCGGCTGGCCGAACGTGTACACCCCGCCGATCGCCGGCAAATCGTCGGCCTGCTGCGCCGCCCGCGCCAGCGCCGCCGCCGCGAGCACGGCGAACGCCCCGCCCCGGCTGTGACCGGCGACGAACAGCATCTTGCTACGCGACCGCGACGCCGGGCGACTCGCCTGCTTCGCGGCCCCGGTCGGCGCGGCCGTGGTCGCCGGAGCCGAGGTCGGCGCCGTGGACGACGCGGCCGGTCGGGCCTGCCGCCTCACCTCCTCGATCACACCGTCGATCACGGAGTTCAGGCTGTCGTGGAACCCGCGGTGGACGCGGGCGTCGGGCGCTGCGCCGTAGCGCGAATCGTGCACGAGTTGCAGCGCGTCCGCGTCGCTCAGCAGGTCGCGGACGTTCATGAAGTCGGTGCCGCCGAACGTCACCAGCACCATGCGGTCGTTGCTGGCGACGTAGCCGTAGGTGCTCGTGCGGAGGTCGCGGAAGTCGCGCCGCTGGTCGAAGCCCCACGTCGCCAGCGTGCGGTCCACCTCGAACGTGCCGCGGTCGCCGATGTAGCACGCGAGCTCCAGGAGGTACGCGTTCGGCAGCGAGAGGCCCGTCGCGTCGACGTCGAACGAGCCGAACAGGTTCTGCGTTCGGTACCAGTCCTCCGAATGCTCCGGCGGCGGCTGACGGTGGGCGCAGCCCGTGACGCAGAGCAGGACGAGCAGCAGGAGCCGCTGCGATGTCGCAAGGCGGCGGGGACGCGGAGGGACGGTTCGCATCGCCGACACGCTACCACGGTGGAGGATGCTGTCCACCCCACGCGCACGCCCCGCCTCTGGACGTCTCGCGCCCCCCGTGTTACCCCTTGCCGACATGCCAGACGCCGCCATCGCCGATCTCCTGCGCGCCAAGGTCCCGGTCGGCCAGACCGTGACCGTGAAAGGGTGGGTCCGCACCCGCCGGGATTCCAAGGCCGGGTTCTCGTTCGTGAACGTGCACGACGGGTCGGCGTTCGACGGCATCCAGGTCGTCGCGCCCAACACGCTGGCGAACTACGCCGATCAGGTGATGCACCTGACGGCCGGCTGTTCGATCATCGCGACCGGGACGCTCGCGCAGTCGCAGGGGAAGGGGCAGTCGGTCGAGATCCAGGCGACGAGCGTGGAAGTCGTCGGCATGGTGGCCGACCCGGAGACGTACCCGGTCAGCCCGAAGCAGCACTCGTTCGAATATTTGCGCGAGGTCGCGCACCTGCGGCCGCGGACGAACACGTTCGGGGCCGTCGCCCGCGTGCGGCACACGCTCAGCATGGCGATCCACCGGTTCTTCCACGAGCAGGGCTTCTTCTGGATCCACACGCCGATCATCACCGCCAACGACGCCGAGGGCGCCGGCGCGATGTTCCGCGTCAGCACGCTCGACGTCGCCAACCTGCCACGGGCGGCGGACGGGAAGGTCGACTTCGCGCAGGACTTCTTCGGCCGTCAGGCGTCGCTCACGGTGTCGGGGCAGCTCAACGTCGAGACGTACTGCATGGCGCTGAGCAAGGTCTACACGTTCGGCCCGACGTTCCGCGCCGAGCGGTCGTTCACGCCGCGGCACCTGGCCGAGTTCTGGATGATCGAGCCGGAGATCGCCTTCGCCGACCTCGCCGCCGACGCCGACCTTGCCGAGCAGTTCCTGAAGTACGTCTTCCGCGCCCTGCTGAACGAGCGGCCGGACGACATGAAGTTCTTCGCCGAGCGCATCGACAAGGAGTGCATCACCCGGCTGGAGCGGTTCATCGACTCCAGCTTCGAGCGTATCACCTACACCGACGCGATCGCGGCTCTCGAGAAGAGCGGCAAAAAGTTCGAGTTCCCCGTGAAGTGGGGCATCGACATGCAGTCCGAGCACGAACGGTGGCTCACCGAGGAGCACGTCGGCCGGCCGGTGGTGGTGATGAACTACCCGAAGGACATCAAGGCGTTCTACATGCGCCTCAACGACGACGAGCGCACCGTGGCCGCGATGGACGTGCTGGCGCCGGGCATCGGCGAGATCATCGGCGGCTCGCAGCGCGAGGAGCGCCTCGACGTCCTCGACCGCCGGCTCGACGAGATGGCGCTCGACAAGGCCGCCTACTGGTGGTACCGCGATTTGCGCAAGTACGGCACGGTCCCCCACGCCGGCTTCGGCCTCGGCTTCGAGCGGACGATGATGTACGCGACGGGGATGCAGAACGTCCGCGACGTGATCCCGTTCCCGCGCACGCCGAACAACGCGGACTTCTGAGGAGGAGGAGAAGCGGATCACCACGGAGAGCACGGATTGACACGCAGAGGAGCCGAAGGGTTGAACAGCGATGACGCGCGCGCGAAGACGGCAGACGTGCGGCGTCGTCTCCTTTCGATCTGTCGAAATCTCAAGCTCCTCGAGACCTGTGGATGTCCTCCTTCGCCGTGCTCTCCGTGTCCCCCGTGGTGACATCACCCCGACGGCATGACCGAACCACTCCCCCCCGCCGGCACCACGTTCTGGCCGCTCACGGCCACGGCGGGGTCATGCGCTTGCTGCGGCGCGGAGGGGCTCCTCGCGTTCTATGAGACCGTCGGCATCCCAGTTCAGCGAGATGGTCGCCACACGTCGTACGAGCAGGCGATCGCCTGTCCGCGGGGGGACGTCAAGCTCGCTTTCTGCACGAGTTGCGGCTTCATCGCCAACGTCGCGTTCGATTCCGCCCTTGCCGAATCGCTCGGCGCACACCCGCCCACGCCCGCGGCGGCCGAGATGATCGACGCGCCGGCGCGGGCGCTGGCGCAGCTCTGGATCGACCGCTACCAACTCCGCGGCCGCAGCGTGCTGGAGATCGGCTGCGGGCAGGGCGAGTTCCTGGCGATGATGTGCGCGGCCGGCGACTGCCGCGGGACCGGCTTCGACCCGGCGTTCCACCCGTCGCGCCACCCCGCGCCGCTCGACGAGCGGCTGACGTTCGTCGCCGAACGCTACGGCCCCGCCCACGCCGGCGTCGCCGCCGACTTCGTCTTGTGTCGCGACAAATTGCAATCAATCGCGAACGCCGGCGACTTCGTGCGCGGCGTGCGGGTCGTGATCGGCGAGCGGTACGAGACCGGCGTCGGGTTCGAGGTGCCCGAGGCGATGCGCGTCCTGCGCGGCGGTGCGTTCTGGGACGTCGGTTACGCCCAACCCTCCTACTTCAATCCCGGCTCCCTCGCCCGCCTGTTCCGCTCCGCCGGCTTCGAGTTGATCGACCTGCGCGTCGAGCGCGGCGGGCGGAGCCTGATCGTCGAGGCCCACGCCGCGCCGGGGCCGACGGCGATGCGCGCGGACGTGGAGGACGACCTCGCCGCGACCTCCGACGCGGTGGCGGCGTTCGCGCGGACGGGGGCGGCGGCCATGGTGCGGTGGACGGAAGCCATCCGCGCGGCGCGGGCCGACGGCAAGCGGGTGGCGCTGTGGGGCGCGGGGCCGCGGACGGTCGGGTTCCTGTCGACGCTCCGGCTCGGCGTCGACCTCGTCCCGTCCGTCCTCGACGCCGACCCGCTGCGACACGGCACGTTCCTGCCCGCCACTGGCCAGCCGGTGCTGCGGCCGGAGCAGGTGCGCGAGTGTCCGCCGCAGGTCGTGATTCTGTTGAGCCCGGATGAGCGGATCGAAATGAGCAACAGATTGGAACGAGCCGGCATCGTGGCGGACGTGCTCGACGTCTGATGTTGGGTTCGCCCTTGCCGCTTCGTCACTCCTTCGCCCCGGTGCAGCCGTTCGCTTCCCACCGCGGCTCGCAAGCGAGCCGGCTGAATGCTGCCATAGCAGACGCGGCCGCGGCGGTCGGCGCGGGTGGGGAAGCGTGTGATTTCAGCCGGCGACAAGGACGCGAAACGTTTCTAGGATCGGGTGATCAACCCGACTATGCGTGGGATGAATCCGCCATGAAATCCTTACAGGGACAACTTCTCGTCGCGTCGCCGAAGCTGGGAGAGAGCAACTTCTTCCGCTCGGTGATCCTGATCGTCCAGCACAGCGAGGACGGCGCGCTGGGGCTCGTGCTCAACCGCCCGATCGACCCGACGATCGACATGGTCTGGGACCAGGTGAGCGACAAGCCCTGCCACCGGACCGACGCCCACCTCCACCGCGGCGGGCCGTGCGACGGGCCGCTGATGGTCCTGCACGACGCCGCCGACGTCGACGCGGCGCAGGTCGAGGTCGTCAAGGGCGTCTACTTCACGACCGAGAAGGACGCGATCGAGCAGCTCGTCTCCGACGACGCCGCGGCGTCGTCGAGCGCGAAGTTCTTCCTCGGCTACGCCGGCTGGTCGGGCGGGCAACTCGAGGGGGAACTGGCCGAGAGCGCCTGGATCACCGCGCCCGGCAAGGCCGAACACATCTTCGCCGCCGACCCCGAGGCGCAGTGGGAAGCCGTGCGGCGCGACATCGGTCGCGCGAACGCCGAGCAGTGGGTGAACCCGAAGTTCATGCCGGATGACCCGACGGTGAACTGAGGAGATCCTCTCCCGAATACTCCACTGCACGACCGTCGCGCCGGACGCCTGCGACACATGCTCGGGTGACCGTTACGCGTTGATTTTGACGTCCGCGCGGCGCGTGCGCCGCGGCGTCGCGAAACCGCAAGCGACTGCCGCGCCGTCTGATCGCGGTCGACCAAACCGTATCCGCATCACCCCCACGCAGGCACCGCTCCGCAGCACCGGTCCACCTTTTAGCCGCAAGCCCGAAGGGCTCGTTGCCGGTGATGTCGTGAACCGCGACATGAGCCCGCGGCGCAAGCTCCCACTGCAAAACTCTGCCCGGGGATCCCGCTTCACCGCAGTTCCGACTCGGTCGGCGCGAGCGACGCGTCGGGCTGCTTCGTCTCGGGGATCGGGATGTTCAGCAGGCGGAACGGGGGGCGGTCGGGGTAGGCCTTGCGCATCACGTGGAGCGAGACGTTGTAGACGGGCACGCCGGTGCCGGTCTTCCCCTCGGGCGCGCCGCAGTGGGCGTGGCCGTGGATGGCGGCGGTCACGCCGTAGCGGTTGATCGGCTCCTCGAGGCGGCTGGAGCCGAGGTAGGGGAAGATCTCCGGCGGCTCGCCGTCGACCGTCTCGCGGATCGGCGAGTAGTGGAGCATCACGATCCGGTGGTGCGCCTGCTGCACGCGCACGAGGGCGGCCTCGAGCTTCATCACCTCGTCGAGCGACTCCTGCACGAACCGCTTGATCGCCGGCTCGCCGAACGCCGAGAGCGTGCCGCGCCCGAACCCGCCGCCGAACCCCTTCACGCCCGCGAACGCCACGCCGCGCACGTCGCGGGCGTCGCCGTCGAGGAACGTGACGCCGGCCTCGCCGGCCAGAATGTGCTTCACCTCATCGACGTGCCCAGACTCGTAGTCGTGGTTGCCGAGCACGGCGAACGTCGGAATCTTGCCGGCGGCGGCGAGCTCGCGGGCCAGGGCGTGCGCCTCCTCGGGCAGGCCGTGGTCGGTCAGGTCGCCGCACAGCGCCAGCACGTCGGCCGACGCGGTCATCTGCTCGAGCACGTGCTGGAGCGTCCCCGAGCCCCCGGCCGTGCAGTGAAGGTCGCCCGCGGCCGCCACGCGGAGCATCTGCCTGTGGTTCTGCGTCACCATCGTCGCGCTCCTCCGTCTTCCCGGTTTCACAATCGCCGTCGCCACCGACGCAGAGCCTATCCGAATCACCCGCGGCCGGCCCTTCGGACCTGCGGCGAAACGGGGGATGCGGGGTCATTCGGATGGGCACTTCACCGACGGCGCTGATGAGCGACCGGGCGCGCGTCGCGCGCCGCATCCGGCCGTCGTCGTGGCACGTGGGGCCCGCCCATGTCTTACCCCGAACGAGCCGGGAGGACCACGGCGCCGTCGATGCCACGTCACTTCTCGAACGCGCTCCAACCCATCGTCGCCGGCCGACCGCCGCCGGCCAAACGGCATCGCCTCTCCGGCTCGGCGTGCGGTCCACCGCACCGGGTCGCATCGCGGGCGCACCTGGGTCGGACCGGCTGCCCGCGCGTTTCGACGTCGAGCCGGCCGAGACCCCGTCCGGTCGAGCCGGCCGGCAAGCGGCGTGCCCGCGGCACCCGCTTTGC
>JAUJNJ010000092.1 GCA_030448225.1 Phycisphaerae bacterium
GCCCGTCCCGTTCGCCTCCGCCGCCGACACCCCCCGCCCCTGATCCGCTCGCCGCCGCCGCCGCCGCGGTCGCCCGCCCCCGCCCCCGCCGGGGCGACGCCGGCCATGCCGAACCGCCCCCGCCCCGCCGCCGCCGCAGTCGTCGCCCTCGCCCTGCTGCTGACGACCCTCGCCTACGCCCAGCGGTCGCCGCGCCGCCCCGCCGCCGACGCGGCGCCCGCGCGGGCCGCGGCGGCCGAGGACGGCGTCAGCGTCTACTTCAGCCCCAACGGCGGCGCGCTCGCCGCCGTCGTGCGGGAGATCGGCGCCGCCAAACAGTCGATCGACGTGCAGGCGTACATGCTGACGACGAAGGAGATCGCCGGCCCGTTGAAGGCCGCCCACGACCGCCGCGTGAAGGTGCGGGTCCTGATGGACGCCGACAACGCGGCGACGAGCTACAGCGCCGCGACCTACTTCGCCAACGCCGGCATGACCGTCCTGGTCGACGCCGAGCACAAGGAGGCCCACGACAAGGTGATGATCCTCGACGGCCGCACGGTCGTCACCGGCAGCTTCAACTTCACCCGCGCCGCCGACGAGCAGAACGCCGAGAACCTGCTGATCCTCACCGGCAAGCCGAAGCTGACCGCGGCGTACCAGGCGAACTTCGCGGCCCACCTGAAGCACGCGAAGGCGTACGAGTCGCGCTGATGCGCATGTTCCAGCGCGGCGCTCGACGCTGCCTGCACACGTTTTGCTTTTCTTCGCAGCCACACACCTTCTTCCCCGCTAGGCCCCGAGGCGCAGCCAGATCAGTACCCGTAGGAACATCTGCAATGCAGGAACTTCGGAGACAGTACTTCGACAAGAATAGAGATTCTGCACAACGACTGGTGAAGTCATTGGTCGCGGCGTCAGATGGTCAGGGGCTCCCGTGGTCAATCGAATCACGGCTTTGGATCGCGGCCCTGTGCGCGTGGGGACGCTTGTCGCGGTACGAGGTCGTAGCGGTAATCATCGAAATGAAGGCGATGGGCAAGCCGTGCACGCTGGAGGAGTTCGAGCTAGGGGTATCGCAGGATCGAGTGAGATCGGACCGCGCCAAAGCTCTCTCGAGGCGAGAGTGGACGATCTTTGTCCCGTTTCCTGCGGCAATTGAACGGGGCTTCCACCTTCCAACACGGGTTGAGGTGCTGGGAGTAGCGTTCGAAATTGTCCCTTGGAACGACGTTGAGGGGATGATGCCTCGATCCGACGCTAGCCCAAGCGCATCTAGCCTCATTGCATCTCGAACACGACAAAAACTAGGGGTTCCCACACACGCGCTTCGGGCAATCTCAATCGCGGACGCTCACGACCGCGCGTGGCAGAATGTCCAGCCGGCGTTTGACACGCTTCGCGGGCTGATCGAGTTCGAATTCGGACAGCACCGCTTGCATGACGGGCAGGTCGATCAGCCTACCCACCACGCGCCACATCCGCGCTGGCTTATCGCTTTCGCCCCCGGAGTCGCACCGGTCGTGGATACTTTCCGACACATACGCGCGACCACGGACGAAAGGTCGCCGACGACATCCCTGTTCATCGCCAAGGTCGCCGAGGACGCGCGGCTGCTTTCCGATAACCCAGCAGCCAGTTCCTCGAAGGCAGTCCTCGCAGACGCGATGAGGCTGTACGGGCAAGCGCGGGATGCTGATAGCGAGCAGGAAGCTCTGCTCTCCTACTGGCAGATGGCCGAGAACCTTTTGTTTCCGCTTGAGACGAAGCGATCCGGCGACACGAAGCACATCGCGAAACGGCTAGCCTTTCTTCAGCAGCCTTCTGCTGTGGATCTCATAGGCTTAGAAGATGTCTTGGCGGCGGTGGGCCAGATTCGGAACGACATCGTTCACCGCGGAACGTCCGGCACGAGCGATCTGACCACAGTGGATCTCCTGAAAGTGTGCGTTGAAAACGCCCTTCATTGGCTCCGCAACATGCTGCCGAGGCTCGCAACGCGGCAGACCATCGAAGACTTCTTCAGCCTCGGGATGCGGCACGCGAATGATCGGAAGTCGATTCGCGCAGCGCTTGTTGCGATCCGAAGTTGGGAACGAATCAAGTCGCGATAGAGATAAAAGCGCACCCCGCTCGAAGGCGATTTCGCGCCTACGGCGTCGCTTCGCCATCACGTCGCCTTCGTCCCCCCCACCGCGTTCTGTTCCTCGATCGTGTCGATCCCCTGCGCCCCGCGCGGCAGGTCGCGGTTGGCCACGTGGCGCCAGCCGACCTCGACGCCGGTCCGCTCCTTGATCCACTTCGCCGCGCGGACGCACTTGAGGATGAACTTCGCGTTGTCCGCGACTGTCTCGCGGAGGATGTCGTCGAAGTTCTCGCCGTTCTTCGCCGCGACGCCCCGCGGGGTCGGCCTTGGCGTCGACCTCCGGCTGGATGTACGGCCAGCTCTGGGGCGTCCACTTGTGGCCGAAGACGTCCAGGCCCGACAGCCGCGACGCGTGCCGCGCCGCGGCCGCTCTCGAGGAAGTCGCGGACCTTCCAGCGGTAGACCGGCACGTTGAACTGGCCGATCCGCCGCAGCTGGTTCCGCCGGAACCCCTGCCGGGCCGCGTCGACCGCGCCGCGCCAGCCGGAGAAGTTCGTCTCGCCCGCGTCCTGCAGGATCAGGATCAGCGGCGGGGCAATTCTGCAGCGCAGTTCGCACGCCTTCGCGTCTTTTTTTGGATTGAAGGAAAATCCCCGAACGGCTCCCAGGACTGTTTCATGCGGCGGGCGCAGACACCGCGCCCCGTGCTCCTGCGAATAGCTTCACCGACGGTTCGCCCGCAACATCGCTGCACTACTTTCCGAAGCAATTCTGCGGGGGAATCGCGCCACCTTGCCCCATCGGATCCACAATGGCTTGGGAAAAATCACCTTGGAACCACAAAATACGGGCCCACCCTTGATCGCAGTAAATTGCGCGCGTACGGTGGACATTAGGGTCGGAGACGTCGTTAAATACTTGCGGAGCTCGCTCCGGCGGGGAGGGCCGTGACCGACAAGTTTGAGATCTACGATGTCATTGGCGTGGTAGTGCCGGGCGTGCTCCTCGCGTGCGTTCTCCCGCTCTTCTTCCCGAGCATCGTTCCGCTCGTTGGAAGCGTCACGTTCCCTGACACATTCGCCGTGATCGCCCTCACCGCACTTGCCGTTCTAGCCGGGCACGCGGTCCAAGCGGTTGCCAGCGTCTTCGAAAGGCCCATGTATTGGAGTTGGGGTGGGCGCCCATCGGACCGGGTGTTTACCAACGGTCTTGGGGATCGTTACCTTCCGCTTGATACTGCTAAGCGCATCAGGGGAAAGCTCCTGAACATTTGTCCGGACGCCAGCGACCGCTCTCTTTTCCTGTACGCGATGCAGCGGGCCGAATGCGGCGGCGGTCGGACGGCTCGCTTCAATGCGCTGTTCGCGTACCACCGCGCCATCCTCGTCCTCACGGCCGTCGTAATCGCGCTCTTCCTCGGGTCGTTCGTCGGCGGCCTTGCATCCACCCTCGGCTGGAAACGGAATGCGGTCATTCTGTTGTCGCTCGCGCTGTTCCTCCTGCTCGCCTGGTACCGGGCCAAGCAGCGGGGCTTCTACTACGTCCGAGAGGTGCTCCTGAAGGCGGAGCACGACCTTGACGCGCAAAAGAAGAAGGCCGCGGACGACCCGAGTTAACCGCCTTTGCGCTAAAAGGGGACCGTATATGGCCAAGAACACTGTCGCACGGCAAGTCCTGTTTCCGACCGACCCGAACGTTCTGTGCCGGGTGGCGTTTCTCTACGTGGGCCAAGGGGCCTCGGCGCTCGTCTTCATGAAGGCGCCGGTCGGATACAAGATCTTGGTCGTGGACATCAACCTCGACCGCAAGCGCGGCGGGATCGACGTCCCGAGACTGATGAAGGACCTGCTGGACGAGGGGGAGGAGGTCGAGGCGTTCGTCAACACTCACCCGCACAGCGACCACCTCTGTGGCGTTACCGAGCTGGACGAGGCCGTCACGATTGCGAACGTCTGGCATTCCAAGCACATCCCAGGCAAAGACGACTGCCCCAAGTATGAGGAACTGCAGAAGCTCATCAAGAAGGTGAAGAAGAACGGCGGTGAGGAGCGCGTTCTGCTCGGCAGTAACGATGCGGAGCCGATGGGGCTGGCAGAATTCCACATCCTCTCGCCGGCGAAATACGTCATTGACGACGTGAATGGCGAGACGCCAGAGCGCCGGCGTGCCCGCATCCACGAGCGGTGCGGGGTCATCAAGTTCGGCAAGGAGCCGAACTGGGTCATCATCGTCGGCGACGCCGACAAGTGCGCGTTCAAGGATCACATCACGCAGTATCACAAGGAAAACCTGCCGTCGCGCGTGCTGGCAGCCTCGCATCACGGCTCTCGCACGTTCTTCGTGGAGAACGAGGGGGACGAGCCCTACAAGGACGCGCTGGAAAAGATCGACCCGGAGTACGTGGTCGTCTCCGCCCCGGAGGACAGCCCGCACGGTCACCCGCACAAGGACGCGATGAAGCTCTACGAGGAGCACTGCGGTCAGGACAACGTGCTGAACATGGGCGATGGCAGCCAGAACTACAGCTACATCACCGACGTGTACGAGAACGGCTACAGCGGGGTCGCCGACGATCAGGGGGAGCTGGCGCAGACGTACGGGTTCACCGACGACGAGGACGCCGCCAAGGCGTCGATCGTCGTTCCGGCCGTGTACGCGCGGACCCGCGTTGACGACCGGTCAATGGGGAGCCGATAGCCATGCCCTCCTGGGTCGCGCTCCACCCTCAGTGGTTCGTGCGTGAGCTGGACCTGCTGCGCCGCCACTATCCGCAGTTCCGGGTTGACGAGCGTCGCCTCGACAGTGGCGAGCTGGTTCTCTGGGGCAAGTTGAAGGTCCGCCCGCCCGGGGGAACGAAGTCTCACCCGGTGGTCGTCCTGTACCCGGAGGCGACGCCGTTCGAACACCCCGTTGTATTTGCCGTCGAGAAGCTCCCGGACCTCGACGCGGAGACGCTGGCGTCGTACCAGAAGAAGTTCTTCGACCGCCGCCACCAGATGCCGTCTGGAAACCTCTGCCTGTTCCAGCGGGAGACGCGGTCGCGGGACGGCGGTGACCTGATCGACATCGTGCAGGTTCTGCGTCGGGCCGAACAGTGGTTCCTGGGCGTGCACACCGGCCGCTGGCCGCCGGACACCGCCGACAGCGAGTTGGAGGCCCACTTCCCCTTCGCGTCCAATGTCCTGCTGGCCGAGCGGTTCTTTGAGGACGACGTGCGCGGGCATGGCCGCTTCTACGCGGTCCCCGACTTCCGCCGCCTCGCCGACGCGTCACCCGACTACAAGAACGCGTACCCGCTGATCGTCACGGCGATGACCGAGGAGAGCGGCATCGTCAAAATTCTGGACGCCCGCGACGAGCTTGCCCACCTCTACCCTTGGATCCGGAACGCCGAGTGGGACCCGAACCGCATGTCGGCGGTTCAGGATCGGAACGCCGCGGAAACCGAACCCGAGCGAAAGCAGTCATCCGACGACCTGCGCGAGCAGGGCTACTGGTGGACTCTGCCTGCGGAACCCGGGCCGTTTCGAGACGGTGCGGGCTTGTTGGCGGCGCTGCAACCCGTCGCGCCGGACGGTGACCCATGGGCGGTGATCCAGCGAACGCTCCGCGGCGATCTCGGGACAGCCGAACGTCACTTCGTCGCGCTCCAGTACCCCGCCCGCGGTGGCGGAATCGAATGGCTCTTCCTCCAGTTTCCCGGCAAGTCGCAGCGCGCGGGCGGCGGATTCCTCCTCAGCACGGACGCTCGCGGAGACTTCGAGAAGCTGCCCGCGGCTTGCTACCGCGTGCATTCCATGCGACGGCGCGACCTGTGGCGGCGGAATGAAACGGTTCTTGACGAGTCCATCAAGCGGAAGACGGTCACGCTCATCGGGCTCGGCGCCCTCGGTTCCCGCGTCGCCGAACTTCTCGCTCAAGCCGGCGTGGGCCGGTTCAAGCTCATGGATCTCGACAGGCTCCAGCCGGTCAACGTGGCGCGGCACATCGGCGGGATCTCGGACTTCGGAGCCGCGAAGGTCCGCGTGGTGATGTCGCGCCTGCTGAACATCAACCCGAGGCTGCAGTTCAACACGAAGACCGCCGGCTGCGTGTCCGCGAACGCATCACTCGACCGGCTTAACGCCTACATCGATGACTCGGATCTCGTCATCACGACGACGGCGGATGAAGGGGTAGATTCCGTCATCAATCAGGCGGCGGTCCTTCTTCGAACGCCCGTGCTCTACGGCCGTTCCCTGCGGCGATCTAGCGTCGGGCGAGTGTTCCTTGTCCGGCCGGGCACGGACGCCTGCAAGGCCTGCCTCGCCGAGTACGCGCTCGCCGGCCGCGGAGGCAAGCCGGTGCCCCCGGACTGGATCGACGTGCCCGAGTCGCCGGACGACGTGCTTCTGCACGAGTGCGGTCGCGCGGTGATCGCTGGAAGCGCCGCGGACCTGTCCTTCATCTCCACCCTCATCGCGTCCGTCGCCATCGACTTTCTACAGGGCAAGGCGAGGACCGTGAACCACTGGCTTTGGTCGCGGACCGCAGTCCCTGACCTCGACCGACGCCTCGTTGCCGACCTTTCTACATTCAGCGGCACTATGGGTCCGTCGCCGACCTGCATAGTTTGCCGCGAGCCGCCCATTACCGGCGTCCTGATCGCCGACGATCTTCGAGACTCGATCGTTGCCGAGGCCTCGTCTTCCCCTGAGGCTGAAACGGGGGGAGTACTCGTGGGGTACATTGACGCTGATCGAAGGGCGGTCGTGACCCGAGTCATCGGCCCAGGGCCAAATGCGGTGAAGTCTGCCAGGCGCTTCAACCGCGACGTCGAGTACGTCCAGGCGGAGCTAGACCGGGCCGCGAAAGATCTAGGGCATCGCGCGTACGTCGGCGAGTGGCATTCGCACTTGGAACCCGCACCTGAGCCGAGCCCGACCGACATTCGTTCGCTCTGCGGCATCGCGACGAGCGCACAACTACCTGACGTCCACGCCCGTGATGCTCATCGCCGGCTTCGCCCCCGACCCCGGCAAAGTCGTCACCATCCGCTCGTGGGTGTTCGTCGCTGGCGGCCGGTTCTACCGCCTCCCAGATGTGCTCGAGGCCGCCTAGAACTCCCGATCGTCGCGTGGCTCTCGGTTAACGCCCTGCAAAGTAGGTTGAGGCATGTACAGGGCCCCGCCTGCATCCACTCAGCGATGAGGCGGTCGTACTTCTCTTTGCTCTCGGGTGAGTGCGGGGCACCCAAATAGACCATGTCGCCGTTGAGGCGGACATACGCCAAGTTGCGTGCGGTGTGGATGCAGTAGGACGGGACGCGGGGCGTCTCAACCGGCATGGCAGTGCCTCTCGAATGAGCGCTCAATGTACGGTACACACTTGCTCTCACTTGCGAGCCGCACTGCCGGCCACCGGCAGGTAACGCAAATCCGCGTTCGGCAACGACTTTCTGAAATGGGCCCGAGTAGATTCGAATTACCGACCTCCTCCTTATCAGACACGCCGCGCTTACGATGCCAAATTCCGCAGCCTTTACCTGGAGCCGTACGACCACGAGTGGGCGAAGTCCGATCGGGACTTCAGCTTGATCGGGCGGCTCGACGAAGGCTTTGCGCTCTCCCGGCGGTCCGGCGGTGCAGCATAACCCGCGACCATGAATCCCTCCCCCGGTCAACTGTGATCTCCGCCCGTGCGAGAGCCGCGAGCCGCCCGCGGCCGGGCTCGTCGTCTCTCTCACTGCCGGACGCATCTCTCCCGCCGACCGGTCCGGAGTTTCACGAGCCGCGTCACCGGCGTGGCGTGCGTGCTTCAACCGACCATCCGAGGTCACGTCCTGCCGCCCGTCGGCGGGCGGCGTCACGGACGGCCTCATTCACCCGTGCGGTGGGACGCCTCATTCGCTGGATCGCGGTCACCCGTCCGCGTAGCGGCGTCGGGTGGTAGCCAACGGGTTGCTGGTGGTGCTGGTGCTTCATCCGCGGCGATCGTCCTCACGCGGCCGTCGACGCTGGCCGCCGCAGTTCCGACGTCCGCTTGCCGAGCATCCCGACCACGCGAGCGAAGTGCTCGCCGAACAGGTTGGCGGACCAGCCGTCGACGCCGGCGCGGGTCCGCGATTCCATGCGCATCTGCAGGAGCATCCGGAGCCGGCCGACCTCCTGGGCGACCCGCTCGTCCCCCATCGCGACGCGCCGGCCCGCTCGACCGAGTCCTTCTGGGGCGCTTGCTGCCGGGCGTTCTTCATGCCCGAGCCCTTGAGCTGGACAACCTCGGCCAGGTCCATCGCCGCGATCACCTCGTCGTCGAGGTTCATCACGTACTTGAGGAACCAGCCGATCGACGGCATCTCGCCGGTCTGCCCGAACGCGTTGGCGAGGTACTGGACGGTCGTCGCGTGCGCCTGCTGGACCTGCGCGCGGATCAATTCGTCGCGCGTGCCCAGCGCGGGCGGGAAGATCGTGTACCGCAGCGACCGCGGGTCGACGTCGCGGAGCAGGAGGCTCACCCAGTACAGGTGGTTCAGCCCGTGGATGAACTTCAGCTGCATCCGGCGGACCTTGCGGGCGAAGACGATGTGCAGGTCCGTGATCACCGACCGCATCGTGTCGCCCTCGTAGCCGAGGTGCGCCTTGGGCGGGCCCAGGCCGGCGAGGAACTTGTTGAAGAAGTGCAGGAAGTCGGCGATCCGCTCGATGTTGCCGTCGCCCTCCAGCACCGACACGTCCGCGACGCCGTCCTTGTCCCGCCGCGGGACGTAGATGTCCTCGCCGGGCGGCATCGTGATCCTCTGCTGCCGGAGGTTGCCGTCGTTGTCGATCGTCAGGTGCTTCTTGTGGCGGGCGCCGTACTTCTTCAGCCGCGCGTCGATCTCACGCTCGGTGGTGCAGTCGCCGATGTCGACGAGGTGCTTCAGCCGCAGCGCGGCCCGCTCGAGGCGGCGCGTGATCATCGCGGCCTCCATGGCCTCGACCTGGATGTAGCTCCGCAGGCACGGCTCGAACACGCTCTCGCCGTAGAAGTCGCCCCACCCGACCTGGTTCATGAAGTGGACGACCTTCCACGCGGGGAACAGCGCGACCGGCTCGCGCCGGTTCGGCAACACCTGCTTGTAGGCCTGCGCGGGGTCGACCGACCCGTCCTTCTGGTAGTGGTGGAACATCGTCCGCGCGTGCCGCGGCGCCACCTTGACGACGTCGAGCCGGCCGCCGACGTGGTCGAGGCCCAGCTCGCCGAACTGGTCCCCGTACTTCGCGACGCCGCGGAACACCTGCACCTTGCGGTCGGGGGGCAGGAGGTTGTTGTTCACGTTCCAGGCGATGCGCTCGAGCAGCTTGCGGCCGTCCTCGCCGCCCTTGTGGACCTCGGGCTCGAACCCGCCGGCGTACTTGCCCTCCTCCCCCACCGAGCCGGTCACGCCCAGGTCCGCCCACGCGTCCAGCGCGCTGTGCGCCTCGGGGCGGGTCTGGTCGATCACGTCGTAGGTGCGGAGCTTGGCCGAGCGGCGCGGGTCGCCGGCGACGAGCGAGCGGTACCAGCCGTTGCTCGACGGGTCGGCGAGGTCGTCGTCGACGTCGATCCCCTTCGTGGCGGCGCCGTTGCCGAGCAGGCGGTTGAACGCCAGCACCATCGAGCCGTCCAGCGCCGCGTCGTTGCCGTCGCGGAACTCGCGCAGGCGGTCGGGCTCGATCCCGACCGACTCGGCCTCGCTGTCGATGCTGCGGCCGGTCGCGGAGTTGCCGGCCGAGTCGGGCAGGCGGCTCAGGAACCCGCGCAGCCGGGCCACCTTCGCCTCCGGCAGGGCCGACGGCGACGGCCGGCGGCGGCCGGACTTGCGGCGGCGGTTCGGGTGCTTCATCGCCCCCTTAGACGCCCCGCCGGGGCCGCGGCGGCGGGTCGCAGCGGAAGTCGTCGATGCGGTAGGTCGGGGCGCTGGGGACGCCGTGGAACATCGAGACCTTGCGCCGCGCGTAGTAGACGCCCGGCACGCCCAGCGTCGCCCCCCGGCTGTTGCACGGCAGCAGGACGACCGGCCGGTCCGGGTAGAGCAGCTTCAGCGCCCGCGCGACGTCGGCCATCGGCACCGACCGGCCGACCTTCGGCACCGCGACCCACGTCCCGTCCGGCCGGTAGCCGCCATGCGTGTCGAACAGGACCACGTCCGGCCCGAACCGCGCCTCGGCGGCCGCCCGCCACGTCGGCAGCGACCCCGGGACCATCGGGTCCCACCGCACGTCGGCCGGGCCGGGCTGCGTGCCGGCCGTGCAGGACGCGAGCAGGAGCACCAGCAACGCGACGGCGGTTCGGCGTGCCATGCCCGGCTAGACGCGCGGCGGCGGGCGGTCACGCCGACCACGTGGCGCCGCCGGCCTCGATCGCCAGCTCGTCCTCGTCGTCGTCGAGGTTCGCCTCGAGCGTCCGCTCGACGGTGCCGCGGACCGGCGCGGCGGCCAGGCCGGTGCCGACGCGGTCGAGCTTGCCGATCCGCACGGCGATCATCAGGTAGTTGAACGCGTGGAACGCGTGGTCGGGACCCGACTCCTCCCACTTCCAGTCCTCGCGCCCCTGCCAGACGGTCGGGACGCGGGTCGAGCAGGTCATCTCGCGGACGAACTGCCCGCCGGTCAGGTCGCGCAGGTTCTGCGGCAGCGCGACGCCGCTGCGGGTCATGAAGCAGTGCTGCACCGCGTCGAGCGTCATCGTCCGCGCGACGGTGACGATCTTCTCGGCCTCGTTGAACCGCAGCTCGACGTCGGTCGGGTTCGTCGCGTAGTTGGCCCGCCAGAAGTCGACGTGGTGCCGGGCCGCCGACCGCTGGAACCGCTGGGCGAGCATCGCGTCCGGGCGGCTGTCGCACAGCGCGGCCCGGACGCGGTACTGCCGCAGGACGTGCAGCGCCTGCACCTCGTCCTCGAGCTTCCCCGCGAACACGAGCCGCACGGTCGGCACGACGACCGACGCGCCCGGCGCCTTGACCATGTGGACGTCGCCGACGTGGACGTCCCAGCTGTTCGGGCGGATGTCGATGCCGGCCGCGCGCACGCCGCGGACCAGCGCGGGGGCAGGCCCATCGACCCGGCGGGAAGCTCGATGCGGGCGGCGGCGGTCGTCACCCCCGCTAGACGCCGGCGGCGAAGCGCGGCGGCGGCGGGAGCCGCCGGGGCGGGCGTGCGCGGCGGCGGCGGCCGCGGCCGGGAGCCGGTGCTCGGGCCGGTGCTCGACGCGGATCTCGACCGTGTCGCCGGCGCGGAGGTGGCCGTCGTCGTGCTCGACGAGGAACTCGACCTTCAGCTCCACCGTCTGCTTCGCCAGCTCGGACTCGGCCAGCCAGAGCATCGCCGAGCGGAGGCCCGCGGAGACGAGGCGCCTGTTTTCTCGAGGGGGGTCGTCGGGGACGCCGTGGGAGTCGTGGGAGTCGTCATGGGGGCGGATCGTAGGCGACGGCGGGCGGGCGGTCGTCACGGTCGCCCGCGTCCCCTTCACGCGGCCTCGATCTTGCGCCACTCCATCTGCGAGCACGGGACGAACTTGAACGCCGGGACGTGCGTGTTCGCCTGCTCGGTCATCGCCAGCAGCATCTCGGCGCTGAGCCCCGAACCCTCGACGTCGAACGCCTCGCCCATCTGGTTGTTGACGAACTTCGCCCGGTGGTTCGGGTTGTGCCGCGCGGACAGGTACCGGCGGAACAGCGCTCGAGCCGCACGTTCACGTTGTAGAGGTTCGAGGCTGGTACCCGTGCCGCGGGTGGCCGGCGTTCGTCGGGATCGCCGACGCCCTGCCGGCTCCAGGCGGTTCATCGGCCGGTGGCACTCCGCAGCCGGCCGCATGTCCGCCTCTCGGACGGGATCGGGTCGCCGCTGGCGCGACCTTCGGCCGGTACTCCTCGTCGCGCGGGACGCACGAGATGATGCCGCCGGTCTCGTTCGTCCGCTCGTACACGACGTGCGTCCGCCACTCGAGGACCTGCTCGAGCTTGCACGTCGGGCACAGGACGTGCCAGTGCCGGCGGTCGGACGTCTGGAAAACTACCAGTCGAGGTTCTGGTTCGTCTCGCTCCCCTTCAGCCGCGGGTTGCCGACGATGTTCTTCAGCCGCCAGGGCAGGCCGCTCAGGCGGTCGTCGACCATCTGGAGGTTGTCCTTGGTTGCAGTCCTGGTGCTCGTCGACGTCGACCTTGTCCATCGCGTGCGTGCTGAAGTCGCGCTCGAGCTGGCGCACACGAACGTGATCGACCCGCGGCCGAACTGCTTGATGATCGCGGCGGCGTCGCGGCCCTCGTCGGCGCCGCCCGCTCATCGCCCGGTACATCGGGACCGACGCGAACGCCGGGTTGATCCGCCCCGCCATGAACTGCAGCCGCTTCTGCTGTGGCGATGACCAAAGACGTGCAGGCCCAGCGGCCGAGGCGGCGGCGTCGCAAGTAGAAATTCAGACTTCCCCATTGCGTGGAGCCCATGATCGTGCATTCGAGGGCCTCGTCGCGGTAGATCGCCTCCTGGTAGGGGTAGTCGTCGAAGTTCAGGCCTGCCCGTCGCGCAGCCGGTGGATCCGCCGGGCGATCTCCCAGCGGTAGCGCGCGACCTCGGCCGCCTTGTCCGCCCGCGGCCTCGCGCAGCAGCTCCTCCTGCTGCTCGCGGGCCAGCAGCGGGTCGAGCAGGTCCAGCGACGGCGGCGGCGCGTCGCCGACGACGATCTCCCCCGCCGCCGCCGCCCGGGCTCGGCCCCACGCCTCGGCCTCCCCCGCCGCGATCATCGCATCGACGTCGTCGAGCGGCGACGCCGCCGGCGGCGGCGGCGCGACGACGACCGGCTGATCGGGCTGGGGCGCGGGCGCGGCGGCGGCCTTCGGGGCAGTCGCCGCGGGCGTCTTTCTTGTTTTGCGGAGGGTGGTCGGTCGCGTGGCCCGCCACGCTAGACGTTCAGCTCGGCCCGGCCGGCGCGGGCGCGGGGTCGATGGGTTCCCCTACGGGCCGTTCCAGCGCGTCGCCGAGGTCGGGCTGGTCGACGCGGCCGTAGTCGCGCTTGCGCCTGCTTGGTCGTACAGCACCACGTCGCTGCGATGCCGGACCGACGCCACGATCTCCCCCCGCCGCTCGCAGGTACCGTCATCGGACTCGCCGTCGCCGCCGCCGCCGTCCTCGCCCGCGGCGGCCGCCCAGTCGTCCATTGTCGGGAGCAGCGGCGGCAGCCCCTGCGCGTCCGTCGACGGCCGACTCGATCTGGTCGTCGAGGTTCTGCCGGTAGATGTCGAACGCGACCTGCCCGATCTGCCGCTCGACCGTCTTGGACGCGACGCGGACCGAGTGGAGCCAGCAGTGCGTCAGCTCGTGGACCAGCGCGTGGCGGCAGCTTCGCCTCCGTCGGCGTCGAAGAACGCGGGGAAGATCGTGATCTCGCCGACCCGCCGGCCGTCGGTGTTGAAGATGCGGCACAGGTCGTCGCCGTCGTGGTGGTCGACGACGAGGCGGAACTGCCAGTCGCGCAGGCGGACCGAGTCGGCCAGGAACCGCACGTAGCCGCGGAGCACGAGAGCTCCGCCCCCGTGGTCGAACCCCCCTCGCCCGAGACGACGTCGAACGCTTTGACCATCAGGCCGGGCAACTTCACGCCTCCCACACCGGAAGGACTCGACCGCCCGCGCGCCGTTCGCCCCCGTCCGTCGCCGCCGCCGCCGCACCCCCTGCTGCTCCTGTTGCCGCCGCTGGATCTCGAGCAGCAGCGCCGCACACCTTGCGCGTGCCGGCGCATCCTTCAGCCCCTTGGCGGCGACCGCGCGGACCGTCGTGGTCTCGCCCTCGGCCGCCGGCTTGTTCAGTTCGAGATCGTCCCCACGACGTCGTCGCCGCCGCCGCCGATCTCGGCCAGGCCCAGCAGCGCGTCCATCGCGCGTTGATCGACACGCGCAGCCGGTCGATGCCCGGCAGCGGGTCGGGGTCGATCACCTTCTCCTTGAACGGGCGGCGGACGACCTTCGTCGTCCGTCCGGCTGCGCTGGCTCCTCCATCTTGTAGGTCATCTCGCCGCTTCGGCTGGAACGCGCGGGTCATCACCATGCGGCGCAGGACCTTGTACCGCTGGAGGAGAGTCGCTTTTGGACCTCGGCGGACGCGTAGTCCGTCGCGGGTCGCCAGCTCGAGGTGCGCGGGCGCACGATCTCGGCCGCGGCCTCGGCATCGGCGGCAGGTCGTCGTCCTCGGCGGCGTCGGACGGCCGGCGCAGGCCGAACCGCTTGACCGTCGCGTCCACGACCTCGTCGAAGCCCGCCCACGGCCGCCCGACCTCGCCGGGCTCGAGCTGGAGGTCGCGATCCGCTCGATCACCCGACACGCGGTCGGTCATCTCGGCCCAGCTCGGCCAGGACGGCGGCGGCGGCGTCGTCGGTCGTCGCCAGGTCAGACACCACGGGCACCCCCCGCCGCAGGCGCAGGGCCACCCACGTGACCAGCCCGCAGAACGCGGCGCTTGCACACGGCGGCCGGGACCGCGCCGGTCGCGGAGAGTGCGTGCCCATGCCCAGCAGCGCGTCCCAGTTCAGCAGCAGGTGGCCGGCGCGTCGACCGCGCGCCGCCCACGCTGACCCGGTACTACGCGTCGGGCTGAGCGCGGTGGCAAGCCGAGATCTGGATCGCGGTACCACATCCGACTGGTTCTAGACGGGGCGGGGGAGCCCACCGCCGCGCGCGCAGACCGCCATCATAACGAACGGTGCGGCGAATTGCGGGTTGGGGCCGTCAGGCTCATACAGGGCATCGTCCAGGTCGCAGGGAGCGCGGGCGTGCTGGAGCCGCCGCGGCATGACACACCGGCGTCGAGGAGTCGGCCAGACGCAGCTCGTCGGGCGGGCACCGCAGGGCGTGCAACCCGCGCTGATGCCGCGGGTCATGCGCGACCTCGAACCGCGAGACGTTGGCCTTCCACGGTCCAGTCGTAGGGCCTGTTTGGTCCAGGCCGGCATGTTCGGACCTTCGAGCTTGGCGCGGACCGAACAGGATCGCCATCGCAGTCACCTTCGTCGCTTCGACCCGCTTGCTCCGTCAGCGCGCGGCCGCGGGAAACTACCGGCGACGCTGCTCGCGGACGGCCGGGAGCGGCGTCGGCGGCGCGGGCCGGCGGCCGGCGCTTCAGCCTCGACGACGTACGCGCGGACCACGTCAGCGGTCGACCCGCGTCTCCTTCTCGTGCCGCGGCGGGTCGCCGCTCACGCGGTACTCCGCCCCGCCGAGCACGTAGGTCGACCCGGCGTCGGGCTTGTGGTCGAACTGCTCGGCGGCCATGACGACCGCCCCGCCGGCGTCCACGAATTTCACGAACATCGACACCTCCATCGCGTGCCCCCCCATCGGACGGCGCGGAGAAGTATCACGGACGATGCGCGGCGAGATGCCCGGTTGTCACGCGCCGGGCTGTCGGAGCAGCAGACGCCACGTCTTGCGCGACCGCGTGGATGATGACGCGGGACGTTGTAGCGGCGGGCCAGTTCGCGGGTCCGTCCCGGACGCCGCAAGCGACCGGATGCCCCCACGCCCTGCTCGTTCAGCTTCGCCCCGTGGGTGCGCTGACCGCGGTAGAACGGCACCCGGCCCTTTCGCGCGGCGTCCCTGGGGTGCCGCCCGGCGTGGCGAGGAAGACGTGCCCAGGGTTGCAGCACCGACGGTTGTCACAGGAATGGCATACGACCACCTTCGTTGGGATAACGCCCCTCGACGGGGTGTAATACAGACGGTGCGCAAGCCAGTACCGCCCGTCGAAAAACACGCGGCCGTAGCTGTCGAGACGTTAACCTTCGAATCCCCTCAGCCGGTATGCTGCACGACGCGGACGAACGCCCGGAGTTGATGAGGACGGAACGGCCCCGCCGCCTCGCGCGGCAGGTCGCGGCGATGGAATTGCTGCGTCGAATAAGTGAGTTCGCCACCCGGACCACCTGCCTTTCAGGTGGTTTCGTCGGGACGGGCCGATGTGGTGTGATGGCACCGCGTCGGCCCGACTTGCTTGGTAGAAATCACCATGCGTGCTACCAATCTACCACGCACCCGCGCTTCCCGCCGCCGTCCCGCCCGACCGTCGCGGCTCAAGTTTCCGGGCCCGCGCCCGGCCGTCCGCTGTGCTTCATGGCGAACGCGACTCTCATCGGGCTGATCAACCAGAAGGGCGGGGTGGAAGACCACGCTCGCGGTGCACCTGGTGTGCTGGCTCGCCGACCGCGGGCTCAACGTGGCCGTCGTCGACGCGGACGGGCGAGGGCGACCGCGACGTGGATCGGCAGCCGCCCCCGACCATCCGCGTGGTGAAGGCGGTGGGGGCTCAGACGATCGCCGACGCGGTCGCGGCTGCTGCACTTCCGCACATGGATCGATCGTGGCCGACGGCCCGCCGGGGTTGGAGGGAAGTCGCGGGAACTGATCCGCCACGCGGACCTGATCCTCATGCCGGCGGGCCCGTCGATCCTCGACATGCGCGGCACGATGCAGGCGATCAAGGTAATCGAGCAGATCAACCGATTGAGGAGGGCGAGCCCGGCGCCGCGGCCGACATGCTCGTCGTGCTGAACAAGCGGCAGCCGGGCGTGCGGCAGTCCTCGATGGCCGAGGCGACGATCGCCGCCACCAGGGTACTCCGCGCGGGCCTGGTCGGCCTGCGGACCGCGTTCGCCGACGCGTCGTTGCAGGGCGACCGTCACCCGGAGCGCGCGGCGGTCGCCAAGCCGGTCGCGGGGCACAAGCAGGCCGCCGAGGACCTGGACGCACTTTTCAAAGAGGTACTACCGAATGAGCTCCAAGGACGTGAAGCCACAGCGGGACATGATGGCGGGGCTGGCGACGAGGACGGACGTGCCGCAGGACGTAAACGAGCAGCTCGACCGACTCGCGGCGGGCGGCGGTCGATCCCAGACCCGTCGCCCCAGCCCCGGCCGACGCCGGCGGAGGCGACGGCGGCGCGACGGAGCCGGTGAGGCCGTCGCAGCCGACGCAGCAGCAGCCTGACGGGCGGGCGGGGCGCGGGCGAAGCGGCCGACGCGCCCGGCGGATCGAGTTCGAGTTCGTCGGGTCGAGGCCACGACGGCTCGGCATCCATCAGCGAGTCGCTGGCGATGCGGGTCGACGTGGCGGCCATGAAGGAAGCTCGGCAAGCGCCCGGCTCTGCACCGCCCGCGCGTCGTCGAGCGCGGCAGGAGCAGGTGCTCGACGAGCTCAAGCGGCGTAGTCGCAGGGAAGGGGTCGGGCCGCCCAGCCGGCTTGCGGTGCGGGCAGCCCGGCCGTCCCGCAATGCGTGCGGCAGTATAGCCGACGCCGGTCCCCGGTCGAGAGCCACCAACAGCGGCGGGGACCAGGTTCAGACCTGCTTCACGTGCCGCCGAACCTCAGGGCAGGCCGTCGATCGCCAGCGCGAGCGACGCCGTAGGTGTCCGTGACGAGGGGGAGCGATCCGGGCCAGCTCGTAAGCGGTGATGTCCGGCTCCGGGTCAACCGCCGCGACCACGTGTCGAGGGTGACGACCTGCGTGTCGAGGGTGGCGTCGGTGAGGTCGGTGGCCTGCTCGGGGTCTTGCTCGCTCATGCGACCCTCAACGCGTTGACTGCCAGTACGGTGACGCGGCTGACGCGGATCGCGCCCCTTCACGGTCAGCTTCTTCGTGACCTTCCGCGTCCCGCCGCCGGGGATGAAGCGGCACCCGCTCGGTCCGCGTGCGGAAGATCCGAACGACCGGCGGTCGCCCTTGATCAGCTTCGACGGCGGGACCGGGTGCATCCGGTGTTTTTCTTCAGGCGGTTCGCCCGCTCGATCAGGATCTGGTCCTGAATGCGGCGGGAGCCGGTAGAACTGCTCGAGCCGCTTCTCCTCGGCCTCCACCTGCTCGTTCGGCCCGCATCGTTCAGCAGCCACTTCGACGGCCGGAACGGCTTGCTCTGGCAGGACGGCCTGCGCCGGTTCTCGTGGAAGCTGCGCACCTTCGTGCCCAACATCATTTCGGGGTCTGGCGTCATTTGCCGGCAACGGTAGGGCGTCCGGGACGGCGAGATCGTCGCCGCAACCGGGCGTGCAGCGCGAGGCGGCGGTACAGCGCCGGCACGTCGGGCTGACGGACGGGCACGCGGTCGTCGCACGAACGGCCGCCGACCTGCTCGGTCGGCTCATCGAGGAACGAAACGTCTGGCACGGCGCGGGTCTCCTTCTCCCCCCGACCGTGCTAGACGCGGTCGGCGTGGAGCCGGCGGACCCGCTCGGTCGCGGCCTGCTCGACCTGCCGCACGCACTCGCCGGTCACGCCGAGCAGCTCGCCGATCTGGCGGAGCGTCACGCCCTCGGACCGCAGGACGAGCACGAACCGCTCCCGCTCGCTCAGGCGGCGCATGACCCACTCGTACAGCTCGAGCGCGTCGGGGTCGGGGCGGTGGCTGGCGTCCGGCGGGTCCTGTCCCTCGGCGTGCCAGGGCCGCTCGCGGTCGGCGGTCTTGCGCAGCTCCTGCTCGGCGATGCAGAACACGTTGAACAGCGAGTGGACGACGTACGTGCTGAACTGCACGCCGTCGGCGGGGCGGTAGGTCTGGCAGCAGCGGCTGGGACGTGGAAGCCGACGCCCTGGCGGTCGACGAGGCTGCGTCCGACCCCGCCACCGCGCGGCGAACTGGTAGACCAGGCCGATGTTGGCGGTCGCGACGACTTCTGCTCCGCGGTGAGCGGCGACGACGACGAAGGGCGGCGGCGGTCGAGACATGCCCCGCTAGACGGCCGGCTCGTCGCCGCCGCCAGGCGAACAGGGCAACGTATGCCACGCCCGGCGCGACCTCGTGCTGCGGGCCGTGGCACCCGGCGAGGGCGGCACCTCGCGGACGGTCACGACCTTCTCGTTCCACCGCACCGGGAAGCGCGGGCTGTTGAGCTTCATCCAGACGACGTGGGCGCCCGCGACCGGCTCGGTGTGCGCGATCGTCACGCACAGGTCGCTCATCATCGCCACGAACCGGCCCGTGCCGTCGGCCGGCACGCTGCACCACACCGAGGCGATCAGCCTGGACCTCCCGCGCGGGCGTACAGGTCGTCGATCGTGAAGAGGGCGGGGCTCGCGTTGCTGCGCGAACTCCGTCAGCTCGCGGTCCGCGGCCGGTCGACGCGCCTCCTGCTCGTAGTCGACCCGGCCGTCGGGAACGCCACGGTGAGTCGCAGGCAGGCGTCGTAGCGGGCGATCATCGCCAAGTCGTAGCGAAGCCAGTCCTCGTAGGGCCGGGGAACGCGGCGTGCTGGAAGTGGGACAGCGGCGGCCGCGACAGCCGGACCACCCCTCGGTCATGAGGCGGTCGAAGACCCGCATCTGGAAGTGGACGTTGATCGCCACGTCGCCGCTCGTGTACGCGCTTGGCGATGTAGGCGACGGGGCAGGGCGGCGGCGGCATGGCGGGAGTTTGGCGGCCGCCGCGCGCGCCCGTCAGGGTTGCCCGTCGAACAGCCCCGCGTCTCGCGGCGGCGGCCACTTCAGCCGCACGACCTCCGCCCGGTCGTCGCAGCGGCGGTCCCCGTGCAGCCGCAGGCCGCGGCCGCCGTTCTCGGCCGCCAGCGGGTGCGCGGCGCGGCGAGGACGACGAACGAACGCCCCGCCGCTTGCAGGAGCCCCCGGACTTCTCCATGCCCTTGGAGCGGCGAGGCCGAACGTCGCCCGCCGTGCTTCGACCTGTGGGGGGAGCAGACGCCTTGCTGCCCTTGGGTGTCAGCACGGTATTCCGCAGATCGTTAAAGACATCCGGTGGGTCGCGAATTAAGATGTTCCAAGTAAAGCAGGAAGAAATGCAATCGTCCGCCAGCGTCCGCCCCATGTCCGCCTCGCCGCGTCTCTGCGGCCATGGCGATCTGCTGCCTACATGCGGCTGTTCGCTGGAACCGGCGGATCGGCGTTGGCAGGGCCGGTGCCGTTCTCCTCGCCCGCCTACCCGCCCGCGGATGCCATCGCGCCGTCGCACGTCGCGTTCAGCCCGGACGGCCGGCTGATCGTCACCGCGTGCGGGCGCGAACTGCGCTCTGGGACGCCGTCCGGCTGGCCCCGGCCACGCCGCCGCTGCGTTTCCACGGCTCCGTCACCCACGCCAGCTTCAGCCCCGACGGTGACGCGTGCTCACGGCGGGCGCCCGACGGCACGGCGAAGGTGAGGAACCGCGTGCGACGCGCCCGCTGCACGTGCTCTGCCACGGGACGGCGGGCACGAAAGGATCGTCGGGCCGGCACGCCGCTGCTCGTCGAGCGTACACCCTTCGTCTGGTCCGCCGCGTTCAGCGGCGACGGCCAGGTGGCCGCGACGGCCGGCGAGGACGCGACCGCCCGATTGTGGGACGCGGAAACGGGGCGCTGCTGTTCGCCGGCACAGGCGAGTCGCCGGTGAAGACGGCCCCCTCGGCCCCGACGGCAAGCGGGTGCTGACGAAGTCGCAGGATCGCGCGCAGGACGGGGTCGGCATGCCGTTCCCGTCCCAAAACGTGCACGTGTGGGACAGCCTCACGGGACGCGAGCTCTGGCGGCGTGAAGGTCTCGGGACGACGAAGATCCGATCCGTCGCGTTCAGTCATGACGGGAGCAAGGTGGTCGCAGCGACAGGGACGGTGAGCAAGACGGCGACGAGATGGGGACGTCACCACGTGGGACGCAATCCGAGGCGAGGAAGCTGGCATCGTTTCGAAGGTCGCCGGTGACGTCGGCGCGCCCGCGGTCGGCCCGCCTTCGGTCGGACGGGCAACAGATCCTGGTCGTCGGCGAGGCTATCGGCCAGCGTCATCGGTGCCGCGGCCGGCCCCCGATCTCCGCGATCCGCTACCGGGGCCGGTCGCCGCTGGCGATCCTTGGCCCCCGCGGCGACTACGTCTGTCGTCCGCACGCGGCGGAAGGTGGCGGCTGTGAGACGCCGCCACGGGGCGCGTTGCCGTGTGATGGCGTGCCTCCCGAGCCGGAGTCGGAGCTCCGTCATCCCCCCGACCGTCGCGTTCACGGCGGACGGTCGGCCCTGGCCGTGCTGTATGCGGTGGGGGGAGATGGCCGTCTGGGGACTGCCTGATCGTGCACCGCCGGACCGGGCGTGCGCGGGGGAGGGGCGCGTTAGATCCGCGACCACGCCGTGCGCGGCGACGCACAGAGGGCCTTGGGGTCGAGCAGGGGTGAAGAGGCGGCCGGCGCACGGGCGGGATTGTAACGCGGGCGGAGGCTCCCACGCGGTCAGGAACTCAACGTCAGCGGCGTCTGAAGGACTTGGTCGTGTTCTCCGTGAGGTTCAGGGCGAGGGCGGAGCCGGAGCGACTTCTGGGACGACGATGCTCGGCCCGGGTTTGTCCTGGTGGAGGAGTGACCTGAGCTTCCGGCAGCTCGCCCCGGTTAGCGGTTAATGCCCTCGATGAAGTACTCAACATCGTCGGACCATGCCACTTCTACATCGTCAGTCAGTTTGGGCATCAACGCCCTGAACTGCCCACGCCTCAACGGGACTCCGACAATCACTGTGCGACGCCGGAGAGCCTTCTTCAGCCAAGCCTCCGTCGTGCGAAGAGGGAGGGTGAAGAGGTACCCAATCCCTCTTGCCATAACCACTACTGCAATAACGTCGTACCACCGGAAGCCGCGTTGTCTTCACTTGCATATCCTTGAACAAGCGCCCACCTCCGACAGCACCAGTTCGGCGTCGATGAGCGACACGACCTCCGCGACCGCGCCGCGGACGTTGGCGGCGTCGCCTAAAGCGAGCCCGTCGCGGAGCCGCCCGGCCACGTCCTTCAGCAGGTCGGTCTTGCGCTCGCACGACGCGGCGAACATCCCGTCCGGCCCGCCGACCTCCGCGACGACGTCGGCCTTCACGGCCACGAACTCCATCCGGGCCGTCGGCGTCGCGCCGTGCCGGAACGTGATGTCGCAGGCCGTCACGCCGTCGATCTCCCGGCCCGTCTCGGCGTCGACAATGCGCGAGAGGACGCCGTCGGAGACGATGCGGAGCGCGCGGCCACGGTAGTGGCGGGGCGGGGCGGCGGCGGCGGGGCGGTCGCGGGTCGGCTTGGCGGCCACGCGGCCGCGGAGCCACCGGACGCGACCGACGCGAGGCAGACGTAGGCGCTCCAGGCGGCCACGCCGGCGACGGCGGCGACGTACCGGGCGATGCGGTTCACGTTGAGGTCCCTTCCGGTTAGTGGGCGCACGACGCGTGCGGGCCCTCGTCGTCGGCGTCGTCGGCCGCGCCCAGCTCGGCGAGCTTCGCCCTGAGCCGCGGGCCGTAGCGGATGTTCGCGTACCCGAGCGCGATCACGATCGCGGCCTGCACGGTCACGAACGCGGCCAGCCGCCACCCGCTCCAGACCGACGCGACGAGGTAGAGCATCACGACCCGGTCCACGACCCCCGTCAGGCAGTTGCCGATCGTCGGGAGCAGGCGGAGGAACGGGTGGTCGGACTTCATGGGCGGTCAGGTTATGCGCCGCCGAGACCGGGGATCAGGGTTGCCGCGAACGCCTCAGCTCACGGCGAAGATCGGCGGGTGCGGCGCGTGCAGCGGCCGCCCGACGTCTCCCGCATGAACCTCGCGTCCGGGCTCTCGCCGAGGTAGTCCATCCGGGCGTCGGCGACAACGCACAACGAGTGGGCGACGAGCAGCGGCGGCCGGCTTGGGAGCGGTGCCGTCAACATCGACCTCCCTCCGCGGCCCCGCCCCGCACAGCAGCAGCGACAGGGCCGAGCAGAGGGTGAAGAGGCGGCGCCGCACGGGAGGCATTGTAACGCGGGTGTCGTATAGGCTGTCGACGTCATTGCGGCAACCGCCTCGGGGGTGCTGACAGAACTGACAAAAGGGGCTTGTGTCAGTTCTGTCAGTAGGGCGGCGGGGGTCACTCCCGAAAACGGTGTGCCGACGTCACGGCCTCCCGCGCCTCGCCGCCGCTGCCGCCGTCAACGAGAAACCGCCGCCTCGTTCTCCGGGCAGCGGCCGGGCGTGGCGCGGAGGTCACTGATTAGCGGGAACGCCGGCGTCACACTTTCGATTCCCGCCCGCTCTGGAAGACGAGAGCGCGTGCCGGCCATCCAAATGAGCGTTCCGCGTTCCAGCCCGAGCACGTGGGCGATACCGCTCGGCCTACCACTCAGCGCATCGCGTCAAAGGCGACCGTAACCTTGTTCGTCGTCCCGACGCCTTTCAGGCGAAAGCCGACCCGGGGAGGGGCGGCGACCGCCGGCAGGTACAACAGTCGCTGGCGGTCCAGCCAGACCTCCGTGCGGCCACCGGCGTGCACGAAGCGAAGGCGGTACGGCGTGCGCTCGAGGGCGCCCGGCGCCAGCGGGACGATCGCGACGATGTTCTGGTAGGCCCCACCGCCGCCCGCGAAGACGACCGCCCTGCCGACGGGCTCGATCGACACCGCGGCCAGCACGGTTCGCCCGCGGTCGCGCGCCGCCTGGAGGGGCGGCGGCCCGGGAAGCACCGAACCGTCGAGCAGCTCGACGACGAATTGCCGCGGGTTGTGGCCGGCCTTATCGTCGGTGGTCCGCGTCTCGACGTTCAGCGTCAGTCGCACGTCCGGCGCGTCGGCAGCCGGGATGAACTCGACCGGGTCGATGTGGTCGGTCGGCGCGGCGATCTCAAATCGTTGTCCCGCGTTGGCCCGCTTGACGCGCTCGGCGTCCGGGGCTGCACGCCCCTGCGCCGAGGAGCCGGGTCCGAGCGTGCCGAGCAGCGACCGCCCGACCGGTCGCTCGTCGGCGGCGGCGGGCGCCGCCGCGAGCCGTCCGGCCGCCGGCCGCCCACGCC
>JAUJNJ010000093.1 GCA_030448225.1 Phycisphaerae bacterium
GAGGCGGTCGAACAGCGTGCGGCGGTTGGACGAGAGGGCCGAGTTGGTCGTCGCCGCCCCTTCCGTCGCGGCCGCGCCGGACGTCGCGCGTCCGCCCCCGGCCGACGGCGGCTTCTTCCCCAGCATGCCGCACCCGGCGAGGCAGGTTGTGGCGACAACGCACAGCATGACGAGCCGAGGGGAGTTCACCGTTGGCCTCCTGTGATGAAGAGCGGCGTCGTGCAGTATACCGATCATGGTTCCGACGCGTTGCGCATTGTTTACCTATTATTCCGCTAGGGTTTGTTCCAGATCGGCCTTGTCATCCCGGTTGCGATGGGTAGAGTACCGCCAGATGAACCCGTCGGTGCTTCCACACGTTCGTCGATCCCGCTATCGGGGTCGCTGTTTGTCCTCATCGCCGCTGATCCCGGACGACGTGTCGCCGTTGTCTCTTTGAATGCCTGTAGTTCGCACCGACATAGCGTGAGAAGCATGAGAGTTCGTCTCCCCGTCGCGTACATCATCACCGTGATCCTCGGGCTGCTCGGCATCGTCGTCGGCGGCGGCTGCAACGACGAAAGCTCCTCCTCCGGCCCCGGCCAGCCGGTGCGGGAGGTGAAGATCGGCTACTTCGCCAACCTCACGCACGCACAAGCGGTGCTCGGCGTAGCGTCGGGGGACTTCGGGCGGGCGGTGGCGCCGGCGACGGTGTCGACGAAGATCTTCAACGCCGGCCCGTCGCTCGTCGAGGCGCTGTTCGCCGGCGAGATCGACCTCGGCTACATCGGCCCCGGCCCCGCGCTCGCGGCCCACAACAAGAGCCGCGGCCAAGGGCTGCGCGTGATCGCGGGCGCGGCGGCGAACGGCGTGCTGATCGTCGCGCGCAAGGACGCGGGCATCACGAAGATGGCCGACCTCGCCGGCAAGCGCGTCGCCACGCCGCAGCACGGGAACACGCAGGACGTTGCGGCCCGGCACTACCTCAAGGCCGAGTTGAAGCAGGCGAAGCAGGGCAACGTGTTGCCGATCACCAACGCCGAGCAGGTCGGCCTGATGAACCGCAAGCAGATCGACGCGGCCTGGGCGCCCGAGCCGTGGGGCTCGTTCCTCGTCTCCGAGGCCGGCGCGACGGTGATCGGCCGCGAGCAGGACCTGTGGCCCGACAAGCGGTTCGCGACGGTGCTCGTCATCACGACGCCGGAGTTTCTCCGGCAGCACCCCGACGTCGTCGAGCGACTGCTCGCCGTCCACCGCGACTGGACGCGCAAGCTCGCCGAGTCGCCCGACGATCACGTGCCGCAACTCGAGGCGGCGTTGTTCGCGCTCACGAAGAAGAAGCTGCCGCCGGGCGTGCTGCGGTCGGCGATCCCGAACGTGACGTTCACCGACGACCCGCTCGAGCCGACGATCCGGACGATGGCCCGGTGGGCGTTCGACGTCGGCTTCGCGCGGGAGGTCACCGACACCACCGGGTTGATCGACACCTCGATCCTGACGAAGCTTCGTGCGGCCCCCGCGGGCGCGCCGGCGACGAACGAGGCGGCGGGCGCGGCGCGGTAGGAAGTTCGGCCGCTGGTGTGGCGCATCCCCCCGTGGCACGGGTTTGCAACCCGTGGTCCGGGCTGGCGGAAAGGCACGGGTTGCAAACCCGTGCGACGGCGGGGCGGCGCGGCCCCGGACCACGGGCGGCCCGCTTGTCGCGAACGGGCACGCGAGGCCCCGGCGACGGCGCCAATTCACCGCGGGCCGGCCCAAGTGACGATCGGATGAGCATGGACGACGAGTCGTACACCACCCGCACCGCCGCCCCCGCCCGCCCGCCCGGCGGGCGGAACGGGTCGGTCGACACCTGGGCCCGGCCCGGCACGTCGCGGGCGGGGCACCTCGTGATGAAGGGGATCGACAAGCGGTTCCAGAACTCCGACGTGCACGCGATCCGCGGGATCGACCTCGCCTGCCGGCCCGGCGAGTTCGTCGTCGTCGTCGGCCCCAGCGGGTGCGGCAAGAGCACGCTCCTGAAGGTCGCCGCCGGCATGTGCGCCGCCGACGCCGGCACGATCACGCTCGACGGCAAGCGCGTCGACGGGCCCGGCCCCGACCGCGCGATGGTCTTCCAGGAGCACGGGCTGTTCCCCTGGCTCACGGCCGGCGACAACATCGGCTTCGGCCTGAAGATGGCCGGCGTCGCCCGCGCCGAGCGCGCGGACCGCGTCGAGGCCGCGCTGCGGATGGTCCACCTCTCGCACAGCGGCCACAAGCTCGTGCACGAGCTGTCCGGCGGCATGCGGCAGCGCGTCGCGATCGCGCGGGCGCTGGTGATGAACCCGGCCGTCCTGCTGATGGACGAGCCGTTCGCCGCGCTCGACGCGCAGACGCGCACGCTGCTGCACGAGCAGCTCCAGGAGCTGTGGCTCCAGACGCACAAGAGCATCGTGTTCGTCACGCACTCGGTGGGCGAGGCCGTGCGCCTCGCGGACCGGATCGTCGTGCTCCACGCCCACCCCGGCCGCATCCGCCGGGAGTTCGACCTGAAGCTGGGGCACCCGCGCCACTTCGACAGCCCCGACATCACGGAGCTGGTCCGGCTGGTCCGCAAGGAAATCGAAGACGAGGTCAACCGTGTCAACGCCCAGATGGCAGAGGATCACTGGAAGCCTCAGACGACTGGCGATCTGGCTGATCATCCTGTCGACCTGGGAGGCGGCATATAGGACGCTCGGGTGGCGGGGTGATCTCTTCCCCGCCCCGAGCCACGTCGTCGACTCGCTGCTCAACATGTTCGGCGTCTACACCGAGTTCGGGTATCCCGTCGGCCCCGGCTGGCCCTGGTCGGACGCGGTGCCGGCCGAGCGGGAGCCGTTGTGGCGCAGCCAACTCGTCGTCGCCAACCTCGTCAGCCTCACGCGCCTCATCGTCGGCTTCGCGGCCAGCATCGTCGCCGGCGCGACGCTCGGGCTGCTGATGTGGCGGTGGGGAGAGTTCGATAAGTTCGTCGGGCCGCTCTTTCTCGGCTTCCAGACCTTGCCGAGCGTATGCTGGGTGCCGCTGGGCGTCCTCTGGTTCGGCCTCGACGAGCAGGCCATCCTATTCGTGCTGGTGATGGGCAGTTGCTTCGCGGTCGCGATCGCGATGCGGGATGGCCTGCGCACCATCCCGCCCCTCTACCAGTTGGCCGGGCAAATGATGGGCGCGCGAGGGTGGCGGCTCTATCGCTACGTCCTGCTGCCCGCGAGCCTGCCCGCGCTGGCCACGAGCTTGCGGCAGGGCTTTTCCTTCGCCTGGCGGTCGTTGATGGGGGCCGAGTTATTGATCACCGCCACCGCGAACCACGGGCTGGGATTCCTCCTCGAGACCGGCCGTAGTTTTATCGACGCCGCACAGGTGGTAGCCGTCATGGCCGTGATGGTCCTGATCGGCATGATCCTCGACCGTTGGGTGTTCGCGAAGCTTCAGCGGATCCAAGCGCGGTTCGGCCTGGGGTAGGGCGGTGAGGGGCGAGTCCTCGACGCGAAAGCCGCGAACGGGGCCGGCGGTCCCGCCGACGCCGCCCGCCGGCACGCCGCACTTGAGGGGGCGGCGACGCGAACTTGTCCGGACGACCGCTCCCGCAGGTACCCTGCGGCCCGACGCGACGCGTCGGGTTCGCCTGACGGAGGAAACGATGAACCGAACCGTGACCCGCGCGCCGCCGCGTCGATGCTCCTCTCCTTCGCCTTGCTGGCCCTCGCCGGCTGCAAGGAGAAGGATCCGGCTTCGGCGTCAGCCACGACCGGCCCGACGACGACGTCGTCCGTCGGGCCTGCACTCGTCAGCTTCTCGTACGACCCGACGCACGAGCTCTACAAGGACTTCAACCCGCAGTTCGAGGCCACTGGAAGCAGACGAATGGCGGCGAGGTCGAGGTCGAGACGGTGCACGGCCCGTCCGGCACGCGAGCGATCGATCATCGCCGGCAACCCGGTCGACATCGCCGCGGCTGTCGGTCGACATCGACATCGACCAGATCGCCGAGCGGGGTTGATCGACAAGGCGTGGCAGGGCGAGTTCCCCAACGACAGCGTTCCCTACAGCAGCACCGTCGTGTTCCTCGTCCGCAAGGAACCCCAAGGGGATCAAGGACTGGAAGACCTCGCCCGCGACGACGTCAGCGCGGCGGCCCAGACCCCAAGACCAGCAGCGGCGCGCTTGCTGGATCTACCTCTCGGCGCTGGAGCACTGCGTCCTCCGCAAGGGCAGCGACGAGGCGGCCGCGCGAGTTCACGCCGGAAGGTTTACGACAAGGCGATCCTCGACCCGGCCATGCGGCTCGACGAGCCGGTTCGTGAAGGACGAGGGGGACGTGCTGTTCGGCTGGGAGAACGAGATCCTCCAGATCGTCAACGACCCCGCCGCCGCAGGCAAGTACGAGATCGTGCTGCCGAGCGACAGCATCGTCATCGAGGTGCGATCGCGGTCGTCGCTCGGTCGTCGACAAGCGGCACCCGCGCGCGGCCGAGAGCGTACGTGAACTTCCTCCTACTCGCCGGTGGGCCAGACGCTCGTCGCCAAGTACTACAACCGCCCCTCGTCGACCGAGGTCGCGGCGGCACGCCGACAAGCTCCGCCCCTGAAATTGTTCCGGTTCGAGGAACACTTCAAGGACTGGCCCACCGTGATGAAGCAGCACTTCGCCAACGGCGGCAGGTTCGACAAGATGCGCTGAGGAAGTGACGGGGAGGGGTGGGGGCGGGCAGGAGTCAGAATCGGGGTCAGGGGTCAGGGGTCATGACTGAGACTCGATCCCCGTCTCCGTTTCGCCGCAGGCCCGCAAGCCCGTTACCTGGGAACGACCCGCCTATACTGTGGTAGACCCTTAGCCCCCGATTCCCATGTTCCTCGAAGCCTGGAACCACGACTCGCTCAGCTTCTTCCTGGCCGCTCATCGCAGGGCGACAGTCTCGGTCGTGCTCCGGCTGATCGGTGCTTCCTCGTCGTCCGCGGCATGTCGTTGATCGGGGACGCGCTTGGTCGCCTCGATCCTGCCGGGCATCGTCCTGGGGTTCCTGGCCGGCGCGCGGTTCGGCCACACGTCGCTCCACTCGCCCTGGATCCTGATCGGCGCGACCGCCGCCGGGCTGGGCGGCGCTCGTCCTGTTCGTGCAGGCCGTGCAGGAGCACAGCCGGGTGAAGGAGGACGCGTCGCTCGGCATCATCTTCACGGCAGTGTTCGCGTAGGCGTCGTGCTCGTGAACCGCTACACCGGCGACACCGACCTCGACCCGCAGTGCGTCCTCTACGGCAACCTCGAGGACTTCGCCAGCTGGGACGGCGGCGTGCCGTCGGCGATCTGGCCGATGGCGGGGATCACCTCGTCGGCGTCGTCGCGTGCCTCCTGCTCTTCTACCGCCACCTGCTCGTCAGCACGTTCGACCGCGCGCTGGCCGTCGGCCTCGGCATCCCGGCGGGGCTCGTGCACTACGCGATGCTCGGCGCGCTGTCGCTGACGATGGTCGCGAGCTTCCGAATCGGTCGGCGTCGTGCTGCCCGTCGCATGCTGATCCTCCCAGGCGCTACCGCGGCTCTGGACCGACCGCATGCCGGTCATGCTCCTGCTGGCCGCGGGCCACGGCGTCGTCTCGACGCTGCTCGGCTACTGGCTGAGCCACCCATCGGTGATGGACACCAACGCCGCCGCCGCGATCTGCGTCGCCGGGTTCGCGGCAGCAGCCGACAGCTCAGCGCGACGGTGATCCCCCGGCGGCGCGCCCCTTACGCGGCTCGTCCGCACGACGCTCGCCGAACCTGCCGCCGGACGCTCGACGAACTCGGCCCGGCCACGGCGAGGGCGCTGTTGCGACCTTGGCGCAGGAACTCCGCATGCCGCCGCATACAGTTCCGCAGGACGCTCGCCGCACTTCCATCGCCCGCGGCTGGGTCGCCCGCGCCGCCGGCACCGGCACCGCCGCCGCCGCCGCCGCGGATGGTGCGGCCGCTCACGGCGACGACGCCGACCGCCTCACCCTCACCCCCGCCGGGCGCGAACAGTCCGCCCGGCTGCTGCAGGCCGCGAACTGTGGGAGCAGTACCTCCGCCAGGAGGTCGGCCTCGACGACCACGTCCACGACGCCGCCGAGTGGATCAAACACCTCAGCGAGGAAGATCCAGCATCGACCAGGTCGTCAGCAAGACCGCCAAGCCGGCGTGATGAAGCCAAGGGCTACATCCGGGCGGGCGTTGAGGCCGTGATCACGTTCGAGCCGCCGCCGTCATTCCAATGGCACATCCCAGTTCAATCGCATGGCCGTCCGGCGATTGGTATATCAATAAATTGCTTAGGCCCAGCAGGTGCGGTCCCGTCGTCTCCCCGCCCTCAGCACGCGGTCCGCCGTCATGACCACGTCCTTCGCACGCGCGGCGAAGCGATCGGCAAGCTGCTCCGCCAACCTGCAGCAGGTCGATGTGCTGGTCAAATGGCAGACTGCCTCGCGTCATGCTGGAAACTGATCGACGTCCAGCGGCCCCGCGGGCACCCGAGCCGCTTCAAATGATGTTCACGGGCCCGCCCCGCCCGCTCCGCTGCGACAGTTCGCTATTCCCATGAGCCGAACCGTCGGATGCCGCCCGCGTTGCTTCCAGTGCCCACTCCACTTGCTGCGCCGAACCGGTCGACGAAGTCCCAGCGGCTTCGTAGATGTCACGGAACTCTGGAGGTGCCCGCTCTCGCCGTGGTACGCGTTGTTGTAATACCAGTAGACGATCCCACGGATGGCCGTCGCGGTCGAAGGAGAAGTAGTAATCTCCGTCATTCCGTGCCAGAAACTCACCCGGTGCGGCGGCCAGTTCGGGTGGTCGCGTCGTACTTGCACGTTGCAGCGATGAAGGTCGGACTCGGGCCCGAACGGGGAAAGGAGCCCGTACGTGGTTCCCACCCGTGATGCGGGAACCCGGCATGGTCCGCGTGGTTCCGGCAGAACCAGACAAACAGGTCGGGGAAGCTTGTGCCCGCAGCATCCGATGCCGGGCAACGGCCGGACGGGGTCGGGCAACGTGATGCCGATCCTTGCCGCCTCGCGACGCAACCGCTCGTGGTCTTCGGGCCGATCGACTGCCATGTCCTCCTGCGCGATGAGCGGACTGCCGTTCGGCAGCCGGGCGGGCACCGACCCCATGCGATCGCGTCCGCGACGCCCGCCGGCGCCGGCGCGACGGACTCTGTAGTCCCCAGGCCCGGCCGCCGCCCTCCGGATCGCCGGGAATTTCCCCGCACGGTCCATCGACATCCAGCGATACGTCTCCAGCTGCGCGTAGTCGCGCTACGCGAACTTCAGCAACAGCGAGTGAACCTCGCCGACGTCCACGTTCTCGGTCACCTGCGATCATGTTCGGCGGCGGAGGCGAGCTTGAACGACACGTAGCCGACGCTCGCGTCCACGTGCAGGCTCATCCCGTCGTCGTCGTTGAAGAACATCGATCAGGTCGCGGTCGTGAGAGAACGGGTCGTGGATCGCCTTGAACGCGTGCAGCAGCCACGCACGTGCGACTCGGGATTCGCCAGGCGGATCTCCGCGTGCATCTCTCCGGTTTCAGGTAGCTGGTGTCGATGGGCATAGCGGTCAACGTCCAGCGGCCGAGCGGCGACGAGACCACTTCTAGAATCACTAGGACGGCCCGGCCCGCGGCGTCCACGATGTGATGTTCGGTTCCAACGTTCCGTGGCCGCCGGTGGTCCGGAACAGGCGGCGACGGCAGCGACCGCGCCAGACGCAGAACACGGCGACCGCGTACCCGAAGATCGCCGGCGGCAACGGGTCGTTCTCGAACGAACACAACACGCCCAGCACGTCCACCCGAGGCGATGTCCGGACGCGACGAGCCAGAAGCGTCGGGTGGACTTGCTCCCGGTCACCGTGATCGAGAACCACCGCCTTCAGATGACGTAACCCAGGGCGATGTGCGCGAACAGCGGCCAAAGAGCACGAGGGCAAGCACGTCCTTCATGCGACCCGCTCGGAATTCCTCGATCATCGCCACGGGTCCGCCGAAGATGGTGATCCACGCGATCAACGCCCACGAATGCCGAGCACGAAGAGGATGGCGGCGACGACTCGCATGCAGCGAACACCAACCTTCGGCAGTCGGGCCCGCACCGCGCCACGTCAAACCCCGCCGGCCGCCACGCCGCCCTCCCGACCCGCCGAAGCCTACAACCGGTTTCAAAACCTCCGAGGACCGTGATCCCAGGCGGCGACGGATCTCGAGACGGCGAAAACCGCTTGAGAACCCGAGATCCCTCGCCGCGGCTCGGATAACGTCGCGCGTGCATCGAGGTTTTGAAACAGCTTCTAACGTTACCCGGCGCGCCGGGACCGACGCCAGGACACGTAGCTCACCAGCACCACGCCGATCAACAACGAATAGAACGCGACCGCGTGAGGGGCAGGCGGCTTCATCGAGAGGATCGCGATGTACCCGACGATCAACACGACCACCAGAATGGCGAACGGTGGCGGTGCCGCACGCCGCTGATCGTGCTGAGAACGATCAGCAACAGCCCCCCTCCGATGATCCACCAGCCGCTCGGGTGCAGTGTTGTACAACGTGAAGCCGGTTGAGCGGCCGCGGCCTGCCGCCCACGCCGGGCCGTCGGAGAAACGCCGCCGCCGCGGTCCGCTCCGGCGGCGGGTTACGGCGCGCGCCCCGTCGGACTGGCGGCCGCGCGAGCCGCACTGCGCGACGAAGGCGGGACCAGAACGACAACTGGTATACGCAACCCGCCACCGTGCCAATCGATCCCTTCTGCCGTGGAGTCCCGTCGAGGTCACGCAGCTGGAGGTGGCGGTCCGGATAAATGCTGCTCAGCAACGGCACTGCGATGCCCCAGCGCCTGAAGGGCGACGATCGCCAGTGCTGGCAGTGCCGAGCAAACCAGCAGGAAGTGATGCCAAGGTGGGGGACGGTGAACGATGGGCCGGCCTATGTGCTGCATAACGTGAGACCGATCGGCAGCCGAGCCGGCGCGCACGGCGCGCCCGGCAGCAGGTAGGCTATGCACGCCGCCGCGGTGCTCAGCAGCGGTTATGCCCCGGCTGATCGCCGCGTCGCGGTCAGCTTGGCAACCAGTCGCTCCACAGTGTCAAGGGATCGAGGCCGCCCGTCTCGCAGAAATGCGCGCCTCCAGGACTACGTCGATATTCGCGGCACACGTGCTTGGACGCGACCCTGAAGCCCAAGAACCGGAGGTACGGCCCGCCGACGTCCACCTCGGTGTCGCCCCCGGCCAGGTCAAGGTATTGTCGCTCGCGGTGGCTACCGCCGGAGCAACTGACCCAGTAGGCGCCTCGCCGCCCGTGACGAAAACCCCATCACACGCTGCGCATATTTTTCGTGTAATCTTGGACGGGTTGATCCACAGGATGAGGAACCGGCACCGGTCCAGGCGGCGGATGGCGATGCGTTTGCTCCCATGTCGGGTCGAGCGTCTTGTTGGCGCGATGGGTGCGTCCCTCCCCCAACGACCTCGACCGCCGCAAGTTCTCTCGCCAACATGCGATGCCGACCGCCGCGGGCCGTGAGCCGCTTTAGAAAATCAACAATCGATACGGGCATAGATGGCGTCATGCGTCGACAGCGGAAGCCGCATTTCATGCCTAGTAGGACTGGGCCGGGGCATAACGGACGAACATTCACTGGCCGGCCCGGCGCTGACCAGTTGTCGGATCACGAGGACCATTCCGCCCGGCCGGTCCCGTGCATTGTTGGGTTGTCCCGTCGCCGCAGGGCGAAGGCGAACAGTGCCGCACTCGGACAGCGTTCCGGGCTCTCCCGAAGATCATGCCCGCAGCTCGGGCACCTTCCGGTTCGCCCGGCGGCCAAGCTCGTATCCGTTTTGCGGCGGGTGCGTTCCGCGATCAAAAGGAATACGCCTGATACGACAAGCGGATACCATCCCGGAATCACCAGCCATCGTCTCACGCCAACTCCGGCGTGTTCGACAAGCGTGACTCCCAAAATGGTGGCCGAACCCCAGTCCCCGTCCATTTCAGATATCGGAACGATTGATCGCGAACACTCCGCCCGAGCCACGATAGCGAATCCAGTAAGAACCGAACGCCGCCCAGAACACTAGAGATGCGATGCAGCACAGCGCGGCGAGAAAGGCGCTTGCAAGCGGTGATCCGATCGATATTATCGCGACGACGCATTCATGGTGCGGACTACAGGCGCTGAGCGGAATGCTGATATCTGGCCGCGCGAGGTCGCACCCGCCCGCGGGCCGCGCGTCCGTCAGGTTGCACAGCACTGGGTTACCGGCACAACGTCATTCCGTCGGCGCTCTGGAAGACCCAGGTCTGCGTTAGGTGGACATGAGCGTACCGAGGGCGGCCCGGTGCAGGATCCGGCGGCTGAAGGCGGTGGGCGGGCGTGTCGGGCGGCCGGCCCGGGCGGCGCTCCGCGGCATGGGTCGCTCACTTCCTACAGCTCGCCGCGGCCGGGACGGGCGGCGGCGGCGGGGGGGAGCACGTTGTCGCTGGCTCCCGGCGTCGCCCCGGGCGCTCGCGTCGGGCGGGGTGGATTTTACAATCGCCGGGCATGGAACCTCTCGGCATCGGGATCATCGGCTTCGGCCGGATCGGCGCGGAGCACGCGGCTTGGCTGGCGAACGCGGGCGGCGCGGCGGGCGGTGGCCGTGGCGGACGCGACGCCGGCGCGGCAGGCGCTGGCGGCGTCGCGCGGGCTGCGGCGTCCACGCGGAGATCGACGCGCTGCTGGCCGACCGCGCGGTCGAGGCGGTGCTCGTCGCCACGCCCACCGCGTTCCACTTCGACCACGCGTCGCGCGCTGGCGGCCGGCAAGCACGTGCTGGTCGAGAAGCCGACCAGCGGCTCGACCTCGACGTCGCGCGGCTCGTCGGGCAGGCCGAGGCGGCGGGGCTCGTGCTGAGCGTGTTCCACAACCACCGGTGGGACGTCGACTACCTCACCGTGCGCGACGCGGTCGCGATCAGCGCGTTCGGCCGGGTGGTCAACGTCGAGAGCCGCCTCGGGCAGTACGCCAGTTGCGTCGGCCCGGCCGCCCGCGAGTACCGGCCGGGGTGGCAACGAGGCGGCGTTCGGCGGCGGGGGCTCTACGACTGGGGCAGCCACTTCGTCGACCAGCTGTGGCGCTCATGCACCCGGCCCGCCCGCTGCAAGGCTTCGCGGCGCAACTCCGCGGCAACGTGTGGACGAAGGATTGCGACGACTTCGCCCGCGTGCTGATCGACTTCGACGACGGCATGTAGTCGGCCTCGTCGAGATCAACACGACCACGACGCGCCCGCTGCGCGGTGCAGGTCGACGGCGTCGCCGGCTCGGCGTCAGCCCGTTCAGCCTCGCGTTCGAGACGGCCGTCTGGGCCGACCCTGCAGTTCCCGCTCGCGCAGGGCGGCGGCGAGATCTACGACTTCCCGCTCGCGGCCCGGGCCTGACCGAGCAGGCGATCTGGGACGCGTTCGCCGCCGCCTGCCGCACCGGCCGCCCGCCGGCGGTGCCGGCCCGCGGCGTGCTGCCGACGATGTGCCTTCTAGACGCCGCCCGCGAGAGCAGCCGCGACGGCCGGGCGGTGGAGGTGATTGATCGGGTGGAATGGGTGCTGTGACGGGTGATCCTGGGATCCGTCGCGATCAAGGGACGCCGGAGGTGCTGAGCAAGTGATGGATGAAGTTGAACGCCAAGACGCCAAGACGCCAAGGTAAGAAAGAAGAGGTGGGCGCCCGCGGGCGCGTGGCTGTTGGACGCTGGAGAACGCGTTTATGCAGTCACGGGGCATTGGCGCTGGTCCCGTGATTCTGTGCGTTTCAGATTGAGACATGGGCGGGCCGCCCGCCACGGCAGTCAGACGCGCTTCTTCAACACGTTCTCCAGTTTTCTTGCGTCTTGGCGTCTTGGCGTTCATTTCATTTGGTCGGATCTCGCAGGTCCGTCAAACGGATGATGCATCGTGGGCGAACGACGGCCGCCCCGCGTCGCACGCCGGCGACCCCGACTCCGCCAGCGCGCTTCCGCGGAGGCTGCCGCCGAATAGCGGGTCGTCATCGGTCAGTGCGACGACGCCGCGGTCGCTCGCGGTGACGCCTTCGGCGGCGAGCAGTTCGCGCTCTTGGCCAGGCCCCGGCGAAGCCGTGAGCCGCGCCGTTGCTGCCGACGACGCGGTGGCACGGCACGGTCGGCGTAGGGGTTGCGGTTGGCGTCGCGTTGCCGACGGCGCGCACGCTTTGGTCCCCAGCCCGCGCGATGTCGGCGTACGTCACCACGCGCGCGCGGCCGGCGGGGATGCGGCTGGTCATCGCCCACACCCGCTGGTTGAACGTCGCCCGGCACGATCCGCCCGGCGAGGATGTGGAACTTGAACGGGTCGGCGTCGTCAGTGTTGTCGGCGGCGGAGGTTTCGCGCGCGGGCGTTGAGCGGTTCGCATGATCCCGCCATCATATCGTCTAACCCGAGGGCGCGCGATGCGGCGTTTCGTTCACCTGTTGATCCAGTCGACCCTTTGCCTGTTACTGCTGACCGCCGTGACCGTGGCGACGACGACGCCGCCCTCGCACGACGAGCGCCCCGCGGCCGGCGACGCCGTGCGGCAGCGCTCGGCGCGCGAAGCCGTCGACGTGCTGACCGGCGCGACGCGGGTGGAGACGTTCCGCCTCAAGCCGCAGCGGCCTGGGAGGAGCGCGCGGCGTGGGCGGCTACCTCGTCGACAAGGACGGCCCCGCCGAGGGCCGCGCGCGCCGAGGTGGCCGGCCTGCTGCTCGACCCGCAGCGCGTTTCGTTCGACCGGATCAAGCGGTGCGAGTTCGTCCCCGCCGTCGGCTACCGCTTGTGGAAGGGCGAGCGGAGCGTGGAGGTCGTGCTCTGCTTCGCGTGCGAACAGGTCGTCCTCTTCGCGCGCCGGGCGACGACAAGTCCGTCCGCAGCGCGATGGCCGACTTCGCCGCGCGGCGCAGTTCCTGAAACTCGCGAGCCGCGTTCCCTCACGACGAGGCCTGCGGAAACTTCCCGACGAGCCGGCGAAGTGAATTGAATGTGATTGAACCGCGGAGACGCGGGAGAGCGCGAAGGAGGGATTAGCCACAGATGGGGCACAGAGGAACACAGATGAGAAAGGCGATGTGCGGATGTTCCGGCGAACTGCCGTCTTCAGTCTTTGTCCGTCCGCATCGGTCTTGATCTGTGTCCACTGTGCCCCATCTGTGGCTCAACCTTCTCTTGTCTCCTCCGCGCTCTCCGCGTCTCCGCGGTTCAATTTCTTGTTTTCGCTCACGACTTTTTGGTTGACATTTACCTAACAAATCTATGTCATAAAGAGCCTCGCCATGAACGGAGTCTGGACGAGTGACGCGGTTCTCGCCTTGGCCGCCCGACCCGGCGTCGGCGCAGGCCGGCAAGGGCTGGCGACGGCGGAAGTGGGTGACGCTCGGCCGGGCCGAAGGGCTCGTGTGGGGCGAGTGCCAGGGGAGCGGGAAGGACCCGTACCGGCGCGCAGATCGATTTGTCCGAGCCCGCCTTCAAGTGCAGTTGCCCCAGCCGCAAGTTCCCCTGCAAGCATTCGCTGGCGGCTGCTCCTCTTCGCCGGCAACGACGCCGCCATGAAGCAGGCCGACCCGCCGCCGTGGGCCGCCGAGTGGCTGGCGGGGCGGGCAAGCGCGCCGAGAGCAAGACGCAGAAGGCCGCCGCCGACGCCGCCCCGGCCGACCCCGCCGCCGCCGCCGAGCGCGCGCCGCGCGCGGGAGAAGAAGACGGCCGCCGGCATGGCGGAACTCGGCACCTGGCTCGGCGACGTGGTGCGGCAGGGGCTGGCGGCGGCGCAGGCCAAGCCGTACGACTTCTGGCACACGATGGCCGCCCGCCTCGTCGACGCGCGGCGCCGAGGGCGGCCCGCCTCGTGCGAGGCGGGCGGCGTCGCCTCGGCCGGCGACGGGTGGCAGGGCCGCCTGCTCGACCGCCTCGGCAAGCTCCACCTCCTCGTCCGCGCCTACGGCCGGCTCGACGCGCTCTCGCCCGAGCGCCGGGCCGACGTGCGCTCGTCGGCTGGCCCGTCGACAAGGACGAACTCGCCGCCCAACCCGCCGTCGCCGACGAGTGGACGATCGTCGCCCAGCGCACGGTCGTGGATGACAACCTCCGCGCCCGCGCACATGGCTGAGCGCGCGCGGGCGGCCGGCGGGGCGCTGTTCCTGCAGTTCGCCCACGGCGCGACTGCATTCGAGCAGCAACTGTTGCCCGGCACCCGCTTCCGCGGCGAGATCGCCTACTACCCCGGCCACTCGATGCGGCACGCCCTGCGCGGCCGCGCCGACGTCCGCCCGGCCGACGCCATCCCCACCACGACGATCGACGACGCCCTCGCCGCCTACGCCGCCGCGCGGCGGCGTACCCGTGGCTCGAGACGTTCCCCCTCGCCCTGCGCGACGTGCTGCTCGTCCGCGACGCCGACCACTGGCTCCTGCGCGACGCCGCCGGCCAAGCGCTGCCGATCGTCCCCCGCTTCGCCGCCGGCTGGAGCGTCGTCGCCCTCGGCGGCGGGCGAGGCGTCGACCTGTACGGCGAGTGGGACGGGTACGCGTTCACGCCCCTGTCGGGCGCGGGCGGGGGCGGAGGCGGCGTTGCTGGTGGCTTGGAGGAGTGGGGAAAGAGAAGGGGGGAGTCGAAGAGTGGGGGTGGGGGGTTGGAGTCGGAGGGATACCGAACCATCAGATTGATGTGGTGGGGGCAAAAGCCGACCTCCCTCTCCTCAGTACGCTGGGGAGAGGGCGGGGGAGAGGGCTCTCGCGGCGGCTGTTTCTTTGCGAGCTGCGGTTGCCGCGGGAGTGCGCCACCGGCGTACCGGAAAGAGAGGTGGATCATCACCCGCGCATGACGAAGCCCGAGGAGTCGAACCGCTGTCCTGTCCCCTCGCCCCTGTACTCAGGGGAGAGGGTTAGGGTGAGGATCTCGCGGAAGGCGCCCCACGACCGGAGGCGCGGATGCGAGATCCCTCACCCCGCCCTCCCTGAGTACAGGGGCGAGGAGTAAGCCGGCGCCGGTGTGCGGGAGCTGCGAGGCGAGCGCTTGCGGTTTTTCCGCATCCGCCGTTCGAGCCCGCGCGTCGGGAACAGGACGAACTTGTAGACGAGACCCGTCCGTTCCGGACGAGTGCTTCGACGCTGGAGTGGGCGCGCATGGCAGACGATGCGGTGGCGACATGGGAGCAATACAAGCAAGACCACCCGCCCGGATCGCCGGTGACGGGCGTGGTCAAGCACGTGGCGCCGTACGGGGCGTACGTGGACCTCGGCGTGCCGTTCGCCGCGTTGCTTCTCGTTCCGTATATGGCACCGATCGGGGCGCGAAAGTCTTACCCGCAGGACTACCCAAAGGTCGGCGACCCGATCGCGGCGTTCGTGCGCATCTACGGGGACCCGTTCTCGGCGAATGGCTCGATCGGGCTGACGCAGGACGCGAACGCGGTAGAGTAAAGTTTGCCGCAGGTGATCGGTGAACCGGGAGGATCGGCCGTGAACGGGTGGGACGAACTGATCGCAATGGCGATGCTGGGGGCCGACCGCCAGCCCTACCGGCCGCCCGACGCCGGCGGGGCGGTGCGGCCGCTGCTCGGGGCGATCGACGCGGGCGACGCGCCGGCCGCGCTGCTCGACGCGGCGGCCGTGCTGGCGACGTACCGCCTCGCGGGCGTCAAGCCGCGCGGCGACGCCCCGCCGCTACCGGAGCCGGCGCCCGCCGAGACGCGCCCGCCCGTGCCGGACCCCGCGGGGGAGCGACTGCTGCGCAATCTGGCCGGCGAGCACCGCGAGGCGCTGGGCGAGTGGCTCGACGCCGTCGCCGCCGCCGGCAAGCGCGTGCCGTTCCGCGCGCTTCCGCACCTGCTGGAGGCGGGGCGGGCGTCGGCGGAGGTGCGGAACGTCCTGCCGCGCGTGATCGGCGAGCGCGGGCAGTGGCTGTTGAAGCAGAACCCGGACTGGCAGTACGCCGCCGTCGCCACCGACCCGGCCGTGTGGGAGACGGGGCAGCGGGCGGAGCGCGTCGCGCTGCTGTCGCACCTGCGCGCGACGGATGCGGCCCTGGCGCGGTCGCTCGTCGCGTCGAGTTGGGAGCGCGAGGAGCCGGAGTTCCGCAGCGCGATCCTCGGCGCGATGGAGCAGGGGCTCGACCCGGCCGACGAGCCGTTCCTGGAGGCCGCGCTCGACGACAAGCGGAAGGACGTGCGCCGCCGGGCGGCCGACCTGCTCGCCCGCCTGCCGGGGTCGGCGCTCGTCGCGCGGATGATCGCCCGCCTCGAGCCGCTCGTTCGCCTCCAGCGCAAGGGGCCGGGGAAGATCGTGCTCGACGTGACGCTGCCGGCGACGCCGGACAAGCCCGCCCAGCGCGACGGCGTGGAGCCGGCGAAGCCGGCGGGCACGTGGCTGGGCGAGAAGGCGTGGTGGCTGTCGCAGATCGTCGGCGCCGTGCCGCCGTCGCACTGGACGGGCGGCGGCGACGGCGCGCCGTCGCCCGACGTGCTGCTGAAGGCCGCGGAGAAAACCGAGTGGGGCCGCCTGTTCCGCGCCGCCTGGACGACCGCCGCCATCCGCCACCGCGACCCGGTGTGGGCCGCGGCCGTGCTGGCGGTGCGGCCGGCGGTGGACGAGGAGACCGAACAACTCCTCGCGCTGCTCACGCCCGCGGCCCGCGAGGCGCACGTGGCCGCGCAGCTCGCCGAGGGTTCGGCCGCCAAGGTCGAGGTGCTGTCGCTGCTGACGTCGCTCCCGCGCCCGTGGGGGCCGGCGCTGTCGCGCCGGTTCCTCGATCTGCTCCGCCAGCACGTGGGCGCCAAGGGCGTGTCGTCGTCCGAGGGGTGGCACTTGCGCACGACGCTGAAGAAGTTCGGCTACACGCTCGACGCATCGACCGCCGCCGGCGCCGGGGCGGGGTGGCCGACGGATTCGAAGCATTGGCCGCAGTGGTCGGCCGGGGTGGAGGAGATGCTCTCGGTGCTCGGGTTCCGACACGACATGCTCAAGGAGGTCGCGTGAGCGCAGCAACCGCAACTAAAGTGAAGTCCGCCGCCGCCGCTACTACGGCCGCGCCGACGAACACCGCGCCGGCGCAGTCCGACGGCCAGGCCGTCCTGCGCCGCCACGCGGAGCAGCAGTACGCCGAGGAACTGGCCGAGCTGGCGAAGCTCGACAGCCGGCCGAAGCCGCCGAACTGGAAGCTCTCGCCGTGGGCGGTCTCGACGTACCTGCTCGGCGGCACGCTCGACAGCGGCTTGAAGATCGCGGCGAAGTACATCGGCAACAAGCGCGTGATCGAGATCGCGATCGCCACGCTCGCCACCGACCGCGCGCTGCTCCTGCTCGGCGTGCCCGGCACCGCCAAGACGTGGGTGAGCGAGCACCTCGCCGCCGCCGTCAGCGGCGACAGCACGCTCATCGTGCAGGGCACGGCCGGCACGAGCGAGGAGGCGATCCGCTACGGCTGGAACTACGCCCAGCTCCTGGCGAAGGGCCCGTCGCTCACCGCCCTCGTGCCGAGCCCGATGATGGTCGCGATGCGCGAGGGGAAGATCGCCCGCGTCGAGGAGCTGACGCGCATCCCGTCGGAAGTGCAGGACACGCTCATCACCGTGCTGTCGGAGAAGACGCTGCCGATCCCCGAGCTAGGCGACGAGGTGCAGGCCCGAAAGGGCTTCAACGTGATCGCCACGGCCAACAACCGCGACAAGGGCGTGAACGAGCTGTCGAGCGCCTTGAAGCGCCGCTTCAACACGGTGATCCTGCCCGTGCCGGCCAGCACCGACGAGGAGGTGGAGATCGTGCAGCAGCGCGTCACGAGCCTCGGCCGCGCGCTGGAGATCCCCGCCGAGCCCCCCGCGCTGGCCGAGATCCGCCGGATCGTCACCGTCTTCCGCGAGCTGCGCGACGGCAAGACGGCCGACGGCAAGACGAAGCTCAAGAGCCCCAGCGGCTCGCTCAGCACCGCCGAGGCGATCAGCGTCGTGAACAACGGCATGGCCCTGGCCGCCCCATTCGGCGACGGCACGCTCCGCCGGCGACGTGGCGTCGGGCCTCGTCGCCTCGTCGCGGTCGTGAAGGACCCGGTGCAGGACGTGGTGGTGTGGAAGGAATACCTCGAGACCGTCGTGAAGGAGCGCGACGGGTGGAAGGATTTGTATAGGGCGTGCCGGGAGGCGATGTGATGGCAGCGGCACGCGACGCAGGGAAGACGCTCTACCTGGAGCGGCTCAACGACGAGTTCGTATGCTGGTGCAAGTGCGAGCGCTCGCTCGTCAGCACGCCGGCCCAAGCCGACTGCCCGTGGTGCGGGTGCGGATGGCTGTTCACGTGCATAACCTGCGGCAAGGCCTTCACGTTCGCCCGCGCAGTCCGGGTGCCCGAAACGTTAGATGAATTGGTCGGTCGCGACCTACGGACCAAGTACGGCGAGCCGCCCTCGGACGAACTGCTTAGCAACGGCGTTGAGTGGATGGAGTTTCTCCTCCAGGACGTCGTGCCGGGACAGGTCTACGTCTACTTTGACGGCCTCTACGTAAATGCCGACGCCCCTCACGTTCGCCACGAGGGGATCTATGCGGAGCACGACCTGCCGTACGTCCCTCAGGTCCGGGCGATGGAGGATCCGCAGGCGGACGCACGCGTGTTAAGTGACATCGGCTACTGGAAGAAGCGGCGGATCGAACGGCCGGACGAGTAGCAGCGGCCTAAAGCCGTCCGGGATCACCGTCAGAGGCGCGTTGAGGGAGTTGGGCGTCACGAATGCTTCCTCCCGTGCCTAGATCCCTCGCTCCGCTTGGGATGACGGGACTGTCGCCCCAGGCGCTAAGACCGTTCTGCAGAACGGAGGCAAGGTGAGCGTGGCTGAGCCACTGAGTATCCTCGGCATCCGCCACCACGGCCCCGGCTCGGCGCGGAGCGTGCGGCGGGCGCTGGAATCGCTGTCGCCAGACTGCGTGCTGATCGAGGGCCCGCCCGACGCGGCGGAGATCCTGCCCCTCGCGGCCGACAAGGGGCTGAAGCCGCCGGTGGCGATCCTCGTCTACGCGCCGGACGAGCCGAGCCGGGCGGTGTATTACCCGTTCGCCAGTTTTTCGCCGGAGTGGCAGGCGATCCAGTACGCGCTGAAGCGGAAGGTGCCCGTGCGGTTCATGGACCTGCCGCAGGCGCACCGCTTCGGCGAAGACGAGGAGCGCACGGCGGGCGGGGAGGACGAGAAGCCATCAGCCGCCGGCGAAGGAGATGCGGCGGACGAGGCCGTGACGGCTAACACTCCCGGCGGCGCGAAGTCCGATCCCGCGACGACGACCGTCACTGCCACCGCCTCGCCTGGCACCGCACCCGCCGCCGTGGCCGGAACTGCGCCCGCCGGCGCCGCGGGGGCGACCGATCCGGCCGCCGGCGACGCCGCGTCGCTCGCGTCGGAGCCCGCGCCCGCCATCGAGGATCAAATCCCCGACGACGTCCGCCGCGACCCGCTCGTTGCGCTGGCGCGGGCGGCGGGGTACGAGGACGGCGAGCGGTGGTGGGAGCACGTCGTCGAGCAGCGGCGGGCCGACGACGCCGGCGTGTTCGACGCGATCCGCGAGGCGATGGCCGCCCTCCGCGAGGCGCTGCCGCAGGCCACCCGCCCCGACGACCTCCGCCGCGAGGCGTACATGCGCCAGACGATCCGCGCGGCGCAGCAGGAAGGCTTCGAGCGTGTCGCCGTCGTCTGCGGCGCGTGGCACGCGCCGGCGCTGGACGTCGGGCGACAAGAGGCACGCGGCCCCGCCGCCGGTCCGGGCGACGTCGCCGCCGCCGCCGAACATCCTGCCCGCATCCCCTCCGCGAAGGACGACGCGGCGGCGCTGAAGAACCTCCCCAAGGCGAAGGTCGCCGCGACGTGGATCCCCTGGACCTACGGCCGGCTCACGTTCGCCAGCGGCTCCGGGGCGGGCGTCGAGTCGCCCGGCTGGTACGACCACCTCTTCCACCACACGACGGCCGCCGATCGCGAAGGCGGCGGCGGCGACGGTCGCGTCGTCGTGCGGTGGATGACGCGCGTCGCCCGGTTGTTTCGCGAGCAGGACATCGACTGCTCGTCGGCCCACGTGATCGAGTCGGTCCGCCTCGCCGAGACGCTCGCCAACATGCGCGGCCGCACGCTCCCGGACCTGGCCGAACTCAACGACGCCGCCCGCGCCGTCTTCTGCTTCGACACCGACGTCGCGATGCGCCTCATCGCGCAGAAGCTCATCGTCGGCGAGCGCCTCGGCGAGGTGCCGGACGACGCGCCGGCCGTCCCGCTTCAGCACGATTTGGCGCGCGAGCAGAAGCGCCTTCGCCTCAAGCCCGAGGCGACGTGGAAGGACATGGATCTCGATTTGCGCAAGGAACTCGACCTCGACCGAAGCCGCCTCCTCCACCGCCTCAACCTGCTCGGCGTCGGCTGGGGTAAAGTTCATGAAGGCTCGCGCGGCAAGGGGACGTTCCGCGAGTCGTGGCGGATCGAGTGGCACCCGGAGTTCGCCGTCCGGATCATCGAGGCCGGCACCTGGGGCAACACCGTCGCCGGCGCCGCCGCCACGTTCACGCGCGACGCGGCCGACAAGGCGAAGGACCTGCCGTCGCTCACGAGGCTGCTCGACCACGTCTTGCTGGCCGACCTGCCGGACGCGGTCGACCACGTCATGCGGCGGCTGGAGAACGAGGCGGCCGTCGCCAGTGACATCGCGCACCTCATGGACGCGCTGCCGCCGCTGGCGAGCGTGCTGCGGTACGGCAACGTCCGCCAGACCGACGCGAGCATGGTCGGCCACGCCGTGACCGGCCTCGTCGCGCGCGTCACGGCCAACCTCCCCAACGCCTGCGGCTCGCTCGACGACGACGCGGCCGCCGCGATGTACGGCCGGATCGGTGCGACGAACACCGCGCTGTCGCTCCTGCAAAACGCCGACCACCTCGCCGCCTGGCGCGCCACGCTGCGGCACCTCAGCAACGCCCCGAACCTGCACGGCCTCGTCGCCGGCTTCGCCTGCCGCCTGCTGATGGACGCCGGCGACTTCGACGCCGACGAGTCCGCCCAGCGCCTCGGCCTCGCCCTCAGCACGGCCAACGACCCGAAGCAGGCCGCCGATTGGATCGAGGGGTTTCTCAAGGGTAGCGGCGCGGTCCTGCTCCACGACGAGGGCCTGTGGCGCGTGCTCGACGACTGGGTGAGCGGCCTGCGCGATGACGCGTTCACCGCGCTGCTCCCGCTCCTGCGCCGCACGTTCGCCACGTTCGAACCCGCCGAACGCCGCCAGATGGGCCAGCGCGTGAAGCGCGGCCCGGTCGGCGGCGGGCCGGCGCGCGGCGGCGGCGAGGCGGACGCCGACGTCGACCACGAGCGGGCGGCGCTCGTGCTGCCGGTGCTGCGGGAACTGCTCGGCTTGAACGGGTGAGGGGGCGCGCGACGATGGGATTGTTCCGACGCAACCAACCACCCACGCGGGCGACGGCGGCGATGAGGGAACTGCTCGACGAACTCGATCGGCTCGGCTTCTACCGGTCTTGCACCCCGGCCGCCGTCGCCGCCGCACGGGCGCGGGCGCTGGCGGACGGCTACCTGTTCGAGATCGAGACCAGCCGCACCTTCTTCGCCGACGCCGAGGCCATCGCCGAGGGTGGCGTCGGCGACTTCGTCGAGGGGGGCAGGCCGTTCCTCGACCGCGCGGGCGTCGCCGTGCCGCGGATCGTCGAGGTCCCGGCCGAGCCGGATTACGTCGTCCGCGTCGGCGACGTCGACCACACGATTTATGTGGCGACGCAGGCGGATTCGGCCTACCTCTGGGCGCTCGCCCAGGCGCGGGCGATGCGGATCGTGAACCATATCCTCGCCGCCGGCGGGTCCGACGAGCGCGTCTACGCCCTCATCGCCGGCAACAACGACAGCATCGCGGTGTTCCTCACGCCCGCCATGCACGCGGCAATCGCGGCGGCAACGGACGTGCACAAGTGCGAGGTGCCGATCTCCGCGGACGATTTGGAGCGCGAGGCGATCGCCGGGATGACGAAGGAAAAGGGATGGAGGGCCGGATCATGAGCGACACGTCAGTCGACGAACGCGCCCGGCGCTGGCGCCTGCTGCTCGGCGGCGGCGACGCCGACGGCATCGGCGTTGGGCTGGGAAAGATCGACCTCGGGATGGACGGGGCGCTCCAGGCGCTTTACGCGGCGGGGCGCGAGCGGGAGGCGGAGAAGGGAAAGAGCCGCCGGGGCGGGCTGGGGGCGTCGGCGCCGTCGGTGGCGCGGTGGCTGGAGGACATCCGCAAGTACTTCCCGTCGTCGGTCGTGCGGGTGATGCAGAAGGACGCGCTCGAGCGGCTGAACCTCCAGCAGATGCTGATGCAGCCGGAGTTGCTCGAGGCGGTCGAGCCGGACGTGCACCTCGTGGCGAACCTGCTGTCGCTCAGCGGCGTGATGCCGGCCAAGACGAAGGAGACGGCGCGAATCGTCGTGCGCAAGGTCGTCGAGGAGCTCGAGCGGAAGCTCGCGGCCCCGATGCGCCAGGCGGTGATGGGCAGCCTCAACCGCGCGACGCGCAACCGCCGGCCGCGGCACAACGAGATCGACTGGAACCGCACGATCCGCGCGAACCTCAAGCACTACCAGCCGGAGTACCAGACGATCGTCCCGGAGCAGCGCATCGGCTACGGCCGCAAGCGGTCGAGTTTGCGCGACATCATCCTCTGCATCGACCAGAGCGGCTCGATGGCCACGAGCGTCGTCTACGCCGGCGTGTTCGGCGCGGTGCTGGCGTCGCTGCCGGCCGTCCGGACGCAGGTCATCGTGTTCGACACGGCCGTCGTCGACCTCACCGAGAAACTGTCGGACCCGGTCGACGTTTTATTCGGCACCCAACTCGGCGGCGGCACGGACATCAACAAGGCGCTGGCCTACTGCCAGGGCCTCGTCCGCCAGCCGCAGGAGACGATCCTCGTGCTCATCAGCGATCTGTACGAAGGCGGCATCCGCGACGAGATGCTGAAGCGGGCCGGCTCGATCCTCGCCTCCGGCGTCAGCATGATCACGCTCCTGGCTTTGAGCGATGAAGGCGCCCCGTTCTACGACCACACGACCGCCGCCATCCTCGCCACGATGGGCTCCCCGGCGTTCGCCTGCACGCCCGACAAGTTCCCCGAGCTCATGGCCGCCGCCATCAGCCGTCAGGACGTCGGCCAATGGGCCGCGGCGAACGGGATCGTGACCTCGCGCGGGGAAGGGTAGGCGTGAGGTGGTGGGGTGGTTGGGTGGTGGAGTGGTGGGGTAGAAGAATCGCATTCACTCCACCACACCACCACCCGACCACTCCACCACTCTCCTCCTCCTCGCCCACTCCCACGGGAGCGTCTGCAGGGCGAACATGGCGGCGACGGCCAGCAGGAGGAGGCCGAGGCGGCCGGGCCAGGGGCCTAGGGCGTCGACGATCGTGCGGCCCTCCGGTTGGCCGCGGCCGAGGTAGCCGTAGTTGAGGTCGAACACGAGGTCGAGCGGTAGGACGACCGCGAGGTAGATCAGGCACGTGGCGTAGGCGAAGGCGGCGTCGCGCCAGCGGGGGCGAAAGCCGCGGGCGAAGCAGTCGTACAGGGCGGCCCCCACGATCGCGCCGTGGCAGGCCCAGAAGAGCCAGAACTCTGGCCGGGCCGGGCCCTCCACGATCACCGGCGTGAAGAACGCCTGCGTGCTGAGGCCCAGCCCCCAGAAGTGCAGCAGCACCCGGGCCCGGGGCCGATTCGTCCAGAGCGCGGCGACCGCGAACAGGCCGGCCACGTCGCACATGTGAAGCGGGATCGAGACCTGCCGGTCGAACTTCCCCGGCGTCAGCCACCAAGCGGTGAACAGCACCCACGCCAGCAGGGCGGCCGCGGCCAGCGCGCGGTCGAGTCGCTCACGTTGTCCGTTGTCCGGCAGCGATTTACGCGCGAGGATCGCCGCAATCGTTATAACGAGAAAGGCGACCACGACGGCCCCGTGGGTGACGGAAAAGGCTTGGAACGTCGCGGACAATCGATTGGCTCCTGATTCCCGGTTTAGCCGACTCGCTTGCGAGCCGCGTCTGGATGCATTGACGGGTGAAGTGCTTCGGCGGACAAAGTCGACGCGGCTCCGGTTTGTCGGGCTGACCGTTCCGCGCTCCCCGAAGCCGCTCGCAAGCGAGCCGGCTCAGCGCCTGCGGATAACCCGGAGCGGGCCATTCGGGCCGGCGGCGAAACGGGGGGACGTCGGCTTATTCGGACGGGCGCTAAATAAGGACCTGCTTCCCCCCTCCTCGTCCGCGCCGACAGCACCACCGCGCCTGCTTCGCGACCCAAGGCCTCATCCCCACTCTCCCCGCATCCCGACGACACACCGCGCCGCCCCTCCTCACGCCCCACCCCATGACTCCCCACTCCCCACTCCCCACTCCACCACTCCACCACTCCACCACTCCACCACTCCACCACTCCACCACTCCACCGCTCCACCACTCCACCCCATATTTCCCCTTCCCGTCCCGCTGGACACGTCGAATACTATCAGGTGCGGAGGTCCGCTCCCCGTTGGCGACGGGGACTTTCGACCCATTCCCCCAGGCGCAGCAATGTGAGGTCACAAGCTTTATGCCCATTTACGCTTTCGAGGCGATGAATTCCTCCGGCCAGGAGGTCAAGGACGAGTCGACGCATCCGACTCGCAGGAGGCGATCGCCAAGATCCGCCAAGAAGGGGTACTTCCCCACGAAGGTCCGCGAGAAGGCGGCCAAGAGAAGACGGTCAAGAAAAAGGCCGGCGCGCGAGTCGAACACGCCCACGCATAGATGCCGATCTCGATCGGCGGCGTGCAGAAGCAGCTCGTGACCTTCACCCGCCAGCTCTCCACCCTCCAGGACGCCGGCCTGCCGATCCTGCGGTCGCTCCAGATCCGCGGAGAGCCAGCTCAAGCCGGGCCTGCTCAAGGCGGTCGTCGGCGGCGTCGCCGACGAGGTCGAGGGCGGCGGCACGCTCTCCGACGCGATGGGCAAGTACCCCAAGGCGTTCGACAAGCTCTACGTCAACATGGTCGCCGCCGGCGGGCGGGCGGCGTGCTCGACCTGATCCTCGCCCGCCTCGCCGACTTCATGGAAAAGGCCGCCCGCCTGAAGAAGAAGGTCATCGGCGCGATGATCTACCCGGCGGTCGTCATCTCGATCGCCGTCGGTATCGTGACGATGATCATGATCTTCGTCATCCCGAAGTTCAAGAGATCTTCGACGACTTCAAGCTCGAACTGCCCGCCCCACCCGCATCCTGCTGGCGATGAGCGAGTTCTTCGCCAACCAGTACGGCTGGGCGTACATGATCGCGTTCCCGTTCGTCGTCGCCGGGCTGATGAAGCTCATCGGCCTCAGCGGCGACCGCTACGCGATCGACGTCGTGAAGCTCAAGATCCCGATCCTCGGGTCGATCCTCAGCAAGACCGCCATCGCCCGCTTCACCCGCACGCTCGGCACGCTCATCGGCCGGCGTGCCGATCCTCGACGCGATCAACATCACCAAGGAGACGGCCGGCAACGAGGTGTACGCCCGGGCGGCTGGTGAAGGTCCACGACGCGATCCGCGAGGGCGAGTCGATGGCCGACCCGCTCCCGCGCTACGAAGGTCTGCGACGCGATCGTCGTCAACATGATCGACGTCGGCGAGGAGACCGGCGACCTCGACAAGATGCTCCTGAAGGTCGCCGACAACTACGATAACGACGTCGACGTGCTCGTCAGCTCGCTCATCAGCATCCTCGAGCCGGTCATGGTCGTCGTGCTCGGCCTGATCGTCGGCTTCATCGTCATCGCGCTTGTTCATGCCGATGATCACGCTGATCCAGGGCATGTCGAGCACCCCGGCGAAGAAGTGACGACACTCCTCGCCGCGCGCAAGGGAGGGCGGCGCGACGAGGACCGAGCGGGCGCGCACCGGTCCGTGGACTTGATCAACCGTCGCTCGGCACCTGATAGCCGCCGGCGGAAGCCCCGCCGGTGCGAATCGGAAGAGCGCGGGCCTCCGCCCGGGGCTATCCGGTGTGGTCGGGAACGATTTCGCGACCCTTGCCGCGACCCCGCGTGATGGGCGACCACCGATCTCCTACAACGCGAGAACACCCATGAGCCCCAACCCGCCGCGTCCGACCCGGTTCACGCTCGTCGAGTTGCTCGTGGTGATCGGGATCATCGTGCTGCTGCTCGGCATCCTGTTGCCGGTCGTCGGCGGCATCCGGCGGCGGACCTACGCCACGGCCTCGCAGGCCGCGGTGCAGAGCCTCGCCCAGGCGATCGACGTACCGCCAGGACTTCAACGCCTACCCCGGCATCTACTCGAACGCGGAGATTCACACCGGCGTGAGACCTACGGTCTCACGCCGCCGATAACGGACCGAACAATGTCACGTCGACGGAAAACATGGTCCTGTCGATGCTCGGCGGGCTCCAGCGTGCCGCCGGCGCGCCGCTGCCAGCAGCGACCCTCGACATGACAAAGATCGGCGGCGGCCCGATCGGCCTCAACCCGATCGCCAGCGGCCCCGCAAGCAGTGTCGGCGTACATGGACGCCGCCCCCGGCACCAACACCCAGGCGCGCGCCGTGGGACAAGCCGGCCATCACGTCCGAGAGTCACGGGTACAACAGCACGGACACGTTCATCCCCGAGTTCATCGACAAGTTCCCCGACCCGATGCCGATCATCTACCTCCGCGCGCGTCGGCCGGCCCAACCCGCGGACGGCCGAGAACACGACCGCAACCGCTGACAACACCGGCCCGTACAACTACAGCGGGGTCACGCCGTATGTGAATCCGGCGGGCGGATTCCCTCCTGCGGCCGCCCGCTTTCCCCGACTTCGCCGACGACGTCCACGGTGTACTTCCGCAACCCGTCCGTCGGCAACGATGCCGACCCGATGACCTGGCAGCCCCGGCAGAAAGACTCGTTCATCCTGATCGGCCCCGGCGTGGACCGGAAATACGGAACCATCGATGACCAAACCAACTTCGGCCCGCTCAAGTAACCCCGCGGCCCGCCGCCGCCCCAGTGCCGCCGCCGCCGCCGCCGCGTTCACGCTCGTCGAGCTGCTCGTGGTGATCGGGATCATCGTGCTGCTGATCGGCCTGTTCTCGCCGATGATCTCCCGCGCTACCGCAGCAGCGAGCGAACCCGCGCGCCGCCGACCTCCAGTCGATCGCCACCGCGGCTCGACGCCTACAAGGGCGACTTCGGGTACTACCCGCAGATCGCCGCTCAACCCCGGCTGGGCCGCGTCCGGACCGGACACCCCCTGCCTTCCCCAACCCCATCACCGGCGCGCGAATTGCTCTGCCAGGCCCTGTCGGTCCCGCCAACGCGACCGACACCGCCGGCACCGGCACAATCGTCCGATCCAGGACGGTCTCGTTGGCCCGGCTTCCGCGACCGCCGCACCGCCGGCCCGGACGGCGTGATGAATACCGCCGATGACAACCTCAACTCCCGGCCATATCCGCCGTACCTCCCGATCGATAAGTTCAAGATCGGCGATCACGCGTTGCTCGGCGTCGCTATCGACCCAGGAGCAGACCTACCCCGGGGAACGCGTTGAAGGCGGTCATCCTCGATCGCTTCCGCATGCCGATCCTGTACTACCCGGCCGTCGGTAACCCGAACATCCCGCGCGCCGCCAGATACGCGTCCGACACCGGCCGCCCGCGTTACAACCGACGCACAACCCCGTTGTGACCGACACCAGCGACCCGAAGAAGTACTCGCCCGAACTTCTCCAGTTCCGGCTCCTGCTCGGCGATACGCACACGGCGTCGCCGACGCCGCGCGCCGGACGGCGTCATCAACAGAACGAGACGCCCGCCGCCACCGGCCCGTACCTCCTCTGGTCCGCCGGGCCCGACGGAATCTTCGGCCCCCAGCCTGACGCCGGCGGCAACGCCGCCGCGCTCGACGCCCCCCGACGTCGAGAAGGCCGACGACGTCACGAACTTCCGCAAGTGATGGATGGTCCGCTGATGACGCAGATCTCTGCGGATTGGGTTGATCACGTTCGCGTGTCGCGTGTCATCCCGAGGAACGGTAGCGACCCGACCCATCTCGAGGCGGAGGAACGCGTCATCTGTACTGGAGATCCCTCGTCGCTGTCGCTCCTCGGGCTGAAGGGTCGCGGCTCGTACAACGCTGATCCAGAGGACGACGTGCTTGAGCAGGGAGGCCCCCGAGCGGGCCGTTCCGCCATGCCCGATCTTCATCCGGGTCATTTGCGCAATTCTGTGGGTCGTTCTTCCTCGAGGTCGAATCAACGTAACGCCCGGTCGCCCAGCGAGTTCCGCTCGTCGAGGTGCTCGTCACCGTCGCGACGCTCATCATCGTGCTCGGGCTGATGGCGAGCCTGGCGCGGTCGGTGCGGCGGCAGGCGTCGGCCCGGCAGACGACGACGCTGTTGCTCACGCTCAACGAGTTGATGCAGAAGTACGTCGCCCGCCACGGCACGCTGCCGCCGGTGTCGCCGTTCGTCGCCCCGGCCGTCCCGCGCGCGGGGGGGAGAGGGGTTGCCGATCACCACGGCCCCGTCCGACGACGCGCTGCTGCTGCTGGACGAGGCCCTGCTGCGCGCCCGCGCCCAACAACGCCGACCTCGTCCGCGCCCCTGCGGACCGAGGCCGGCCCGATCAGCATCTTCGGCCCCGCCGGCCCTCGCCCACCGGCGAGGGCCTGCTCGACGCCTGGGGTCGCGACATCGTCTTCATGCCCCGCGGCACCCGGCCATCGGCACCGCCACTGGAAGACCTGCCGTTCTTCTTCTCCGCCGGACCCGACGGCCGTTACCGGACGCTCGAGGACAACGTTTACAGCTACGAAGTCCTCGGCACCGATCGTCCCCGGGAGTAAGGGTGGAGGGTGGAGGGTGGAGGAAAGCGGTGGGGCGGCCAATGGCACCTTCGCGTCGGTGGTGAGTTCCCCCGTTTAGTGCCCATCCGAATAATCCGACATCCGGCGTTTCGCCGCAGGCCGAAGGGGCCCGCCACGGGTGATTCGGACAGGCTCTTGGCCCGCGGGCTTGCCCGCCGCGTCGACGTCAACGCCCATAAGCTGAGACCCCCTGCTGTTCGTTTTCCTCCATCTTCCATCCTCCATTGTCCATCCTCGTCTTCCCCACCCCTCCCCGCTGGACAGCGGCGCGAACAATACGGCGGCGGAAATCAAGGAGAGCCCGTGACACCAACCCTGTTCCGACGCCCGGGGGCCTCCCCGGCCGCTTCCACACCCCCGACGCCTCCCGGCCCACGCGCCGGCCGGTCGCCCCGCCGTCACGGCGGGGCGGAGTTCTCGCTCGTCGAGATCCTCGCGTGGTGGTCGGGATCATCGCCGTGCTGGCGATCGCCAGCGTCGCGTTCGTGCGGCTCGACCCGAGCGGCAAGTCGACGAAGGTCACGCTCGACAGTTGCAAGGCGATGCTCGCCGAGCTCAACAGCGCTGACGGCCTCACCCGCCAGCCGCCCGCCGTCTGGTGGGACGGCAACCGCATCGCCAAGCCGGCCAGCTACCCGCGCAGCGGGCAACTTCGGCGACTTCTGGCGCGACGTACCGCGACAGCAACTCGGCCAGTCCCGCCCCGGCGTCGCCGTGCCCGTGCCCCCGCCGTTCACCGAGGAGGCGCCCTTCCTCGACGCCGACATCGTGAAGAACACGAACCTGGCGATGTACGTCCTGATGACGATCCCGGCCAACAACGCCGCCGTCGCCAAGCTGCCGCCGCGGGCCACGCAGAAGTGGACGACCGACGACCCGGAGTCCACCGCGATCGACGAGCGCGCTGCCTGCCGCTCGACGCCTGGGGCAACCCGATCGTGTTCGTCCCCGCCAGCGGCTGACGAACGTCATCGCGCCCGTCGCCTACACGCCCACCGCCGCCGACCAGAACCTCCGCGCTGCGCGCCCGGACGGCCGCCCGTTCTTCGCCTCGGCCGGGCCGGACGGCAGCCTGGCCAAGGGCGACGACAACCTGCTCGTTCCGATTGACGCCGCCATGACCGACCCGACGACGACGCCAACCCCGGATCACGCCAGCCGCCCGACAGCCGGCCGCCGCCGCCGCCGCGGCGGGTTCACGCTGATCGAGCTGCTGGTCGTGATCGCGATTATCTCGCTGATCATCCTGATCGCCGTGCCGAGCTTCCGCGCCCTCACCGGCGGGCGGAGCATCGACGCCGGCGCCAACGTGCTGTCGGCCGTCTTGGGGCAGGCCCGCGCCGAGGCGATCGGCGCGCAGCGCACGACCGGGGTGCTGTTCTACCTCGACCCCGCGACCGACCGCGTCAACGCGCTGCTCGTCCGCCAGATCCCCAACCCCGTCGGCGCGCTGGTGCCGTCCGCGGTCTACCTCGACCGCGTCGCCGACCGCGACGCGATCACGCTGCCGGTCGGCGTCGGCCTCCAGTCGCTCGAGAGCGGCGAGATGACCCCGGCCACGCCGACCGCGCCCGCCCCGCGCGATGAGGACGGTTACCTCGGCTTTAACCCCGTCCTCCTCAACAACACCGCCACCCCACTAGCCAACGCTCAG
>JAUJNJ010000094.1:0-11539 GCA_030448225.1 Phycisphaerae bacterium
AATTCGTTTCGGCCGCGGGCGCGGCGGAGAGACCCGGTTTCGTCGTCGGCGCGACGGGTCGACGGTCGTTGAACATGCGGACGAACGAGGCGGGACGACGCAACGCTCCCGACCGTTTCCGCCCCGCTGCGGTGCGGCTAGTATACCGCCCGGCCCGCCGCCGCGGGCGAGGCACGGCCCCTTTTCTGCCCCGTGACCGGTTTGCACGCGAAACCAACGGAACGTCTGATGCCCGACTACGTCCTACCCGAGCCGGCCCGGCGGCCGAAGCTGCCGAAAAAGTCGGTCCAGCTCATCGCCAACGGCGACCTCCGCCCCACGGCGAACCAGCAGTGCTGGCCCGAGCAGACGAAGATGGAGGCCGGCCTCACGCGCGCGGTCGGCGCGCTCGGCTACGACCTCGTCCGCGCCCACCCGTACAAGGAGCGCGACGGGCACGGCTTCATCGGGTCGCAGAAGGAGGGGATGCAAGTCTTCCGTGACGGCGTCGACCCCGACGCGCCGATCATCGTCGCCGAGTCGGTCTGGCAGTACTCGCACCACGTCCTGCACGGGTTGATGAGCCACCGCGGCCCGATCCTCACGGCCGCCAACTGGTCGGGCACGTGGCCGGGCCTCGTGGGGATGCTCAACCTCAACGGGTCGCTCACGAAGGCGGGCGTCGCCTACTCGACGATCTGGAGCGAGGACTTCCGCGACGACTACTTCGCCGACTACCTCCGCCGCTGGCTGAAGAAGGGCACGGCCCGCCACGAGACGCCGCACGTTACGCGGTGGAAGGAGGTCGAGGTGCCGGCCCGCGAGTTGCGCCTCGGCCGGGCGCTGGCGGATCAACTCCGCGCCGACAAGGCGATCATGGGCGTGTTCGACGAAGGGTGCATGGGGATGTTCAACGCGATCATCCCCGACGCCCTGCTCAACCCGCTCGGCGTGTTCAAGGAACGCCTCAGCCAGTCCGCCCTCTACTACGAGACGACGCAGGTGGCAGATGACGAGGCGCTGGCCGTCCGACGGTGGATGGAAGACCGCGGCATGACCTTCCGCACCGGCCCCGATGACGCGACCGATCTCACCGACGACCAGATCCTTCAGCAGTGCAAGACGTACGTCGCGGCCCTGCGGATCGCGGACGACTTCGGGTGCGACACGATCGGCATTCAGTACCAGCAGGGGTTGAAGGATTTGCTCCCCGCGTCCGACCTCGTCGAGGGGATGCTCAATAACGCCGACCGCCCGCCGGTGCGCTCGCGCGACGGGAGCCGGGTGCTGTACGAGAACGAGCCGCTGCCGCACTTCAACGAGGTGGACGAGTGCGCGGGGCTCGACGGGCTGATGACTTACCGCGTGCACCGGGCGATGGGCCAGCCGGTGGAGAACACGCTGCACGATTTGCGCTGGGGCGACGTCGACCGCAGCGGCACGGTGGCGGACTACGTGTGGGTGTTCCTCATCAGCGGCTCGGCGCCGCCCGCGCACTTCGAGGGCGGCTGGGGCGGCGCGAGCAGCGAGCGGCAGCCGGCGATGTACTTCCGCCTCGGCGGCGGCACGCTCAAGGGGATCAGCCGGCCGGGCGAGATCGTCTGGAGCCGGGTGTACGTCGAGGGCGGCGCGCTGCGCATGGACCTCGGCCGGGCCGGCGTCGTGGCGCTGCCCGAGGCCGAGACGCGCCGCCGCTGGGACGCCACCACCCCGCAGTGGCCGATCATGCACGCCGTCACCTACGGCGTGACGCGCGATCAGATGATGGCCCGCCACAAGGCCAACCACGTGCAGGTCGCCTACGCGCATTCAGCCGCCGATGCCGACCGCGCCCTGCTCGCCAAGGCCGCTATGGCCGACGCGCTGGGCATCAAGGTAGCATTGTGCGGCACGCGGAAGAACGGCAAGGAATGGGACTGACCGGCATCACGCTGAAGGTTTTGATTAGCCGTGTGGTGGCAAGGCGCATTAATATCGCCAGGAGAGAAACATGGCTGCACCCACCGAATACGAGCGCGTCATCGAGGGTTTGGGGCGTCTGAAGTTCCCGTACGTCGACATTGACGTCAACGCCACCGCGCTCGTCGAGATGGAGAATCGCATCGCCGCAGCCGCGCGGGAAGGGCGGACGATTCACTACGCTGACCTGGTGGCCGGGCTCCGGTTCGCGACGTACAAGCACACGTTCGAGATCGCGCCGAATCGCTTCCATCCCTTCGCCCGAAGGTTTATCGCGGCTATGCTCGATGCGCTGTCGGCTCGGACGTACCGCGGCGCCGGGTTCTTCGCCGGCGCGTTGNGGCGTGACGCGCGATCAGATGATGGCCCGCCACAAGGCCAACCACGTGCAGGTGGCCTACGCGCACTCCGCCGCCGACGCCGACCGCGCCCTGCTCGCCAAGGCCGCCATGGCCGACGCGCTGGGCATCAAAGTGGCATTGTGCGGCACGCGGAAGAACGGCAAGGAATGGGACTGAATTCACCGCGGACCCACGTTCGCGATTAGAATGGGAATCATGTCGAGCATCCTCGATCAGGCGCACGAACGATTAGCCGCCATGTCGCCGGCGGAAACGCGCCTTCTGCAATGGGTCGTCCAGGACTTGGGCGACACTCACCCCGGCGTCGAATCGCACGCCAGCATCTGTGGCGGCGAGGCGCGCATCCTCCGGACGCGCATCCCCGTCTGGGTGCTGGAACAAGCCCGGCGTCTCGGCACGAGCGAGGCCGACCTCCTGCTCGCGTATCCCACCCTGCGAGCAGGGACCTTGCGAACGCCTGGTCGTACGTCCGGACGTACCGCGACGAGATCGAAGCCGATATCCGCGATAACGAGGCGGCGTAGGCATGGCGGCGCTCTACGCGAACGAGAACTTCCCCTTGCAGGTCGTCCTGCGCCTGCGAAGTCTGGGCCACGACGTCCTGACCCTTCAGGAGACCGACCATGGCGGGCAGGCCATGGCGGACGACGACGTGCTGGCGTTCGCGACGCAGTCCAGCCGCATCCTGCTGACGTTGAACCGGAAGCACTTCCGGCACCGACCGCGCCGACCGCTACCTCAGTCCAAGCGAAGCGAAACGGTGTGAGACGGCGTTCGCGGAGGCGCGCCGCTCGGGTACCTTCACCGCGATGCCCCTGCGCCTCCTCTACTACGTCAGCGGCCACGGCTTCGGGCACGCCCGGCGGTCGGGGCAGGTGATCCGGGCGCTGCTGACCGCCTGGCCGCACGCGGAGGTGACGGTGCGGACGGCGGCGCCGGCGCGGCTGTTCGAGCCGCTGCCACCGGGGCGAGTCGAGCCGTGCGAGATCGACGCCGGGATGGCGGAGGACGGGCCGCTGACGATCGACCCGGCGGGCACGCTGCGACGGCTGAGTGATCTCGTCGCGCGGGCCGACGCGATCGTCGCGGACGAGGTGCGGGCGGTCGGTCGAATTCGGCCGGACGTGATCGCGGCCGACGTGCCGTTCCTGGCCGGCGACGTGGCGGCCGCGACGGGCGTGCCGTGCGCGGCGGTCAGCAACTTCTCGTGGGACTGGATCTGCGACCCGCTGCTGGGCGGCGAGCCGGCGTATGCCGCCGTGCGCGAACGAATGCGGCGCGGCTACGCGAACATGGCGGTCGTGCTGAAACTGCCGCTGGCGGAGGTGGGCGACGCGTTCCGCCGCCGGATCGAGGTGCCGCTCGTGGCCGGCCGGAGCACGCGCGACCCCGGCGAGGTGCTCCGCGCGATCGGCGTGCCGCCGGCGGACGGGCGGGCGCGGGTGCTCGTGGGGATGCGCGGCGGCGTGTCGGCGGCGTCGTTGTGCGCCGCCGCGACCGGCGCGGCCGACTTCCTGTTCCTCCTGCCCGGCGAGCGACCGGCCGGCGCGCTGCCGCCGAACGTGATACCGATTGGCGTGGCGATGGCGGCGGCGTCCGCGCCGTCGGCGGCACCCCCCGACTTCGCCGACCTCGTGGCGGCGAGCGAGGTCGTCGTGTCGAAGATCGGCTACGGCATCGTCAGCGACTGCATCGTCGCCGGCGCGCGGCTGCTGTGGCCCCGCCGCACCGGCTTCCGCGAGGACGACGTGGCCGAGGCCGAGGCGCCGGCGTACCTGCGCATGCGCGAGATCGACCGCGCCGCCTTCGCCGCCGGCGACTGGGCCGGCCCGCTCCGCGCGCTGATGTCGCAACCGCCCCCGCCCCGGCGGATGCGCTGCGACGGCGCGGAGCGCGTGGCCGCGGAGTTGGTGAGGTTCGCACGTCTCTAGCGGTCGATGACGCTTCGCCTGGCGCGTAGTGTGCGACGCCTGCGTCGCGGCCGACGCGCGGCGGCGAGTCTCCCGCCCCGGGGCGCCTTGCGGCGGCGCCGCAACCGCGACGCGGGCGTCGCAACTACGAGTGGACCCGCCGTAGTACTTGTCATCGACCACTCAGCCCCCGGCGGCGTCGCGACCGAGCACGATGCCCCGGTGCGTCCGCATGGCGAAGCGCGCGACCTCCTCCAAGCTGCCGGCGAAAGAGACTCTGCAACTCACGGGTCGAGCGTGCGGCGACGCCGCAGCAGGACGGCGACGGCCTGGGCGCCTTTGCGGGCGCGGGCCGTCGCGTCGGTGTTCGCGGCCGTCGCTCATTGCAAGCTGTCACGCCGGGCCCTACGCGCCGGCCATGACGTTCAGGATGATGCCGGCGATGATGCAGGCGGTCCAGATCTGCATGATCTGCCGCTTGCCGTGCTTGTCGAGGTTCATCCAGCCCCAGATGAAGGCCCAGATGCCGTAGATGATGCCGAGGATGGCGAGCAGGACGTTCTCGCGCTTGAACATCTCGATCAGGATGATGATCCAGCAGACGATCGACCCGATGCCCGCGATCAACGCGAGGATGCCGAGGATGCCGCCCATGAGTTCCTTCCTTGCTGCAGAGCGCGGCGACGCCGAGGATGAATCAGCCCCCGCCAGCCGGGCAAGGTCGGGCGCGAAAGTACACGAGCCGCCACGCGTAGTAAACCAATAGCAGCGTTAGCAACACGGCCGGCGCGTTGCGCGCCGCTCGAACCGCGCGACGGCGGCCGCGTAACGCATCCGAAGCCCGGCCGGCGCGCCGCCGACGCCGAACGCGAGGGCTGCCGGCGAGGGCGAGCGCGCCAGCCGCGTGGACGCGCAGCGATTCCCGCACGTCGCCGCGCACCAGCTGCGGCGCGGTCGCCCGGGTGAGGCCGCACCCGGGGGCACGGCCACCCGGTGGCGTGGAGGAACGGGCAGGGCCAACCCTGCGCGTCGACCGCCACGAGCCCCACCTGCAGGCCCGCCATGAGCAGGAGCAGGAGCGACGTCGGGCGGTGGCGGACGATCGGGCCGAGGAAGTCGCGGGGTTGGGCAGTTTGCTTCGCACGCACAAGTCACGCGGGCCGCGGTTGTCCGCAGGTGGAGCACGCCGTCCGGCCGCAGCACACGCGATCGTCCGCAGGGCGCGCGGCTGAAGCGGCGATCAGCGATTCTCGCCGGACGCGTCGCCCGGCCGCGTCGTCCGGCGTGCCGTCGAGGATCGTGATCCGCACGTCCGAGTCGCCTGGCTCGTCCGGCGGAAGCTCTCCATCCGGTTCGTCAGCTCGGACACCTGGTTGCGGAGGCGATTGCTCTCCTGCTGAAGTTCCGGGTACTGCTCGGCCGCGCCGCCTGGAACGACTTGTCCTCGAGCTTGCCGATCTGACCCACGAGGGTCTGGAAACGCGTCTCGGACTCCGCCAGCTGGGCCCGCAGGTTCGACGTTTCCGCGCCGAATACGACCGGCGGCCCGGTTCGCCGGCCGTCGTCGCCGCGCGACGCTGGGCGGCGAGCTGCGCCTTGGCCTCGGCGACCTTCAGCTCGTGTTCGGTCACGTCGCGCTTCGACGGCGTTCTTCTCGGCGAGCTTGCGCGTCTCCTCGAGCTGCTGCTGGCGGAGGCGGACGATCTCGGCCAGCTCGTCGGTCAGCGGCGAGGCCGCCTCCGGCTCGATCGCCTTCAGCCGGGCGCGCAGGCGGGACAGTTCCGCCTCGGCCTGGTGACGCTGCTGGAGCAGGTTCCCCAGCGCGCCCGACACGTCGCCGAAGCCGCCCATGCCCATCGTGGCGGTGACCCGCCCGTACTCGCGGACCTTGCGCTGGTTCTCGGCCAGCTTCGCGCGGGCGTCGGTCAGTTCCGCCTCGAGCGCGGCGCGGCGCTGGTCGTACGATCGCTGCTGGACCCGCACCGACTCCGCCACCGCCGCCCGCAGCCGCTCGACCGCGGCCTTCATCAGCGCGTCGGCGGCGTCGGGCTTGAGGTCGCCTCCCTTTCGCAGCCAGACCTCGACGTGCGCGAAGCGCGGCCCCGTCGCGTGGGCCGTGAGCGCGACCGACTGCCGCTGCCGTTCCGGGTCGAGCTTCAGCACCTGGCGGACGGCCGCGTCGATCACGGCGCTGGAGTTGAGCAGGCCGACGACGGTGTTCGGGTCGATCCCCGCCGGCTGGCCGGACTCGCGGCCGGTCGACGAGTCGATCTGCAGCACGCACGAGGCCCGCTGCGCCACGTCGCCCGGCGCGAACGGCTCCGGCTGGCGGTGGCCGTAGCCGTACGGCGGGTCGAACGGGTAACGCGACGATCGGGCGAACGTGCCGCTCGACGTGCCCCACCGCCCCGCCACGTCGGGCGCGACGATGATGACCTGCGGCGGGTCGCCGCCCGCGGGCTGCGTCAACGGCCGCGTGGAGGGCCGCTCGACCGGCGGCGGCGGCGGCGCGGGCTGCTGCGCCTGAGCCCAGGCGACGCCGAGCCCGATGGCGGAGGCGCCGCCGACGGCGAGTGTGAGTAAACGTGCGCGGCTGGACGTTGTCATGGACCACCCCTTTCGCTGGACGACTCGGTGCGACGGACGCGACACCGACGACGGCGCTTAGGCTACCATCCCGCCGTTAACGCCCGATGCGCTCCCGCCCGCCCATGTAGGGCCGCAGGGCCTCGGGGATCGTGACGGTGCCGTCGGCGTTCTGGTAAAGCTCGAGGATCGGGATCAGCACGCGGGGGCTGGCGATCACCGTGTTGTTGAGCGTGTGGCAGAACTTCAGCTTCCCGTCCTCGTCGCGGTACCGCAGGTTGAGCCGACGGGCCTGGAAGTCGTAGAACCGGCTGGCCGAGTGTGTCTCGCCGAAGCTGTTGCGCGACGGCATCCACGTTTCGATGTCGTACTTGGCGGCCTGCCCCTGCCCGAGGTCGCCGGTGCAGACCATCACGACGCGGTACGGGAGGTTCAGCCGCTGGAGCACGTCCTCGGCGTTCTTCAGGATCTCACCGTGCCAGCGCTTGGACTCCTCCACGTCGTTGCGGCAGACGACGACCTGCTCGACCTTGTCGAACTGGTGGATGCGGTACAGGCCGGCCGTGTCCTTGCCGTAGGTGCCGGCCTCGCGCCGGAAGCAGGGGCTGAGCGCGACGGTCTTGCGGGGCAGGTCCTTCGCGTCGAGCGTCTCGTCCATGTGGAACGCGGTGAGCGCCACCTCGGACGTGCCGACGAGGAACTTGCGCGGGTCCTCGTTGCTCATCTCGTAGCTCTGCTCGCGGCCGAGCGGGAAGTACCCGGTGCCGAGCATCGCCCCCTCGCGCACGAGCACGGGGACGTGCATCGGGACGAAGCCGCGCGCGATCATCAGGTCTTGCGCGAACCGCAGAACGGCCTGGTGGAGCAGCGCGCCGTCGCCGATCAGGAAGTAGCTGCGCGAGCCGGCCAGCTTCACGCCGCGCTCGAAGTCGACGAGGCCGAGATCCTTGCCGAGCGTGATGTGGTCCTTCGGCGCGAACTCGAACTGCCGCACCGTCCCCCACTTCTTCACCTCGACATTCTCAGCGTCGTCCTTCCCGACCGGCACTTCGGGGTCCGCGGGCTGGGCGGCACGATACAGCAGGTCGTCGATCTGCGGCGACAGCACGGCGACCTGGGCCTCCAGCGCCGCCTCCTGCGCCTTGAGTTCGGTCGGCCGGGCCTGGAGCTTTGCCATCTCCGCCTGGAGCGGGGCGTGCTGGTGGGGGGGAGTTTTTTGACGGCCACCCGCGTGTTGCCTGATGTGGTGGCCGGCGGTTTTCTTCTCGGGGGTGTTCGGCTGGCGGGGGGCCTCCAGCGCACGGCGCTGCGCGTCGAGCGCGAGCAGGCGGTCGACGTCGACGTCGACCCGCTTCAGCCGGGCGGCGTCGCGGTAGCGGTCGGGGTTCTCGCGCAGGTCCTTCAGGTCCACCATAGGACCGAAAGTTGTAACCGATGGGCGCGGGGGCGTGTAGGGCAGGAGAAGTCAGATCACGTCGATCGGGTAGGACGTCATCCAGATTTCAAGCTGCTGGAAGTCACGCTTCAGTTGCTCTTTCAGTGACAGGAAGAACTGCCGGTGCTCCGGGAGATCAGTGACATCTACGAAGACGCGCGACAGGTCGTCTCTCTAGGTCGTTCCTTCCGATTCCCACATCCCCTCCACTGCCTTCGGCTCCCAAGATACCGCCCCGACCTGCTCGCGAAGTCGGATCAACACATCGCCGACCAGTTCATGGGGGATCGGTCGACCATCGTTAAACCGTAGCGGGAGCAGGAACTCGTACCGACGGTATGCGGTGCCCATCCGTGGCGGCCCCCTGAACGGTGTAGGAGATGTTCTCTAAGGCTAGCGCGGCCAGCGCCGCTGCCGGGACCATGGTCTCCGCGTTAGACCAGCTTCGGCACGCGAAACGTCCCGCGAGGAAGCCGAGGGCGCGCCGTTCGGTGGCCGCGTCTGGGAAGCGAATGATGACCATGCGAATATCGTACGCGAGAGGCAAAGCGAGGGGCAAACGAATTCAGTCGATCGGCTCGGGGATCGGCGTCTCCATCGGGCGGCGCCAGAGGAGGTGAAGCCGCCAGTGCGCGTCGTCGCGGGCGGCGTAGTCCATGCGGTGGTGGGCGCCGCGGCTCTCGGTGCGGGTGTAGGCGGCGGTGGTGATGAGGAAGCAGGCGGTCAGCATGTTCTGCAGTTCCCAGCCGGCGACGGCGGCGCCCGCGCCGATCGCGGCGGGGTCGAACGTCTTGTCCATCACGTAGCGACACCAGAACGCGATGATCTCGCGCGTCTCGACGAGCCGGTCGCCCCGTCGCTCGATGCCGACGTTGCGCCACATCACGCTCCGCAGGCTGCTCTTGACGTCGGTGATGTCGAGCTCCGTCTTTAACGACGGCGCGATCTTGTGCTGAAGCGTCAGCGGGAACTTGAAGTTCTGCTCCGCCCGCGCCGCCCGGGCCGCGTCGATGCCGGCCCGCGCGCCGAACGCGAGCCCCTCCAGCAGCGAGTTGCTCCCGAGGCGGTTCGCGCCGTGCAGCCCGGAGCAACTCGCCTCGCCGACGGCGTAAAGCCCGGGCAGGCTCGTGCGGCCGTCGAGGTCGCAGTCGACGCCGCCGATCATGTAGTGCGCCGCCGGGTGGATCGGGATCAGGTCCCGCGACACGTCGATCTCGAACCCGTCGACGAGCAGCGCGAGCTGCGGGAAGCGCTCGCGGAACTCCACGCTCGGCAGGTGGCGGACGTCGAGGAACACGTGCGTGAAGTGCGTCCGGCGGATCTGCTCGACGATCGCCCGGCTCACCACGTCGCGCGGCGCGAGCTCGCCCGACTCGTGGTAGTCCTTCATGAAGCGGTAGCCGTTGCGATCGACGAGGTGCGCCCCCTCGCCGCGGACGGCCTCGGTGATGAGCGCGCGGCTGCTCCCGGCGACGTAGAGCGTCGTCGGGTGGAACTGCACCATCTCCATGTCCTGCAGCGCCGCGCCCGCGCGATAGGCCATCGCGTGCCCGTCGGCGGTGGCGATCTTCGGGTTGGTCGACTCGCGGTAGAGCTGGCCCGCCCCGCCGCTGGCGAGGATCGTGCGCTTCGCCCAGATGAGGTGGATCTGCCCGTCGACCAGCGCCAGCACGCCGAGGCACCGGCCGTCGTCGGTGACGAGGTCGATCGCGAAGCTGCGCTCCGACACGCGGATCGACTCGCGGGCGCGGACGGTGCGGATGAGCGTCTGCGCAAGTTCCTTCCCGGTCGCGTCGCCGTACGCGTGGACGATCCGGTCGAACGAGTGCCCGCCCTCGCGCGTGAACGCGAGGCCGTGCGCCTTGCTGGCGTCCTTGTCGAAGTGCGCGCCGTACTCGAGCAGTTCGAGCACGCGGTGCGGCCCCTCCTTGATGACCATCTCGACCGCTTCATGATCGCACAGCCCGGCCCCGCCCTTTTCCGTGTCGTCGACGTGCGACTTGTAGCTGTCGAGCGGCTGGAGGACCGCCGCGATACCGCCCTGCGCGTACCACGTATTGGACTCGTCGACGGTGTCCTTCGTGAGGATCAGGACCTCCGCCCCCTCGTCCGCCGCCGCGATCGCCGCGCGCAGCCCCGCGACGCCGCCGCCGATCACGAGCACGTCCGTGAACTGCTGGGGAAGCCGTGCGGCCTTGAAGGGGATGAGGTAGCGGCGCTGGGTCAGGGGCTCAAACATGCGCGTGACGAGTGAGGAGTGATGCGTGAAGCGCTACGAGTCTCGCGGCTCCTTCGCGGAGATCCGGCGGCTCGCTTGACGCTCTCGCCGAATCGGTGTGAGCGTCAGACGGATGATCGAGGTACATAACTCGATTCGATGGTTGGAAACCGCGAAGCCGGAAATGTGGCGGCCCTTGAAGTACCAGTCGCGTGCCTCGCGGGTCGCCCCTGCCGCGTATGCATAGTACAGACCTCGGGCTTCACAGGTGCCGCGCGAGTAACCTTCGGAGATGTTGGAGCTTATCTTTCCGACGGCGCGATAGAGTTGGTCGCAGATCCCCAGCGTCCTGGGATCTGCCGCCAGTTTCGTCACATCGAGCCACGCGAGATCGGAGAGGAACAGCGACAGCCGGTAGGCTTCCACCTTCCACAGCGGGTCGGCCTGGATCGATGTCGGAACCTCGTTCTCCCACTGCTCGAAGGTCACGCCGGACCTCCCTCCAATGCTTCACGCATCACTCCTCACTCATCACGTCCCCACTACGCCCCTTCGCGCGTCACGATCTTGTAGTTCTCGCGCTCGCCGACGCCGCGGAGGGGGTAGTCCTTGCGGAGCGGGTAGTTGCCGTAGCCGTTCCAGGTCAGCACGCGGCGGAGGTCGGGGTGGTTGAGGAAGACGATGCCGAACATGTCGTAGACCTCGCGCTCCATCCACTCGGCGCCGGCCCAGACGCCGGTGACGCTCTCGAGGCGGAGGCCGGCGTCGCCCTTCTCGACGATCTCCTCGTCGCGAAACTGGTTGTACTCGCTGCCCGGTTCGGTCGGGTGCTCGGGGTCGAGGAAGACCTTCAGCCACAGGCGGTTGTTGTTCGGCAGGCTCGTCAGCCCGTAGTTCACGCCGAAGCGGTGGGACGCGCCGGGATAATTGAGGTAGTCGACGCCGTTGATGTCGGCCAGCATGTCGTAGCGGAGCGTCGGGTCGTCGCGCAGGAACGCGCAGACGTCGACGATCCGCTCCCGCGGGACGACGACGGTGATCATGTCGCGGAACTCGCCGACGAGGAACTTGACGTCCGGGAACTTCGCCT
>JAUJNJ010000094.1:11549-20563 GCA_030448225.1 Phycisphaerae bacterium
GCGCGAGGTACGGCGCTCTTGTCCCCGACCCGGCCCCGGGGGCCCTCTAGGTTTTTCTGTCGGCGTAACGCGCCGACTGTCAATTGCCCGGCGGGTAAGTGCGCCTGTTGGGGCGGCAACGCGGGGGGGTTGATGGGGGGGGCCTGGGGTGGGTGGGGGGGGGGGCGGGCCCCCGCGCCGACGTCCCGGCAGTTTACGGGGCGCGGGCGTTGCGGTCCAATACCCACCCGGACGGGCGTGCGGCGGCGTCGCGTGCCGCACCGGTCGGTCGGTCGATGACATGCGAGCCTTCGTGACCCTTCCCCATCCCCCGCTCATCCTGCTCCTGGCGTGCGCCGTCGTGCTTTGCGCGGCCGGCGCGGGCGCGGCCGCCGACGTCGCCGCGCCGGCCGCCGCGACGTCGCCGGCGCCCGTTTCACCGGCGGTGAAAGTGGCGGAACTCCTGCCGCGCCTCGACGACGACGACTTCCGCGTTCGCCAGCAGGCCGCGACGCTGCTGAAGAACCTGCCCGGCGACGCGTGGCCGGCCGTCGAGCGGGCAGCTGCGCGGCGCGACCTCAGCACCGAGACGCGGACGCACCTCGACGTCGCCGGTCGCATCCTGCGGGCCCGGGCGCGGAACGAGAACCGCTACAACGACTTGAACTGGAACCGCGAGTCCGCCGTCGCCGCCTACCGCTCGGCGGGCCGGCGCAGCCCGAAGTGGGACGCCGCGGCCGAGGAGGCGCTGCGGCGTTTCCCGCGGCCGTCGATCGACCCGCGCGTCCGCCCGACCGACGACCGCGCCCGCATGGCGCCGTTCGAGGCGGCGGTGGCCGCGGGGTGCGACGACCCGCTCGTGCTCTACTGCTACGCCCGCGCGATGGAGGAGGCCGGCGACGCCGACGCCATGCGCGTCACCCGCCTGTACCGGGCGGCGGCCGACGGAATGCGGGCGTCGCGCTACCCGGCGGTGCGCAAGTGCTTCGCGCTCGTCCGCGGCGCCGCCACGCGGTCGGCCGGCGCCGGGGGCGCGACGGTGCGCGAGGCGCTGGCGCTGCTGCCGGCGGCGGCGCGGGAGCCGGGCGTGCGGCCGTCGAACGTGCAGGCCGTGGCCCGGCTGGCGTACGAGGTCCTGGCGCGTCGGGCGAGCGCCGCCGGGCGTACGACGACGTGCAGGCGCGCTCGATCGCGCGCTGCCGGGCAAGCCCGAGCCGCTGCTGTTCGCCGGCGAGTGCCTCGCCAAGCTCGCGAACGACCCAGCCTTCGAGCCCGGCGCGGGCGCGGTAGCGCCGCCGCCCCGCCGCCGGCCGACGGCCTCCAGCCCCTGTTCGCCGGCGAGCCGCTCGAGCCGCTGGAGCGCGCTCCGCGCGATGCTGCGGCGGGCGTGGGGCGTTCGATCCCACCGACGCCCGCGCGGCGACGATCATGATCGGCGTCGAATTGGCCGCCGGCGGCGACGCCGAGGAGATGGAGGCGTGGTTCCGCCGGGCGATCGAGGCGAACCCCGACAACTACGACGCGTGCATGCGGAAGCTGGAGTTCCTCTCGCCCGACGCCCTCGGCACCCCGGGCGACCTGATGCGGTTCGGCCGCGAGTGTCTCGACGGGCGGAACTTCTACGGCCGCATCCCGTTCGTCGTCGCCGAGGCACACTCGGCGTCGCCGCCCAGCAGGCCGACCGCCGGGCGTACCTCGCGCAGCCGGAGGTGTGGGACGACATCCGCGCGGTGTACGAGCCGTACCTCGCGCTGTTCCCCGACCACGACTGGCACCGCAGCGGCTACGCGAAGTGGGCCGCCGAGTGCGGCCGCTGGCGCGAGGCGCAGGCCCTGTTCGAGGCGATCGCCCATGCCCGGACCTGCGCGTCTTCGGCAGCCGCGAGGGGTACGACTACTGGCGACAGCTCGTCGAGGACCGGCTGAAAGATGCGGACTAGAACGGTTTGTCTCACCCAGTAGCGTCACCCGCGCGCACGTCATCCTGAACGCCGCGAAGGATCTCGCGCTGGCCTGGCCAAGACCTGCGCGAGATCCCTTCGCTGCGCGCTTAAGATGACAGGAACCCCGTTACGCCGGCTCGGCGAACGCGGCATACACGGCCTGGAGGTCGGCGACGACGATCGCGAACTGCGCGCGTCGGTGAGCTGCATTTTGTCGAGGATCAACTGCGTGTCCTCGATGAGGGCGGTGGCCTGGTCGTCGGGGATGTTCGCGCTGGAGAAGACCTGGCGGGAGTCGGCGGTGATGGCGGCGGTCTCCTCGGGCGAGATCGTGCCGTCGAGGGCCGCGGCGACGACGCTCGCACGGAGTTGGTCGACGGTCGCCTCGCTCGGCTGCGTGGCGACGGCGGCGGCGGCGCGGAGGTCGTCGGCGAACGCGTCGAGGTCGGGCGCTCGTCACGCCGCTGTCGGCCGCGAGGTCCTGCCACGTCGCCAGCAGTCGCTGCACGGCCGCCGCGTTCCTCGGGCGACGCCGACCGCAGCCCGCTCCGCAGGTCCGCGTTGGCCGCGCGGAGCGAGGCGGTGTTGGTCCGGCTCGTCGTGCGGCACTCGCGGCTGGTCCAGCAACAGCTGCGCGCGCGGCGCGCGTGTCGGTCCTGACCTGCGCCCGGTCGGCCGCGAGCTTCTGCCGGTCGGCGGCGAGGGCGCGCGGTCGCCGCGGTGGGCGGCGATGGCGGCCTTGTCGGCGGCGAGGAGCGTCTTGCCGTTTTCCACCGCGGCCGCCAGCGCCTCGCGGCTCTGCGATCCGCGCGTCGCACGACGCGTCCTGCTCGACGGCCCGCAGGCCCCCAGCGCTCACCTCCTGCACCGCCGACAGCATCGCCGTGAAGTTCGGCGCCGGCGTGGCGGCGAACAGCGTGCGCGACTCGAGGCTTTCGACGGGCATGACGACGAAGGTGTTCGAATTCGTAGACATCGGCAGCGGTTTCCTTGACGCGTCAGTATATCGGCCAGGCCGGTCCCGCGGAACGCCGAGAACGCCCGCGCGCCGCGCGGCACGTCGAACGCGACAGCAGGCGTGGCCACGTTACTTCCGCGTGCGAAACGTGAGACCGCCGGTCGCGGCGCGCTGCCGGTCGAATCGAAACTGTGCGCGCGTCCGAACCACCGGCGGCGTGCCCTTCGGGCGGGGCGACACGGAGCCCGCCGCGCGGGGCGCGCGCCGTCACGACCCGCGGGCTTTTCCACCTTGCCAGAACCGAGCTTTAGCGGGTAACTGTTTTCCATTGGCCGCCAACCGGCCGAACAGGAGCAACTACGATGCCCGGCACGCTCGGGACGGTCGAGACGAAGTTCAGCCTGCCGCCGCAGGTCCACAACGCCCGGGGCGAGGTGCAAGGCGGGGTTCGAGCTGGAGTACAGCGGGCTCGACGTCCAGAAGTCGGCGATCCTCGTCCGCCGGGTCTTCGGCGGCGACCACGTGATCCGCAGCACGTTCTGCCACGAGGTCCACACCCGCTACGGCCGCTTCGACGTCGTGATAGACACGTCGGTCCTGAAGGACAAGAAGTACGAGCAGACGCTCCGCAGCCTCGGGCTGAACCTGCAGAAGCTCCGCACGCGTGGCTCGAGGACGTGCTGCTCGGCGTGGTTGGGTCGGTCGTGCCGACCGAGATCAGCGCCGCCGATCCCGATCACCGAGCTCGAGCCGCTCGACGAGCCCGCCGCCTGCTGCTCGACGCCGGCGCGAAGGGCACGCGGGCGTCGGTCCTGTACGCGTTCGGCATGCACGTCAACCCGGAGATCGCGACGGACGACCCGCGCCACCTCCGCGACGTGCTGCGCGTTCCTGCTGATGCAGCCGTGGCTGCGGCAGGAGGCGGAGGTCGACTTCACGCGGCGGGTCGTGCCGTACATCAACCCGTTCCCTGACGCGTACGTCCGCCTCCTGCCGCGCGACGACTACCCGCCGTCGCGGCACCGGCTGATCGATGACTACCTCGGCGCACAACCCGACGCGCAACCGCCCGCTCGACATGCTGCCGATCCTCCGCGCACCTCGACGCCGACCGCGTGATGAGCCGCGTGCAGGACCGCCACCTCGTGTGCCCGGCCGAGCTACCACTACCGGCTGCCCAACTGCATGGTCGACGAGCCGGAGTGGACGCTGGCGAAGGAGTGGAACCGCTGGGTCGACGTCGAGCCGCTCCGCGACCGACCCGCTGAAACTCGCGGCGATGTCGCACGACTACCTCGACGCCGACTCCCGCTCGCTCAAGCCGTTCTTCGACCGCTGGCCCGAGGTGCTCGGCGGCCACATCGCCGCCGCGCGGGCGCGCGGGAGCCGCACGTCTAACGTCCGGGACACGCCCGTGGAGCAACTCATCGACCGCATGCCATCGCGGCCGTTCCCGCCCTCGGCCTTGCGGCCGCGCCGACGCGTCAGGCGACGAGCCGCGCGCCACGCGTCGCACCGCCGATGGCGCGCGGCGACGACCGTTCCCGTGGAGTTGCCGCGGCGGAACCGCGCGCGACGGGGCCGGCGATCGCGGGCGCGCCCGGCGGGGGAGGCGGGTCGCGCTACTTGGGTCTCGCCGCGCGTGGCGCGTCGAGGCGACGAGCGAGGCGCGGCGCCCCGCCGACGGCGCGGCGGCGGCGGCGGCGGCGGCAGGATGACGACGGACGACCGGCCCATCATCGGCGTGACCGGGCCCGACGAGGGCGGCGGCGCGGCGTGGGCGTTCATCCGCCTCGCCGTCTACTTCGCCGGCGGGCACGCCGTCCGCGTCACGCCCAAGCACCCGCGCCGGATCCACAACTTCGACGGCCTGATCATCGGCGGCGGCGCGGACGTCGACCCGAACCTCTACGGCCAGGACCCCACGCCGATCGTCGCCAGGGAGCGCCGCTTCCGCCTGCCGCTGCCGTTGTTCCTGTTCGAGCTGCTGCTGTTCCCGCTGACGTGGGCCGCCCGCAAGCTTGCCGGCCAGAGCGGCGCCCACCACCGCCGCGGCGACGCGGCGCGTGACCGCCTGGAGATGCGGATGATCGACGGCGCCGTGAAGCGCGGGCTGCCCGTGCTGGGCATCTGCCGCGGCGAGCAGTTACTCAACGTCTACTTCGGCGGCACGCTCCACCAGGCGCTGCACGGGCTGTACGTGGAGGACGCGGAGGTCCGCACGATCCTGCCGCGCAAGCAGGTCGTGGTGACCGAGGGCAGCCGCCTCGCCGGCGTGCTCGGCCGCCACCCCGACCGCGTCAACGCGCTGCACCGCCAGGCGATCCACCGCCTCGGTCGCGGCCTGCGCGTCGCCGCCGCCGACCGCAACGGCATCGTGCAGGCGATCGAGCACGAGTCGCTGCCGTTCGTGATCGGCGTGCAGTGGCACCCGGAGTACCTGCCCCAAGTGCCGGAGCAGCGCCGCCTGTTCGAGGCCCTCGTCCGCGAGGCGAGACGCGTCGCGCTGGCGGCCGACGCCGCCGCCGCCGCCCCCGTCCCGACCGGCCCCGCATACGCCCCGCCGGCCGACGCGATCGTGCGAGCCGGTTCCGCCTGACCGCGGTGGTCGGCGCCTCCGGGGAGCGATCTGCTGGGGTGCCGCTTGTCCCGGCGGGCGACGGCAAGACGTGCACATCCCAGTTCAACGACATCGTCCCGATCGCCCCTCAACACGGCATTCGAGCAATTAATTGCAATCGACAACGAGCGTGTGATGACCGGGAAGCGGGAGGATGCTGCGAAGCCGGGCGAGCCGGCGGCGGCCGGGCGGCGGCACGAGAGTCGCCCGGTGGAATCCGCCGGGCCGCGACATCGGCCGGGCCGAGGATCGGGGACGGCCGAACGCGCGGCACGGGCGGCGCGGTCGTCGTGCCGCCTCATCGAAGAGTCACTCAAAACTGCGACGCGCCGCGTGGCGGCCTGTTAGACTGCGGGCGTGACCGAGACGGCGGCCGACATGCGCGCGGTGGACGCGGACGTCCCCTGCGCGCGGTGCGAGTACAACGTACGCAGCCTCCCGCGCGACGGGCGGTGCCCCGAGTGCGGCGAGCCGGTGGCGGCGTCGCTCCACCGGCACGCGGCGATGCTCCGCCGCGGCGGGGCGCCGCTGTCGATGTCGTCGCCCCGGTGGGTCCGGCGGTTGAGCCTCGGGTGCTGGCTGGTGCTGCTCGGCGGCGCGGGGATGGCGGCGGATACGGGGCTGAAACTCGCGGGCGTCGGCCTCGCGTCGCGCACGATCGCGATGACGCTCTGGCTCGTGCCGCACCTGCTGGGCGCGACGGGCCTGTGGCTGCTCGGGACTCCCGAAGCCCGCGGCGGCTCGCGCGCCGACCGCGTCCTGCCGACGCTGATCCGCGCGGCCGCCGTGTCGCAGGCCGCCGGGCTGCCGGCTTTGTTAGCCGCCCTCCTCCTGACGTTGCCGGCGAACGTGGTGCTTTACGGGCGGCAGGCGATGTTCCTGCTCGCCCTGCTCGCGGCGGGCGGCAGCGCGGGCGCGTTCGGATACCTCGCCCGCCTCGCGTCGCGGATGAGTCGCCCCCGACTTCGCCGTTGGGCGATCGGGCTCGCGATCACGACGCCGGCCGCGTCGCTCGTACAGGCGTGGTTTTTCTTCGACTTCGCGGTCCGGGCGAACCACGTCTGGATTCCGACGCCGCAGGCGGTGCTCGTGTCCCCGCAGATGTGGGCGCTGCTGCCGTACCGCTTGATCCGCTGGCGGGGGGCGGACCTGGCCCTGGTTTTCTGGGTCGTCCTCGTCGCGATGTCGATCCTCTGCGCCGCCGTGCTCGCCGCCTACGCCGTCTCGCTCCGCGCGGCGGCGGCGGCGGCGGCCGTCGGGGGCGGCGGCGACGTCGTCCCGGGCGCGGGCGCGATTCCGACGCCATCCGCGGCGGCCCGCGCGGCACCGACTTCGCCCCCCGCGCCCTGACCGGCACTCACCCCGCCGTCGTCCGCCGCCGGCGACGCGGTCCCGCCCCCGTCCTCGTCGCGCGACGGCCGGAACGGCGCGCGGCCCATCCACGGCTCGATCCGCAGGTTCACCAGCCAGTCCTTCGGCGTCGGGATCCAGCCGAGGTCGTCCCGCACGTGCTGCTCGCCCACGAGGCGCGTCGGCACGTCGCGGCCGTCGGCGTTGCGGATCGTGGCGCCGAGCAGGCGCTCGCACAGGAAGATCCCCTCGGAGTGGTGGCGCAGCGCGCGGTGGCGCAGGTCGGGCAGGTGGGCCTTGGACGCGTCGAACCAGTCGTGGACGGCGAGGTAGTCTTCCGGTCTGCCGCCGAACAGCTTGGCCGACCGGACCGCGTGGTGCCACGGATGCGCCATGACGTTTACCCCAAGTCGATGTCGAGGTCGCGCGGCTTCTCGGCGTACGGGTCGTCGCTGAGCGTGCCCGCTCGCAGGTCGGCGGTGAACCGGCCGTAGAGTTGGTACTCGCCGGTGCCGTACCCCTCGCCGAGCAGGATTGACGCCAACTCGTGCGCCAGTTCGTCGAGCGCCCCTTCGAGCGCCTTCGGCTCGTCGGTCGAATGGAAGAACGCCTGCCACGGCCGGTCGGCCGCGGCGCGGATGGCGGCGACGCGGTCGGCGGTGCCGAGTTCCTTCGCCACGGCGGCCGGCGATCGTTCCGCCTCGTCGAACAGGATCGCGTCGGGGTGGGCGAACCCCTCGTCATACCCGCCGTCGTAGCGCACGCGGAAGCCGGTCGCGCCGTGTTCCGCGAGGGCGCGGAGCGTGGCCGCCGCGAGTTTCCCGAGCCTCGCGGGATTGAACGTCGTCCTCTCCGGCGGGTGGTACTCGAAGTCCCCGCTCGGCCGGTGCCCCATCGCCTCGGGCGACAGGTTCTCCGTCCCGACTTCCTCGACCATCTCATCAAACTCGTCGGCGTCTACCCGGTAATACGGCATCGCGCCCTCCTTCGACCCCACCTCAACCCGGCACGATCGGGCGTGCGCCCGGCGTTCCATCTCGGTCCGGGAAATCGTCACCTGCTGTTACAACCTTTTCGCCGCCACTTCATAGTCGCGGGCGGGAGCCCGCCGTCTTCCGCGGTAAGACCGACGGGCTTCCGCCCGCGGCTACCAGGTGCCTGCCGACGTCTCTGGATTGACCGCAATCGTCCTGCAACGCCCCGGGCCGGGTCAAGACGAAACGAGGGCCGGGGACGCACGTCCCCGGCCCTCGCCAATCTTCGAGCCATGATGCGATGTGGCCGACGCGCTATCGCGCTGCAGCGGCCTGTTCGTTGATGTGCGACTCGGCGAGGCGGCTGAGCTTCTTGTCGGTGTTGCCCTCCTCGTCGAGCGTCTTCTGCAGCAGCGTGGCGATCTCCTGCCGCCCGACCTGCCGGGCGAGCGTGCGGAGCGTGCCGTAGCCGGCGATCTCGTAGTGCTCGACCCGCTGGGCCGACGCGATCAGGGCCGCGTCCTTCACCTTCGGGTCGCCGCTGGCGTTGATCGTCTCCGACCCCTCCTTGACCAGCCCCTTCATGGCCGGGCAGGTCGTGCGCTTCGGCTGCTTGCCGAGCAGCTTGAACACCTGCTCGAGCCGCTGCACCTGCTCGCGCGTCTCCATCAGGTGCGTGTTGAACGCGTTCTTCAGGTCCGACGAACTGGCGGCACTCGCCATGAGCGGCAGCGCCTCGATCAGCTGGTGCTCGGCGTCGTACACGTCCTCCAATTGGTGGTTGAACAGGTCGTCGAACGTGTTAAGGCTTTCGCTGAACAGGCCCATGGTGGCCTCCTTCGGGTTAGCGGGTTGATCCGTATCGGCCGCGCCCATCACCACCGCTCATGCGGGCGATGGCGGCCGCACGCGTACTGGTTCAATCGCTGTGCCACGGGATTTCAGATCGGGTCGTGGGCGGCACTACGGTTGCCCGCCCGCAGCACACCCGTATACTCAACGGATATACGAACGGAGGATCGGATGGGTACGACGGTGCAGATGTGGGGCAACAGCCTGGGGATTCGAATTCCGAAGGGCGTGGCCGATGTGGTGACGCTGCCGACCGGTACCGAGGTCGAACTGGACACGACCGTGGGCGTACTGACGATTCGTCCCAAGCGTCGCCGCAAACACACGCTGTCGGGGCTG
>JAUJNJ010000095.1:0-12525 GCA_030448225.1 Phycisphaerae bacterium
GCCGCCGCCACGACCCCGCGCGGCCCGTCGTGCCCGACGAGCACCGGCCGCCCGCGCAGCTGCGGGAAGTCGAGCTGCTCGACCGACGCGAAGAACGCGTCCATGTCGACGTGGAGGATGGCCCGCGGGTCCGACATCGCCGCCCCATCCTAGCCACCGGAGCCGTCCCGGGCGGCGTCCGCACGGCTGGGCCGACACCCGCGAAACGTCTGCATCCCAGTTAAACGACATGCTCCGCGCTACCCATTTTATGTCATCTTTTTGCTTATCATGTTGCGATCGGCGGTTTGACCCGCGTAGATCAGACGAACGCCAAGACGCCAAGACGCCAAGGACAGAAGAGAAATCGAACGAGTAGAAACCGCGGCGAACGCGAAGGCGCCGAAGCCGGCTCCGGTTCGACCGAGACCACACGCGCCACTGCTCTAATTGACCTCTTCTTTCCTACCTTGGCGTCTTGGCGTCTTGGCGTTCACTCCTTAGGACTTTCGTCATGCACTATCTTCTCCGCCATGACCGACGACGCGGCGAGACCTGACGACGTGCCGGTGGCGGAGACGCGGGCGATCTGGGAACGGCTCGCGCCGTGGTGGGACGCGGCCGTCGGCGAGGGGAACGACTTCCAGCGACAGCTCATCATCCCCGCGACCGACCGCCTGCTCGATCCGCGGCCGGGGCAGGCGATCCTCGACGTCGCCTGCGGCAACGGCAACTACGCCCGCCACCTCGCACGTCGCGGCGTCGACGTCGTCGCCTGCGACTTCGCCGCCGCGTTCGTCGACCGCGCCCGGGCCCGCGGCGCCGCCGCCGCAGACGCCGCCGCAGACGCAGACGCCGCCGCGGCCGACGCCGCCGCCGATGCCGACGACGCCGTCAGCGCGCGCCCGATCGAGTACCTCGTCGGCGACGCGACCGACGAGGCCGCCCTGCTCGCGCTCGGCGCCGGGCGCTTCGACGCCGCCGTGTGCAGTATGGCGATGATGGACATGCCGACGATCGACCCGCTCCTGCGCGCGGCGCGGCGCCTGCTGAAGCCGGGCGGGCGATTCGTCTTCTCGCTGCCCCACCCGTGCTTCAACTCCAACCGCAGCCGGGTGTTCGCCGAACTGGAGAACGAGGGCGGCCGCCTGCGGCAGGTGTACGGCGTGCGGATCACCGAGTACGCCCGCGCCGGCGTCGACCGCTCGGCCGGCATCCTGAACCAGCCCGAGCCCCACTACCTCTTCCACCGCCCGCTGAACGACGTCTTCGCCGCCTGCTTCCGCGCCGGCTTCGTCATTGACGGCTTCGAGGAGCCCACGTACCCCGAGGGCCACGGCGCGAAAAGCGCATTCGCGTGGGCGAAGCGCCCGCAGATCCCGCCGGCAGTCGTCATTCGGTGCAGACCGACATGATGCTACCTGCGAGAGAACTGGCCCCGCTCCCTGTAACTCAAAGGATAGAGGCGATTGCAGTTCCTCGCAGCGGCGCCCGTTCCTCTCATCCCCAGGTACCCCGAAGGATCTCCCGCAGGCGTCGCAGGGCTCGCGCGAGATCAGTGCGCCCAGGTGGACGTGCACCCGTGCGACGGTACGAAGTGGTGACAACGACGTCACAAACGAGTCACATCGCCGAGCATCGTTCTCCTAAGGCACCGCGAAAGTTCTCGGGCCGGCGAGGGGCAACTGCGATCGGCCGGTCTGATCGGCATACCCTCAGCATGAGGACCCGCCGCGTGGCGCAGGTTTACAATGCGCTGCTGCGGCGACGAGAGACGTCGCGCGGGAAGACCATGACCGTCAAACCCTCAGACGCGAGCCAGCCGATCCCACTGCGTCCGCCCGAGGCCCCCGCGGTGCCGATCGCGGCGGTCATGCTGCCGGTGGGGATTGCGATCGCGGTCGCGCGCGACGGCTCGGCCGGGTTCCGTGCCTTCGGCGCGACCGTGGCGATCGTGTCGGCGTGGGTGATCGCGGCGGTGCTGCGCGCCCTGTGGCGGAAGGTCGAGGCGACGCCGGACGAGCTCCGCGAGCGGCGGATGTTCGGGGGCCGCACGGTGCCGTGGGACGACGTGGCCGTCGTCCGCCACCGGCGGGTGTCGGGCCGCCACGCGTCGTGGGTCGACCTCCGGGTCGAACTCAACGACCGGTCGATTGTCCACCTCCCCCTGCGGCCTCACGAGGAAAACCGCATCCTCGCGCTCCTGCGACGGCGGCTGCCGAACGTGCTGTGGATCGACACGACGACCGGCGACGTCTCCGGCGCGCTGCCGGCCCACCAGGCGGGCGGCGGCCGCGATCGACGCGCGTGTTCGTCGCGGCGGCCGCCAGGTTGAACGCGGTCGCACACGTGGTGGTCGCGGCTGCTCGCGGTGGCCGCCGCGGTGTTCGTGCTGATCGCCGGGCTTCACGCCGCGACAGCGACTCGCGACTGCGGCCTTCGCGCTGGTCTTCGCGGCGGTCGCGTGGATCGGACGACACGAGGCCGCACGCGTCACCGCCCGGCTCCGCCGCCGCGCGATAGAACGCCCATGGCCGCGTCCGCCGGCCGAAAGGGGTGAGCGATTGAGCGAACGACACCCAGGAATTCCGCCCGAGGCGGACCGGCGCGCGCAGCTTGCGTGCTCGTGCGGGTCGGGTTCTGGATGGTGGCCGGCTCGCTCGCGGCCGGGTTCGTGCTGCTCTGTACGGGGGCGGCGTTCCTGCTGTCGCCGGCGGCGACGCGGTGGTCCGTCGTGGTCGTGCCGGCGGTCTTCGTGGCCGGCGCGGTCCTGTCGCTGACGACGGCGGCGATCGCCGCGACCTCCGCCCTCGACTGCCCCGCGTGTGGGGCCGCGGCGTGGTGAGCGGCGCGTCGGGGCGGCGCCCCCGTCCCCTGCCCGCGGTGCGGCGCGGTGGGGGCCGACGCTGGTCAGGGATGAGGCCGACGCGGTGGGTCGGGCGTTCGAGGTGGTGCCACCGAAACAGCAGAGTCGTGACGGACGCGGGAGCAAGTAGCGCGTGAGAGCGTTCGAGTGCCAGTCGTCATCGGGGATCGTCGTCGACGCTTCTAAGACCCCTCTGCGGACCACGGACAGCGAGCCCTTCGGGCTTGCGGCTAAAAGGGCGATTGGCGACCGCGTGGTGTCGTGACCTCGTCACGAAGGTCAGTCCTTCGGGCAGCGTGCGTGCCGGGGCCGTTTCCTCACCTCTCGCGGGTGGGACCGGCGCGTCGGAGGCGTAGTAGCCGGCCGAGTTGCGCCTCCCCTCCCCGTACGCTGGGGAGAGGAAGGGGAGAGGATCTTGCGGGCGGCGCTTGCGATGTCGCCGCGCCCGACTGCGCGATCGCGCTTGTTCCGCAATCGCTCGTCAAAGTACAGGAAGTGGGTGTCCACTACTGCTGAACGAACGGCGCACGACTACTGCCGCTCCATCGCCTCGTCCTTCATCGCCTTGTCCTTCATCCTTCGTCCTTCATCGCCCCCTTCTCCACCGCTTCCACGCCGCCGGCGTCGCGGGGCGGCGTCGGCCGCGCGGCCGGCGCGTCGGCGTCCGGCGCCGGCGCGGCCTCCGCGTCCTCGGGGCCGGTGTTAGCGGCGGTGTCGGTGTCGTCGACATCCGTGGCGCCGGGCGCGGGGCGGCGGGCCTTGGCCGGGGCGCCGCGTTTGTGTTCGGCGGGGGTGAGGGTGTTGACGCTGATCGCCAGCAGCTTCCACTGCTGGGCCTCGTAGTAGTAGTCGAGGTGGAACAGCACGAACTGCGGCAGCACGCGGAAGTGGCCGCTGACGGCCATCGTCTTGTCCTTGAAGACCGGGCGGCCCTCGAACTGCGGCTCGGCGTTGGCGATGGCGCTGAGGTCGGTCTTGTTCTCGATGAACGTCGCGAACGCCTCGGTCAGCTGCTGCGGCTTGGTCTGCCACCGCATCGGCGTCGACGCGTTGGCCAGCAGCGACGCGAAGTTCTTGCGCTTGATGCCGCGGTCGAGCTCCAGCATCGTGTCGGTCACGAGCTTGTTCAGCTGCACGCCGCTCGGCGCCACCACGCCCGGCGGCACGGCCGCGCCCGCGACGGCCGGGGCGGCGGGCGCGCCCTTGAGCGTGACGGTCAGCGCGTTGAGCCGCCACCGCCCGCCGTCGGCGAGGTAGTCGAAGTCGAACAGCACGCGCATCGGGCGCGTCGGGTAGAACCCCTTGAGCTTCAGCACGTCGCCCTGCACGAGCGGGTCGGGGTCGAAGATCGGCTCGACGTGCTCGACGCCGGCAATTTTCGCCTCGTGCTCCACGAACGGCCCGAACGTCTCCAGGAGCGCGTCGGGCGACGCCTGCGCGGCGAACGCGCGCGACACGCCGCCGTGGAACAGCGCGAACGACTTGCGCGCCACGGCGCGGTCGAACATCAGCAGCGTCTCGGTCGCCATGCGGCGGCAGACGTCGACCGACGGCTGCTCGAACTTCCCGCCGGGCGCGCCCTCCGCCGGCGGCGCGTCGAAGATCGACGATCCGCCATCGGCGTGCATCGTCGGCGCCGTCGCGGGCGCCGTCGCGGGCCGCGTGCCGGGCGCGGCGGGCGGCCTCGGCGACGACTTCGTCCGCGCACCGGCCGTCGATGCGGGCTTCGACGCCGCGGGCGGGTCGGCGGCGAACGCGGGCACACAGGCGAGGACCGCGGCGACCAGCACAGCGAGGCGCGCGGCAGTGAGCTTCGTCGACTTCACGGGCAAGTCCTCCGACGGCGGCGAAACGGACGATCACGCGGCGGCGATCACGAGACCCGAGTGTAACACGCGCCGCTCTCGGACGAAGCAGGATTGGATGAACGCCAAGACGCCAAGACGCCAAGTTCAGGAGGAAGAGAAGGACGGGCAAACTCCGTCGCCCCTCATCGCAATGTTGCCTCGCCCCAGCGGGTCGCTGTTCTCGTACGAACGTGGCGGCGTGGCGGCTTGGGGGTCACTGTCTCATGGCGTCGCCGTGCCAGCCGGCGTCCCTGCGCCACCGGCCCCGCGGCGGCGGCGAAGAGGAGTTCGGCGCTGCGGAGCGTGTTGCGGAGCAGCATGGCGACGGTCATCGGGCCGACGCCGCCGGGCACGGGGGTGATCCAGCCGGCGCGGTCGCGGACGCCCTCGAAGTCGACGTCGCCCACCGTGCGCTTCGTGCCGTCGGGCTGCGTGACGCGGTTGATGCCGACGTCGATCACGACCGCCCCCTCGCGCACGTGCTCGGGCTTGATCAGCCCCGGCTTGCCGACGGCCACCACCACGACGTCGGCCCGGCGCGTGTGGGCCGCGAGGTCGCGCGTGGCGATGTGGCAGAGCGTGACGGTGGCCATCTGCTCGGTCAGCAGCAGCGCGATCGGCTTACCGGCGATCTCGCTCGCGCCGACGATCACGGCCTCGGCCCCGCGCAGCGGCACGCCGGTCGACTTGATCAACTCGATCACCGCCATCGCGGTGCAGGGGGCGATGAGCGTGTGGCCGTAGACGACGTAGCCGATGTTGGCCGGGTTCACGCCTTCGACGTCCTTCACCGGGTCGATCTGGTACTGCATCTCGGTCGCGTCGAGGTGGTCGGGCAGCGGCAGGTGGAGCATGACGCCGGTGACGGCCGCGTCGCGGTTGAGGGCGGCGATCGTCGACTTGAGTTGCCGGGCGGTGATGTCGTCGGGCAGCGTCTTGAGCTCGTAGCTGATGCCGACCGCCTCGCACGCCTGCTGCTGCCGCTGCGCGTACAGCTCGCCGGCCGGCGTCGAGCCGACGAGGATGGCCGTCAGGCTCACGCCCCGCCCGCCGAGCTTCAGCTTCGCCACGCGGTCGGCCACGTCCTGCTTCGCCCGCGCGGCCAGCGCGGCACCGTCGATGATCCTCGATGACATGGGCGGGATTATAGGGGCGGGGGGTGGAGAAGGAACCGACGGCGGATCGGGGGCGATTCGCGGCTGAAGCGACTAGCCCTCGTTCGCCGGCCGGACGTGCAGGTCATAGGTTTCGCGGTAGTCGGGGCATTTCGCCAGGGCCGTCTCGATGATCAGCTTCCACGCGTAGCGGGGTCGTCGCCAGCCGCCGTGCTCGCATGCTGGTCCGCCGGCACGGGTAGCGTCTCGGTGAACGGCAGTTCGCGGCGGCCCCGATGGCGGGCCGCAACGCGCGGTCGTGGAAGCTTTGGCGTCGCCCACCTCTCCCACTGCACCGCCGTCTGCGAACTCTTTCCCGACCCGGTCGTCTTCTCGCACACGAGGCCGACCCGGACGCGTTCCAGGACGGCGTCGCCCAGCAGGTCCTGCTCCACCCGCACTTCCGCCTGCCCGCCCACGCGCAGCCCGTCCTCCCGCACCATCACCCGGGCGTCGGACACCGCCCGACGGGTGACGAGCGCTCCGGCCGGCCGACGCGAGATACCACAGAGCCCGGCAGGCTCAGCGCTGAAGTGAAGATGTGACCTGCCGCCCCGTGTGGCCCGGGGAAGCGGGTGAAGTAATGCCACGTGGCCCAGCCCCCAGATGGCGAGGTAACCGATGCCCTGCACCACGTTGACCGTCACCCGCGCCCGCAGCGGCCGCGGCACCGATAGGGCGAGCCACCCCGGCGCGCCGGAGCGGCCGCTCGGGACGAGAAGGCGAATCCCCACCCGTGAACAGGATCAACGCGAGGAAGCCCAAGCCAATATAAATGGGGACGTAGACCCCCTCGTGGTACTTCTTCAGGAGGAACGCCCGCGCACGGCTCGTCCGGCACGTAGAAGGCCTGCACCGTCACGCCGATCGGGTATGCGGCGATGAACTCCTTCGCCGACACGCCGTCCGGCAGGCCCTGGCGGCATTCACCATCGTGCGGTCCGACTGGTATCGCCGGCCTGCGACTTCGTACTGGAAGACGACGAGCGGCAGCAGTCTCCGCGCCCGCGGCGCCGCCGCGCGACTCGTACACAACGCTCGCGACGACGGTCGCCGCCACCGGCGTGCAGTGCGGATGTGCCGGTCCTGGGTGACCGCTTCCTGCACACCCCACGCGATGAACCCGCAAGGCAGCACCAGCACCGCCAACCAGAACACCATGAGGCAGCCCCCGGCGAGGAACGATGCCGCCGTTCTGCGAGCCAGAGGTGCCGGTGTTCGTGTTGCCCATCGGAGACAGCACTAATGGGCCGCCGCCACCGGGTCAAGAAAATCGGCTGGAAACAGACGGTTCACGTCGCGTCATCGGAGAAATGTGCGAGAGGTCGACAATGCGGGCGGGTATCTCGGCAATCGATGCGAACGGCAACCGGCGCACCGTGAGGCGGCGCGCGGAAACGAACGCCGCGGTGAGAGCCCGCCGCGTCGATGCGTGGGCCTCGATCACCTGATCACCGGATGGTCCGATCCTTCAGTTCTCTTCCTCGTCGCCCACGCCCGCGAGCGGGGCGAGGGTGGCGGGGTTCTGCGGGAGGGTGCAGGAGACGGTCGTGCCGGTGTCGACGTGGGAGACGATCTGCACGGTGCCGCCCATGGCGGCGATCGCGTGCTTGACGATCGCCAGGCCCAGGCCGGTGCCGCGGCCGGCGCTGCCGGTGCGGGAGGCGTCGACCTGGTAGAACCGCTCGAACACCCGGTCGAGGTGCTGGGGCGGGATGCCGATGCCGGTGTCGACGACCGAGATGGTGGCGGCGGCGTCGGCGGCTGCCGGGGTCGCCGTCGGGGTCGCGGTCGGCGGCGGCGGCGGCGGCGTTCGGGCGGCGGCCGCGGGCCGAGCGGGTGACGGCGACGGTGACCGAGCCGCCGGGCGGCGTGAACTTGATGCTGTTCTCGACGAGGTTCTTCAGCACGAGGTTCAGCAGGCGCTCGTCGCCGAGGATCGTGCCGGGGCGGCGCGCCGTCGGGCGCGGGCCGGCGCCGGGTTGGCGCCATCGCTTCGTTCGGTCGGGTCTTGGGCGGAGGTCTCGGCGGCGGCGGAGCGGTCGGCCGCCGCTGGGCGGCGGCGTCGGCGTCGGCGAAGCGGAGTTCGACGAGCTTGCGGGAGGCCATCGCGCCGAGGCTCGAGCGGATGAGGGCGAACAGGTCGGCCGTGCGCACCTCCTTGATGTACGGCTTGAGGTCGGGCGTCTCGACGCGGAGAGGTCGAGCAGGTCGCGGAGCATCTCCTCGAGCCGCCGCATGTGCCCGTCGACGATCTCGAGGCCGCTCGGCCTGGCGCGGGTCGTCCTGGTAGACGTCGCGGAGCGTCTCGACCGCGACCTTCAAGCGCGGCGATGGGCGTGCGGAGTTCGTGGCTGGCGTTGGCGACGAAGTCGGTCTTCATCTGCACGGTGGCCGACAGCGTCGTCACGTCGCGGAGCACGATCAGCACCCCGCCGGGCGTGCGGCGGGCGACGGCCTGGTAGGTGAGGCGTTGCCCGCCGCGGCTGAGGGCGCACGGTGCGGTGGATGAGCGGCCCGTCGGCGTCCGCCGCCGCGGCCGCCGCCTCGCGCGCGGCGCGGGCCGCCCCGCCGCCCGGCCGGCCGTCGCGCTCGCCGTCGCCGTCCCCTGCCGGCGGCGGCGGCGGCGCTTGCGCGCTGCGTTGGCGGCGGCGGCGGGGCGGGTTGTTGTCGTAGCTGCTCGGTGGAGGCGGTTGCGGCGGCGGCGGCGGCGGCGTCGCCGGCGGCGCGCGGTGGGCGTCGTCGAAGAGTTCGAGGATCGCCGCCTCGTTGACGACGCCGACGATCTTCTGCCCGACCGCCCGCTCGGCCGTCACGTCCAGGACGGACGCCGCGGGGGAGTTCATGAGCGTCAGGCGGCTCTGGGGGTCGACGACGAGGATCGGGTCGGGCAGCCGCGTCGACGAGGCGCGGAGGTCCTCCTGCTGGCGGGCGAGCGTCGCGGTCTGCCGCTCGCGCGGGCGGCCAGCCCGTTGAGGCGGGACGCGAAGAGGCCGCACGTGCTCGGAGCCGTCGACGTCGGCGGAGGTGCCACTGCCCGTCGGCCATGCGGTCGGCGGTGTCGGCGAGCGTGCCGGAGCGCGCGACCCACTGCCGCCGCAGCAGCAGCCACAGCGTCGCGCCGTCCAGCACCGCCGCCGCCGCGCGCCGGCCAGCGCGGCCCGGGCGCGCCGGTGAGGGCCGGGGCGGCGTAGCTCGGGTCGCTGACGCGCACGACGACGCCGCCCGGGTCGGCCTGGTCGAGCAGGCGGGCGACGTAGAGGCTGTGGCGGTCGATGGTGGCGCTGCGGCGGCGGTCGCTGCCGACCGCGCCGCGGCGGGCGGCGACGACCTCCGGGCGGTCGTTGTGGTTCAGCATCCCCTCGGCCGGCTCGTGCGTGTCGAACAGGACGCGGCCGTCGCCAGCGACGAGCGTGATGCGGCGGCCGAGGATCGCCGCCGCGTCCGCCAGCCGCGCCCGGTCCTCGGCCGACGGCGGCCCCCCTGCCGCGGCACCCACGGGCGCAGCAGCGACGTGAGGTGCCCCAGGTCGGCGCACCTGCGCCTCATGCGCCGCGACGCGCCCGGCGTAGAACACGGTCGCCCCCGACCCCCCGACGATCCCCGCCATCGCCAGCGCGAACGCCACGACGAGCCGCGTTGGGAAGGGGCGAGGGGGCATGTTTGGGGAGGTGGTGGAGTGGTGGAGTGGTCGGGTGGTGGAGTGGAAGACGGAGGACCGGTCGCCGCTACGGGTGGCGCGGCACCGGCAGGTGCGGCTTAACGTTTGAAGCCTGCACACCAGTGGCCGGCGTCGCGGATCATCGCTGCCAGCTGGGCGAGAACTTCTTCACACCCCGCGTCGAGGGAGGCGGCGGCGGCGTCGTCGATATAGCCGCAGCGGCGGGCGATCTCGGCGAACGTCTGCGTCTCCGCCGCCTCGGCCTCGGCGTCGTTCAACTTGCTGACGAACGCCGCCTCGTACCGCCGCTTGCGCCATGCTTCGGCAATGTTCGCCGGCACCGATCGAGACGCCCGCCGCATCTGATCGGACAGCGAATACCGCTCATCCAGGGGGAACCGCCTCGACAGTTCGAACACGCTCATGGCCAGCGTCATCCCGTTCTGCCAAACCCGCAGTTCCTTGTAGTGGGTCGCCATCCCCCTCTTCTACTCCACCACCCCACTACTCCACCACCCCACCACCGCTTCCTCACCCTTCCCCTTCCTCCGGCGACTCCTGCAAACGGTAGCCGACGCCGCGGACGGTGTGGATGAGCCAGTTGGCGGCGTGGAGCTTCTTGCGGATCGCCGTCACGTGCACGTCGATCGCGCGGTCGGTCACGAACACGTCGGTGCCCATCGCCTTGTCCATCAGCTGGTCGCGCGTCAGCACGCGGCCGCGGGCGCCGACGAGGGCGGCCAGGAGCTTGAACTCGGTCAGCGTCAGCTTCACCGCCTCGCCGTTGACCATCACCTCGTGGCGCGAGGTGTCGATCGTCAGCGGCCCGGCCTTCAGCACCGCCGACTCGCCCGCGCCGTCGGCGCCATGCTCGCGGCGGCGCAGGACCGTGCCGATCCGCGCCAGCAGGATCTTCATGCTGAACGGCTTGGTCACGTAGTCGTCGGCGCCCATCGTCAGGCCGACGACGACGTCGGTCTCCTCCCCCTTGGCCGTCAGCATCACGATCGGGATGTGGCTCGTGCGCGAGTCGGCCTTGAGCTGGCGGGCGACCTCGGTGCCGTCGATGCCCGGGATCATCAGGTCGAGCACGACGAGGTCCGGCGACTCGCGCTGCGCGAGCTCGATCGCCTGGTTGCCGTTGTAGGCCGGCAGCGTGTCGTAGCCATTGCGGCCGAGGTTGTAGGTGATCAGGTCGACGAGATCCTTCTCGTCGTCGACGACCAGCACGCGGCGCTTCCCCTTGCGCCCCGCGGCGGCGGCCGCGGCCGAGGCGGACGACGACGACGACGACGACGTCGACGTCGGCGCGGCCGCGCCGGCGGCCGCGGGGCCGCGGGCGAAGTCGCCGCTGCGGGACACGTCAGTGCTGCTGCTGCTGCTACGCGTCATGATTCGACTCCACGTCATCGGGTAAGCCCTTCGCAACGAACCTATGTCGCGGTGGTGGCGGCGGAGCACCCCAAACTCATCGTACCCCGCCCGCCCGCGGCACAACATCGCAAACCGACCCCGCCGGTCAACGCATTAACGCCGTCTTAACGGTCCCCGAAGCCCACGCTCGCGCAACCGCCGCCGCTCGCGCGTCGCCGGCGTCTTCGCCGGGCGGTCGCGTTACTTCAGGGGCTTTGGGCAGGGGAAAGCGGAAGCGAAGACGGACGATGAGGTATATCGGATGCACGAAGATCAAAGACGGCGCGCCCTCGCCCGTCTTCCTCCACCCTCCACCCTCCACCCTCCAACCTCCACCCTCCACCCTCTACCCTCTACCCTCTACCCTCTACCCTCTACCCTCGACCCTCTACCCTCTACCCTCCACCCTCTACCCTCCACCCTCCACCCTCCACCCTCGACTTCCCCCCAATCCCGCCCCGGCCACTTGATCGCGTCGCGGCGATCGGTCAATCATGCGGTCATGAAGATCTACACCCGCACCGGCGACGACGGGACGAGCGGCCTGATCGGGGGGTCGCGCGTGCTGAAGTCGGACGCGCGCCTCGAGTGCTACGGCACGATCGACGAGCTCAACGCCGCCCGCCGCGCCGCCGCCGTGGCGGGCGACGAGGCGCTGACGGCGATGCTGCGGGCGGTGCAGGCGGACCTGTTCGTGATCGGCTCGCACCTGGCGACGCCGGACAAGTCGGCCAAGTCGCCGTCGCTGCCGCCGCTCGACGACGCGATGACGGCCCGCCTCGAGGCGCAGATCGACGCCGCCGAGGCCGCGCTGCCGCCGCTGCAGAACTTCATCCTGCCCGGCGGGGGCGAGGCGGCGGCGCGGCTGCACGTCGCCCGCGCCGTCTGCCGCCGCGCCGAGCGCCTGCTCGTCGTCTTCGCCGCCGGCCAGCCCGTCCACGCCACGATCATGGCCTACCTCAACCGCCTCAGCGACTGGCTGTTCGTCCAGGCGCGGCTCGCGAACCACCTGGCCGGCGTGGCGGACATCCCGTGGATTCCTCGTTGAACGCCCGACCGCCGGGACGGACAATGCCGCCGGAGGCAATCGCCATGCGCAACGCTCCCCTGCTCGGCTGCGTCCTGCTCGCCACCGCGGCCGCCGTCGGGTGCGCCCGCCGCCCCGCCCCGGCCCCCGCGGCGGCGAAGGCCCCGGCGACGCCCGCGCTCGACAACCCGGTCCACGACGGCCGGCCCGTGCTGATGCGCCTCGTGAGCCGCGACCACGTCGTGACCGTGACCGCCGGCGCCGACGGCCCGCTCTACTCTGCCGCCACGAAAGAGGGCGTCGCGCTCGCCGATAGCGTGACGCTCGAGGCGCTGCGCGCGCGACACCCCGACGTCTACCGCATCGTCCACCCCGCCAGGGCGGGGCGGGAGGTCACGGCCGACACCCTCAACCCCCGCACCGGCGGGGCCATGGCCGACCGCCCGACGACCAGCGGCCCGATCGGCGGGTCGAGCGATCGCTTCGCACTCGGCCCGCTCATGGACGCCACTCGACGCGAGTGACGCCGACTGCGCGACCTTAGAGCCTGATTCACGCCCGGAGCGGCGACGCGTCCG
>JAUJNJ010000095.1:12625-29902 GCA_030448225.1 Phycisphaerae bacterium
ACGCCGACTGCGCGACCTTAGAGCCTGATTCACGCCCGGAGCGGCGACGCGTCCGTCGCCGTTGTGGCCGCACGTCTTGTGCGAGAGATTCGCCGTCGCGCCTAGACTGCGTCGCGACTACACGTCAGGTGAAGCGTCATCCGCCGCTCGTTCCCCGGCACGGAGGATCAACGGCTGCAGTTCCCACTTCTCGCCGATCTGGGACAGCGATGCATCAGGCGCCCGTCTGATGGGACGTGGGCAGCGTGATCCCCTCTCCCCTGCCCTCTCCCCTGCCCTCTCCCCAGCGTACTGGGGAGAGGGAGGACGAGATCAGCAAATCCGCACGCGGCGGACCGTCCGCGCAGCCGGGAATTCGCGGCCCCACCCGCCCATCAGCACACAAAACCCAGCTTAACTATGCCGGTCACCATCCGTGTCCGCCGCGCCCGTTTCCGGCGCTGCGGCCGGCCGCGCGGGCGCGCATAGAATGCGGCGTGCCCGACGACGCCCCCGCGACGCTGCTCGACTTCTGCCGCACGAACGACGCGGCGGCCGCGACAACGAAGAAACTCGAGAAGCAGGCGATCCTCGGCGCGTACCTGCGCGGGCTGACGGACGACGAGGACCTCCGCCGCGCCGTCCGCTACGCCGCCGGGCGGGCGTTCGCCTCCACCGACGAGCGCGTGCTGAACGTCGGCGGCGCGCTCGTGAGCGAGGTCGTGCTGACCCTGCTCGCGCTCGACCCGGGCGACTACCGCACCCTCGTCATCCGCAGCGGCGAGATCGGCGAAGCGCTCTCCAAAGCGTGGAACCGCCGCCACCCGACGAACAGTTCACCCCCCGCCAACGGGAGCCCGGCGACTCCGTCGCGGGACGCCGCCCCCGCGCACGACGCTCCCTCCCTCACCCTGCGCGACCTTGCCGAAGCATTTGACGAACTCGCGTCGACCGGCGCGTGGGAGCGCAAGGCCGCCGTCGTGCGCGCGCTCTTCGCCCGCTGCGCCGACGGCCGCGAGGCGGCGTACGTCGCGAAGATCATCTTCGGCGACCTCCGCACCGGCGTGCAGGAGGGCGTGCTGCACCACGCGATCGCCGAGGCGTTCGGCCGCGACGGCAAAGAGGTGCAGCGCTGCCAACTGCTCCTCGGCGACCTCGGCGAGGTCGCCGTCCTCGCCCGCCGGGGCGCCTGCGCGACGGCCACGTTCCGCCTGTTCCACCCGATCCAGTTCATGCTCGCCACCCCGCAGGAGACGGCCGACGACGCCGCCGCCACGATGGACGGCAAGCCGTTCTACGCCGAGGACAAGCTCGACGGCATCCGCGCGCAGGTGCACAAGTCGGGCGGCGTGGGGGCGGCGGCGAAGGTGGCGATCTACACGCGCACGATGGACCGCACCGACGCCAGCTTCCCCGACGTGGTGGAAGCCGTGTCGCGCCTGCCGGGCGACTTTCTGCTCGACGGCGAGATCGTGCCGTGGGCGAACGGCGAGGTGCTGCCGTTCGGTCACATCCAGAAGCGCCTGGGCCGCAAGAAACTCACGCCGAAGATCCTGCGCGAGAACCCGGCCGTCTTCATCGCGTTCGACATCCTCTACCGCGACGGCGTGCTCCTGATGGACCTCCCGCTCCGCGAGCGGCGGCAGGTGCTGGAAACCTCGCCGGCGTCCGCCCCGCCGAGGCGGCCGAACCGATCTCCCCCGCCGCGGCCAAGGATGAAGGCGGAAGGATGAAGGATGAAGAATCGGGCGGCCGCCCCGCGTCAACGTCCGCCGGAGGCGCGCCGCAGCGGCGGGGCATGCGGGGAACGGGGACGATCGCGCACACGACGCAGCGGGCGACACCGCGCGCGTCGTCGAGTCGGGGCGATCGACTCGGTCGCCTCGCCGGTCACGCCCGACCTGCTCGTGACGCGCGCCACGCGGTCGTGGCCAAGCGCCGCCGACATCGACGCCGCGTTCGGCGCGGGCGAAGGGGGCGCGGAACGAGGGCTGATCCTCAAGGACCCCGACTCCCCCTACTCGCCCAGCGCCGGGGGGCAGATGTGGCTGAAGATCAAGACGCACCTGCCGACGATCGACTGCGTCGTGACGGCGGCCGAGTACGGGCACGGCAAGCGGCGAGTCGCCCAGCGACTACACGTTCGCCGTCTGGGACCGCGAGCCGGACGAGCCCGGCGCGCTGCTGGTGAACATCGGCAAGGCCTACAGCGGCGTGACCGATGAGGAGATCCGCCAGTTGACGGAACTGTTCCTGAGCATCTCGCTCGCCAGCGACGGCCGCGTGCACGCGGTGGAGCCGCGGGTGGTGCTGGAGATCGCGTGCGACCAGATCCAGCAGGCCGCCCGCCACGCGAGCGGGTACGCGCGCGGCCCGCGGATCGCCGCGTGCGGTGGGACAAGCGTTCGCCGGACGCCGACCGCCTGGCGCGGATCACCGAGATCTACAACAGCTTCTCCAACACCGCCCGCTCGACCGCCCCACCCCAACCCGCCCCCGCCGCCCGCGCGGAGCCGACGCTGTTCGACGCGTTCGGCTGACGGCTACACGCGCCGCGCCCGCGCGCCGCGAGCACGCCGCGAGCACGCCGCGAGCACGCCGCGTCGTCCGCGCGAAGACGAGCGTCGGGTCTGAACCGTGGGAGCAAGCTCCCCACGGCGTTCGAAGACGCCGCGCGGTGAACCACGTCTTCCTCAACCGCGAGCCGTGGGATGCATGTTCGACTGCGCGCGCGCGAAACGTGTGCCGACGGGCACGCCTCCTCCCACCGCCGCACTCGATCCACCACACCACCCGCCCCCGCCGCCCGGGCGCGCTTCCATCGGCCGCCCCCGCGGCTAAAAATGGGCCCGCCCGGGCGATTAACTCAGCGGCTAGAGTACCTCGTTTACACCGAGGGAGTCGGGGGTTCGAATCCCTCATCGCCCATCAGACCGCTTGGAACGAGGACGCCCTCAACGGAATCGCGCGGAAAACCGTGGAGTTTCGCGGATATTCCCGAAGATTCACCCAGCGGCGTTTCCGTCTCGTTCCGCCTCATTCCGACCAACTCCGCCCGTTGGTGCGCGCTTTTTTGCGCCTCTTTTTCGGGCCGCACGATCGCGTTCCACAGCCGATTCGAGGTAGAGCGGCCGGAGCTGCTGGTAGTGCTGCAAGGCAACAAGCTCGGAGTTGCCGATGATCGCGCAGGCCGGCTTCCAGGTCGAGCCGCTCGATCAGTTCCGTCTCGGCGTCGACGCATGTTCTGCCAGGGCTTTCCCCACGGAGTAACACCCGCCCGCTTGGCGATCCTGAGGAACTGCGTTCGCAGGTTCGCCCCGGCGCGCAGCACCGCATTGCTGATCACGAAATCGGTGGGTGCAGGCCCGGTCGCGTAGGCATCGAGCAATGGCTGCCGCAGTTCGTCGAAGATCGGCACATAGCGGGTCTCTTTGCCTTCGTAAGTGCTCTGTCTTGGAGGCATGGATGAGAATCCGTGCACGCGCAAATTCTACGTGCTGCCAGACGAGTTTCACAACTCGGACGGAATCCGCAGCCCGCCGTATCGCCCGAGAAGGAGCAGGAGTTTCCAATCTTGCTCGTCGCAGTGCTCGACCAAAGTGTCGACCCACACGGCGTCGACGCACACGAGCCGATCGGCATTCCGTTGGTGCCCGCCTTTGATGCCGTCGAACGGGTTCTTCGAGATAAGTTCCTTGCCCTTGGCGGACGCGAAGAACTGCTTCGCCATCTTGATCCGCCGATTCACCGTCGCGCGGGCCAAGGGCCGCTTGCCGTAAGCGCGGTCGACCTGTTCCAAGTACTCCTTAAACTCGATCGCGTCGATCGGACCAATCGTCTGCAACATCCGGGACCGGCCGAAGTGGTCGAGCAGGTTGCGCATCGTGTGACCGTAAACGGTCAGAGTGCCACCCTTCACCCGAGCCTTGTCCTTATAGCTATCGAGGAAGTCACCTAGGCTTTGTGCCGCTCGGCGGGACGCCTGGAGGAGCCCCAGCTTCTGGAACCGCTTCTGCATGGCCGGTGTCAAGCCGTTCAGCCATTCGCACAAGCTGCCGGTGTGCGCGCGAGCGAGTCGCAGATCGCGGATGACCTCTTCAAGACGTCGCTTGAAGTCTTCTCCGTCTCGACCCGTCACGCGGCCGAGTCGAAGTCGCTGCCGGCGCCCGCCTTCGACAGGATCAAACTCGATCCGGCGCAGGACACACCCCTTGGTATTTTGATTCGGGATCAGCGACGCCATGGTTACCGCTCGACTTCCTGTGCCTTCGTACCGCCCGCCGCGAGCCACGCGTACAACTGCGGCCTCAGGTACACGACGCGTCCTCCCACTCGTGCGAACGGAATCTTGGCTTCTTTTCGCAGCTTTCGAAGGGTTTTGCCGCAGACGCCGATGTACTTCGACGCTCCGTACTCGTCCATGACCTCACCGCCGTCGCCGGACAGGGAAGAGGTCGCACATTTGTTCTGACGCAACACTATTTCTGACTCCCGGGCTGGCACCTACACGTCCGACCCGGTTTGAGAATGTAGCGTTGAGATTTCACTTACCCAGTTCTAACTGGTCCGATTCTGAGCCCGACCGTGCGAAGAGGCCAAATGCCACACTCGGTGGGTGCGCGCCGTGGCGGGAAGCCGTCACGCATCGCCCGGCAGACCGAGCGGGAGAGCGTGCTGCAATCAGGCGAGACAATCTGGTGGAGCGAAATTTCGCAGGGTATGTATTGCTCGTCGCTGCGAAGGCAGTCGCACAGCGCGATGCCGAGCCGGACGGCCGGCGGCAATGTTCATTGGCAGTTTCGTTCGGGCCAGCCCTATCGTCCCCGGTGCGCCGCATGCGTGAGCCGGCCCGATGACGGTCGCCCGCAGGCGCCTGGCATGGACTACCAGCCGCGTTCGAATCGCGGGGGCGATCCTGCTCATCCCCGCTTTCTGCGCGGACGCCCCGGTTTTCGTTGGCTCCTCGCCAGCGTGATGACATCGGATTCTTCCATCACCCAGGTCTTGCCGACTTTGTTGGCCTTCAACAAGCCTTGCGTGATCATGGCGGCAACGCGACGCGCGCTTACGCCGAGTTTGCTTGCCGCTTCTGTTGTCCCAATCAATGCCATCCTTGGCTTGATCGGCATCTCCCACCGGGAGACACAATTTCGCTTGCAAAAACTATTCATGTAACTGTATAGTTATTGCATGTTGGCTTCAACCCCTCCGCGGTCGTTTCGAGACTGGGTAGCACGGAACGCCCGCCGTCTTTCGTCGCAACCGCTCAAGAACATCGTCGACTTGTACGGCGCTCCCGTAAGCCAAAGCGCCGCCTACCGCGCATGCCGCTCAGTCGGGCTCAAAGGGCTCCGCTCGAATGCGACCCGCTATGCGAAGTTCTGGTCCGCCGTGAACTGGCGGCTGCCGAACACAGTGCTCGCGAGCATCTGGGAGGTGGACTACGGCAACCTACGCGCCCGGCGGGAGCGGCTGCGGATCGGTCCGCCGAAGTGGCGCGCCGTGCAGGATGCAAGTGACCCGGTGTACATGGCAGCGGTTGCCGTCGAGCGGGTGAAGGCCCGCCGATTTCCTCACCCCAAGCCAAACTAAGGAGTCCCCCCATGGCCATCAGTACTATCGTGACCGCCCTCATCGTCGAGCAGAATGACGAAGACCGCGTGAACCTGCAGGTGTCGCTCCAACTAGCCGGCGTGCCACACAGCAGCTTTGGCGCAGAGATCGACACGCACGCGTACGAGCGGCCGGTCGTCATCGCGTTCGCGGACGCGCTCGGCGTGGACACGGCCGATCGCGACACGCTCGCCCTAGGTAGCCAAGCATTTTCCCCCGCGTTCCGCACGATGTCCTGCCGTCACGGAGGACGCGATGAAAGGGCGACGCCACGAGCTGACCGACGCGCGGTGGAGAAGGTCAAGGCCTCTTGCCCGGCAAGGCGGGCGACCCCGGCCGCACGGCGGCGGACAACCGCCTGTTCGTCGACGCGGTCGTGTTCGTGCTGAAGACCGGCATCCCTGGGCGGACCTGCCCGGGCGTTACGGCAGGCCCGACACGGTCTACAAGCGGTTCGACCGCTGGTGCGCCCGGGGCGTGTGGGAGACGATCGCCCGCGCGCTGGGGGACCCGGACCTGGAGGAAGTGCAGCTGGACTCCACGACGGTCAAGGCCCACCCGGCCGCCTCGACCAGGCGGCGGCGGCCGGGCGAAAAAAGGACGCCGACGCCCGCCGCTGCCTCGGCCGGGGCCGCGGCGGGCTGGGCACCAAGCTCCACGCCGCCGTCGACCGCCGCGGCCGGCTCGTGAAGCTGCTCCTGACGCCGGGGCACCGGGGCGACGCCCCGCAGGCCGAGGCGTTGCTGGCCGGGTTCGCACGCGGCACGGTCGGCCACGTGGTCGCCGACGCCGGCTACGACAGCGACGCGATCCGCGCGCCGGGTGCGGCGGCTGCGGGCCCGGTGCTGCATCAAGCCCAACCCGACGCGGAAGCGGCGCAAGCGTTACGACCGCCGGCGGTACCGGCACCGCAACGTGGTCGAGCGGTTCTTCTGCCGGGTCAAGCGGTGCCGCCGGGTGGCGATTTGTCACACTCTAGAAGGAGACTGCGATGGGATCAGGAGAAGACGACGATGTCATTGCCGGCGAGACGACGTACGGTAACCACTCCGCGGCCGACGTGCCGATGCTGGCGACGCACACGGTCACAGAGCTTGAGCGAAGCGCGACCCTTCTGTGCGTCGAGGAGCCCGAGGCCGACCTCCACGCCTGGCTGAACCTCGCGGACGTGCTGACGGCCAGGGCCAAGCAGATACGCCAGGCCGTCGAACGCGTCGCCATAGAGTGGATCGAGGTGCATGGGCCGCTACGGATGGGCGAGGTGCTGTTCACGATCGTCCACCAGAAGGCTGTGAAGTGCGTGTACCCCGTCGCCTGCCTGGAGCGGGTAATCGAGTCGTGTGAGGGAGACCTCGAAGCGGCCCTTTCGTACGTTCGGAGCGACCCGTTCAAGTACGGCTCGGTCCGCGGCCTCCTCGGTGACGGGCTGTTCGAACAGCTGTTCCGCACCGAGCAGAAGGTCAAGCTCGTGGAGGGAAGCCAACGAAGGAGCTGCTGCGGTTGGACACCCGCTTCCTGCCGGCCGGCAGGAGGGACTGGGGCTTGGCGAAACGCCGGAAAACGGTTGAAAGCGGCTCCGAATGCTCCGCGGCGGAGGGCTACCTCCGGCGATCGCCGTGTCCTAAGTCCTTACGTGGTCATATCGAGTAAACCAGCCGCTACCTCGGCCAATTAAATGAAGGAACCACCCGCACCCCGTCGGAAGGTTGCCCCCGTCGTTTCCGCCGTCGCCGTACATGCCCGAAGAGGTTCGCAAGATACTGCTACAGCTAGACTTGTTGCCACCCGGTTCTGTTTGCAGAGAGTTGGAACCTCGCACGTTTGGTCTCTCATCGCCGGGGGAGCCAAATCGGCGCGCGTCACGGCCGATCCGGACATTTTCGACGACCATTTCCGAGAGCCATCAGCTCGTACTTCCCGACGGCCCCTCTTTCGCCAGCTGGCGTCCACGGCAGACGATGCCGATTCGAATGCTCTCGCCGGGATTCGGCTCTTGGCAGAATTGATTGGGTAGCGGCTTGGATACGGGCCCTCTCCACCGCCCGTTGGCGTCTACTGTCCTGGAATCGTCCGAAAAGCGGGCCTAAGCGGAATCGCGCGCATTACAACGTAACCAATTGACTGGCCATAAGGCTCTGGCGGCAAGCGGATTCCGGGCCGAAACGCCAGTTGCAGCGAACGAAATATAGCCCACGACAGGATTCTCAAGCTCTTGGTCATTGGCGTTCATTGTCGATCTATAGCGATCGACCGAAATCGTTCCGCTCGTCAGTCCGTATCGAGGACTGCCTCAATCATCTTCCGGGCGTTCCTCGGTCAATTGCTCCCACTTCCAGAGCAGTTTCCGTAGACGAGCGTCATCGGGAACAGGTTAAGGGCCTCGCCCACCTCCGCGGACAGTTGTGTGCCGCTTTTTGCCCTTACTTCCAGAACCCGCCGACTTTCCCGTAGCCTTCGCAGGTAGTTTGCATCCCTCATCGCCCACTACCCCCACCCGGCTGCCTGTGCCGCACGTCGCGAGTGCGTGCGGCTGCACGCGATCCACTGCTGGCCGGGCAACAAATCGTGCTTACGCATGGAGATGCTGTCGCGGTGAATGGGCTCGGCAAGGGCATGGCTCGATGTGAAGGAGGATCTCGCTGCCAAGCGGCGGATCATCGCTCTTCACGGGCCGCCGATGGGGACGTCGCGTGTGTGTGACGCGCGGCCTCGTCGCCAAATTTGGCGAGAGACACGGTCACGTGGCCTTTCGCATTGTGAGTGCCGCCGCCGGCGGGTCGGGCAACGCGCCGGTGAGCGTTCGGGGCGAGGGTTCGAGGCGCACCTGGAAAAAAAGGCGAACGGCGGCAGAAATCCGCCGGACCGCGATCTGCTTGGGCTCACGGTCGAGCGGACGCCGCACGCCACGAAGGTTCATCGACTCGCCGAACGTCGCGATCGCCTTGCGGTTGCGGGCGACGCCCGTCGCGTCCACGGCGCCGGCGCGTCCGCACCTCCCGCGTTTCACAACTCGGTTCTTCGCCCGGTATCGAGAACGCGGGCGACACCGCCGACGAAAAACGGCGGCGGCGCGGGCCGGGCGGAGCGGCTCGCGGACCGCGCTTCCGCCGCCGCGAGGCGGGACAGGTAAATCGCCTTCGTCGGTCGGGTTACTCGGGCAGCGGCGCGGAGATCAGTAGGTCCGGCCGGCCTCGAGGTGGTCGGGGTCGCGCTTCAGGCGCGGGTGCACTCGACGATCAGGTCCCGGTGGGCCGGCGTGTCGCTGCCGAGCAGCGCCAGCCGCCAGGCTCGACACCGTGTCGCCGGCCTTGGCGGTGTAGCGGAGCGAGCGGCCGCTGCCCTGCTGCACCGCGTCGTCGGCGTCGCCCTGCCCGCTCGGCGTGGTCTTCGCCTGCGGCGCGTCCGGGTCGGACGACATGCCGGCCGGCGCGGCGATCGTGTAGCTCTGGCCGGCGATGAGGTGGCTGGGGTAGACCCGCAGCAGCGTCTCGTTGGCCGCGATGATCGCCTCGCGGTTGACGGCCGTGTCCCCGCCGAGCAGGTTGCCGGCGAGCACCGCGATCGTGTCGCCGGTCCGGGCGATGTACTTCAGCTTCGGGCCGCCCGCCGGGGCGAGCACGGCGTCGGCCGCCTTCGCCGTCGTCGCCGGCGTCGTCGCCGCCGCCGTCACGGCCACGATCGGACGCGTCGCCACGTCGCCGTTGCCTTCGTCGGACGCCGTCGTGTCGATCGAATAGGTCTGCCCGGTCAGGACGCGGTCGGGGTTCGACTGCAGCGACACGTTCACCGCGGCGACCGCGTCGCGGTGGTCCTGCGAATCGCTGCCGAGCAGCGCGATCGCCACCTCCGAAATCGTGTCGCCGTCACGGGCGACGTACCGCACCGCCCCCGACGAGGTGAACGCGAACCATCGGCGGCCTGCGTCGTCGGCGCGCGACGGCGACCGGCGCCGACGGGGTCGCGGCCGGGGCGGCGGCGGGCGGCACCGCGGCCGGGACGGGGGCCGGGGCGGGGGGCGACGGCCATCAAGGCGCGGGGGCGGCGGTGGACGGCCCACGATCCTGCACGACCCAAACCATCGACACGAGCAGGACGGCGAGGGCGGCGAAGATCAACGACAAGCGGGACTTCATACGGACTACTTTCGACAGCCGGCCGGTTGCTCCCGGTCACGATCGTTGAATCGCGTCGGTCCGAGAACTCGGCGGCTACCCAAGCCATCGGTCCGACGCGCCCCGACGCAATCAGCTAAAGCCCTCGCAGCAGCTCACCTGCTCCAACCGGTGCGTCGTCAAACCGGGGGTGCCCCCACCCGCGCCCTGCGCCGCCGTGCCGCCCGCCGGCGAGGTCGCGCGGCGTGACGCGCGGACGCGGACGGCTGCCCTCCCCCGCCGCCTCGACCGATGCGCGATGCCGGGTCCATATCCTTTACAAGCAGTTCGGCGGGTCCGCAGCCAGGACGTCGGGCAATTTCGCAGAGCGTATCGATGGCGACGTTGGCTCGCATGGTCCCGTTCATAGGATCTGCTTCCCGTGCGTGGACGTCACGCGAGGCGACGGCGGCACCCCCGGCTCGGCCGGTGTGCGAGGAGTCCGCCGGAACGCCGCCGGGTCCTCGTCCTCGTCGAGGATGCCGGCGATCAACGCCGGGTCCAGGTGCTGGTGCTCCATCACAGCGGCGATGCGGCTCCCGTTCACGTTTGATGCAGCCGGCGACGTATTCCACCACCGGGAGATCGTTGGCGAATCCCTCGGCGCCGACGCCGTGCAGGACGACGCTTGCCGCCAGTTCCGCGGGGGCCTCCAAGACAGCGGCGCTCTGACGCGACAGGTCACGGCAGATCGCAGCCGCGCTGCCCGTCGAATCATGCCCGCCGGCGCCGACCGTGCCGTCCGTCGCCTCCTCCGCCACGGCGGCCTCGGCAGCCAGTGGTACCAGTGCGGCGTGGAGCTCGACCTCGGTCAGCGTCCAGGCGGGTGCGGCAGGTTGGCCACGACCGCCTGCTCGAACGCCGCCGCCACCGCCTGCGCCCGGCGGTCGTCACCGGTCAGGTTCGCCAGGAGGGCGAGCGACAGTTGCCCGGCTCCGACGTAACCCCCAGTCATACGGGGTCGTGGCGTTTCCGAGAGGTCCGACCGCATCGGCAGCGGCTCTCCGTCCACTGTCACTTCACAACCTGCGTCCGTGCGTTTCCCGCGATAGGTCCTCATCCGCGTTCCTTTGGGTAAATGGCAGAGCGCCCAGCGTAGCACCTTTAGGGGAGCGCGACGGCCGGGCGCGGGTTCTATTTCTCGAGGAGATGAAACAAACGAGTGGAACCGCAGCACCGCTGCCGAGATAGGCCGCGCGGGTAATTGCTGAAATGCTTCGGAACGCGCGAGAGGTGTCGTCCAAGATCGTGCGGGATGCTCCGGCACGTCGCGGACCCGCGGCCATGTCCCTCGGTGTCCCGATGCGCGCACGCACGACGTGCCGGCGGGAGACGCGGCCCTCGGTACCGTTCGCACCCCCACGCTCCCCGACCGCATTACCTCCGCGCCAACGTACCGCTGCCGAGGCTGGCGCGCGGCCTACCCCGCGAACGAACGCGGCGAGGGCGTGGCCGGCGAGCGCGTGCTCGCGGACCACGCCGTCGCCGTCGGGCGTGCGGACGACGGCAGCCCGCCGAAACCGGCCGGACCGAGACCGATCAGTCTAACTGTCGATGGCGAAAGGGGTGCCGCGGTCACGATGACCGCGGCACCCCGGTGTCGTCTCAGGCTTGGCTACCGAGAAGGCGTCGGTTACTCGGCGGGCACCGTGATCGTGCTGGCGTTGACGGTCACCGAGCCGTCGGAGTTCGAGCCGGCGAGGAGGCGGCCCTCGACGGCCGACCCGTGTCCACCGTGATCGTCACCGCGGCGAGGATGTTCCCCTTGAAGATCGTGGTCGTGTCGAGGGTGGCCGACGTGCCGACCTGCCAGAAGACGTTCCCCGCCTTCGCCGCCGGCGAGGATCACCTGCACGCGCCCAGGGCCGGTCGTGAGGGTCGATCCCATCTGGAAGATGAAGATCGCGTTGGGGTCGCCCTGCGCGTCGAGCGCGTCACGTTGTTGCCCGGGCCGGACCCTTGGATCAGGACCGATGTCGAGTTCGTGTACAGGCCGGGCGTGAACGTCAGCCCGCCCATGTTGCCCGGCAGGCTCTGCGACGTGACCGAGCGGCCGGTCGCGTCGTTGTATGCCCGAGCAGGTCGGACTCGCCCGTCGATGATCGCCTGGTCGGTCACGTGGATCGTCCCGTTCACCTGGGCCGGCGGGACGCCTTGGGCGCTTGCCGGGGTTGAGGCCGACGTCGCCGTTGATCTGCGTGGCGGCGGTGCTGCTGATCGACGCGGTGGCCATCACCGCGAACGCGCCGGCCGCCCCAAGGTCGACCCGTTCCTGCGCGACCTGCGTGCCGGTCGTGAACGTCCAGACCTCGTCGCCCGCCAGCGGGTTGCCGGCGAGGTCCGTCGCCGTTCGACCTGCCGCCGTCGATCATGGCGGTGTAGGTGGTGTCGAGGGCGCGAGGATTGGCCGACGGCGTCATCGTCGATGCCCGTCAGCGCGTCGTACTTCACGGTCCCCGCCACCGCGGCGCGCTGGGCCCGGCCAGCGTCACGTTGGCGGCGGTGATCGTCAGCGGGTCCATCGGCTCGCTGAACGTGGCGGCGACCGACTTGTTCGGCGCGCCACGTTCGTCCGCAGGTCGTCGGGTTGGTCGAGGAGACGACCGGCGCGGTGACGTCCGGCGCGCGCCGGTCGTGAACGTCCGCACGACGCTGGCGGCCAGCGGGTTGCCGGCCAGGTCCTTGGCGGCGGTGGTGATCGTGGTCGTGTAGACCGTGTTCGGCGAGGTTGCTCGCGGGCGTGAACGTCATCGTCCGGCCGGCGTAGCTGACCGTTCCCGCGATGGCCCGAGCCCGGCCGCTTCACGGTCACGCTGGACGCGGTGATCGTCGACGGGTCCATCGCTTCCCGAACGTCACCGCCACCTTCCTGTTCAGCGGGACGTCCGTGGCGTTGTTCGAGGGGTCGGTGCCGCTGACCGTCGGGGCGGTCGTGTCTGCGGCGGCGCCCGTCGTGAATGTCCAAGTAAAATCGGCGGCCGCGGCGTTGCCGGCCAAGTCTGCCGCGCCCGGCGTCACGGTGGCGGTGTACGCCGTGTTCGCCGCGAGGCTGGCGGCGGGCGTGAAGGTGGCGGTGGTGCCCACGTAGAGGACCGCGCCCCGACACGGGGGCGGCGTCGGGTCCGGTCAAGGTGAACGTCGACGCGGTGACGGTCGCCGGGTCCATCGCCTCGCTGAAGTTGGCAGCGATCTTCTTGTTCAGCGCCGCGACGCCCGTCGCGACGCTGCCGGGATCGGTCGAACTCACGACGAACGCGCGGTGTCCAAGGCCGTGCCCGTGGTGAACGTCCAGACGTGATCGGTCGCCATCGCGTTACCGGCCACGTCACTCCGCGCCGGTCGTGACCGTCGCGGTGTACGCGGTGTCGGCCGCGAGCGGGGCATCGGGCGTGAAGGTCATCGTCCGGCCGACGTACCCGATCGTGCCGGCGACCGGGATCGCATGACGCTGCGGTCAGCGTCACGTTGGCCGCGGCGATCGTGGCCGGGTTCATCGCCTCGCTGAACGTGGCGATCACTGCGGTTCCGGGCGACGCCCGTCGCGTCCCGGCTGGGGCCCGTCGAGCTCACGGCCGGGGCCACGACCTCCGCCGCGGGCAGGCTGGACTCGAAGCCGGCGAGGCGGAACTGCTTGCTGCCGACGTAGATGCTCGGGTCGCGCGCATGGTGTCGGCGGCGCGCCGCCGCTGGAACCGCATGCGGGCGGCGGCTGCGTCGGCGCAGTTCCCGTCCTCGCCGGTCACGCCGACCTGCAGCGCGTCGTCGCCGCCGCTGAGCGACACCATCACGTTCTTGTTGAACACGCTCGCGCGCCGAGCGGGTCGCCGTCGATCTCGATCGCAACGCGGTCGGCGCTGCCGGTGCGCACCGCGACCGCGCCGTTGAACGTCGAATCGTCGATCGTCACCGAGGCGGGCCCCCGCTTGCTGAGGATCGTGGTGCCGCGCTCGACCTCCACCGATCGCAGCGAGACGGTCCCCGCGCTGATCGACGCGTTGCCGGGCACGCTCATGTCGCTCATGGCCACGCGGTCGTCGGCGCCGAGCATCCGGACTTGGACGCGGCCGGTGACGCCGTCGAGGACGACCGGCTCGGCCTGCCCGTTGATGGTGGTGCCGTCCGCGCCGCTGACGCGCGCTGTCCGGCCGCGAGCCCGGCCCCGTCGACGACGATCGCGTTCGCCGCGTCGTCGCCGCGGAGCAGCACGTTGCCGTTGGCGACGGTGGCGAGCACCGTGCCCGACATCAGCACCCGCGACTCGAGCGGTTCGGGCATCGCGTGTGCGGCGCTTGTGTGGTGCCGCCGCCGCCGCGCTGTTTCGAAGAAATGCCGCCCGCCAACCGTCGTCCTGACCGTGCCATGAGATACTCCGTTAAAAGCCATCCGCGAACCGGCCGCGGCATCCCGCCGGGACCAACAAAAAAAGCCGACGTGGCCGCGCTGCATCGGGTGCCCGTCCGCGCGGCTTACTCTGTGCCTGGTCCCCCGGCCGTACGGATGGGTTACCCTTCACCTAGTCTTCCTAGCAATGCGACAGCCTGGGCGATCGTGTCGCGCCCCGCGGTGTCTTCGGGCGACCACCCCGCCGCCGGCCACTAATTCGCCCGATAACCGATAGAATGACCCGCACGATGAAAACGCAGGGCGAGATCCGCGCGTGATTGCCGAGGGCATGACCCGCTTCGAGCAGGAGTACATGGACCGCGGCCCGAACGACGTGTGCGCCTACGTGATCGATGACCTGATCGTCGTGCGGCCTGAAGGGCGTGCTGACCGCGGCGGAACAACACCTGGTGTAGGCGATGCCGGCTGAAACGGGCCCGGACCTGCCCCGGTTTCGTTCAGCCGCCCCCCTACGCTCCTCCACCGCATTACGTCCGCGTGCGCGTGCCGCTGCCGAGGTTCGCGCGGCCGATCCCGGGAGCGAACGCGGCGGCGGCGACCGGCGAGCGTGCTCGCGGACCGCGCCGCCGTCTCTTCGGCGGCCCCCAGCTTGTGGCCATCAACTCGCAGACTCCCAGTCAATGCTGCGGACTATTGGGCGATACTCTTGGGCGCGGGGCGTGGGACTCGCCATATCCATCGATCCGGCGGATGACGTCGATCAACGATTGAACCTCGACCGCAATGGAGTCGAGCACCCTACCGGCTTTGATCGCTTCCTCCGCCCTTCTCGCCGGCTCGGAAACAGGATCAAAGCCATAGCCGCCACAGCGCCGAGGACCTGATGGACGACCTGCTTGAGCGCGCCCAGATCATTGCGAGCAAGAAGATCGTTCATTCTGGCCACCTTGCCCGAAAGGCCGTTGACGAACTCGGGAAGGATCTTCGCGACGCTCCGATTGCCGGCAAGGCTGCTCTTGATGCGGTCGGACTCGGCGGTCGCGCGGACCGGAGGCCCACCCGCAGTTGTGCCGCGTGTCGCCGTTGTGCCTGACGCAGACGAACGATGATCTCTCAAGTGTCGATCAACCGTTCTCGAAGCAGTTCCTCGGTAGTGGGTTTGGTAAGGTAATCGCTGCATCCGCTGGCGATGCATTTTCGCGATCTTCCGCCATGGCGCATGCCGTGAGCGCGACGATCGGAATAGCCAGCCCCCGGCGGCGTAGCTCGAGTGTGGCCGTACCCGTCCAGCACGGGCATCTGCATGTCCATCAAGATCAGGTCGAACGGCTGCGTCGTTGCCAGATCAACGGCCACCTTGCCGTTCTCGGCGCTGACCACCTCCGCGCCGGCGTCGCCCAGTTGCGCGCAGAAGTCGTTGATTGTCAAGTCCGTCCTCGACCAGGAGAATGCGTCCGCGAAGTTTGATGTCGGCCTCCGCTTTCCGATTAGTTCCCGCTGGCAACGTCGCCTCGGTCAGCCCACGTAACTGCTCCACGCCCTCGGCAGGTCCGCCGTCGATCCTCAGCGTGAAGGTGCTTCCCTTCCCGAAGTCGGAGGTGACGGTGATCTCACCGGATAGCAGCGTGGCGAGTCTCTGGCTAATCGCGAGTCCAAGCCCGGTCCCGCCGAATTTGCGTGTGATCGAGTCATCGCCCTGGGTGAAGGGCTTGAAGAGCCCGGCTTAGTTGTTCGCCGTCATCCCGATCCCACTGTCGACCACGTCGACTCGCAGGAAGATGTTCTGCCGCCCGCCCCTTCGTCCGTGACGCGAAGGACATATCTCCCCGATTCGGTGAACTGAGAACTTCATTGCCGAGCAGGTTGATGAGGATCTGCCTCAGTCGCGTCGGGTCACTCTGAACGATGTGCGGGATCGGACCGTCGAAGGTCACCCCGAACTTCAATCCCTTCTCCACCGCCCGTGGCCGCATCAGGAGACGATTTCCGAAAGCAGTGCGGGCAGATCGCAGGGGATGCGATCCACCTTCACCTGCCCCTCCTCGATCTTGGAAAGGTCAGGATTTCGTTGATGAGCTCGAGCAGGTGCAACATTGCGTTGGATGATGCGGGCACTCCAGTCGTCCGGTCTTGCCGTAATCCTTGTGCACCAGCATGTCCGCGAACCCGAGGATGGCGTTCATGGGCGTGCGGATCTCGTGGCTCATGTTCGCCAGGAACTCGCTCTTAGACCGGCTTGCGGCCTCCGCTTCGTCCTTGGCTATGCGCCAGGCTCGACTTCGATGAGCTTCCGCTCGGTGATGTCGCGAATGTTGCACTGGATGACCTTGCGATCCCCCTCATTGTAGACGTTGCTGACAAACTCAACCGGAACATGCCGGCCACTCTTGTGCTCGAGCGGAAGGTCCTCGTAGCGGATTCTGCCGAGCTTTTGCAGAGTAGCCATCGCTGCTTTGGAGTTTTCGGCATCCTTGAAGACGCCGATTTCCCACAGCTCTCGTCCGACGAAGTGTTCGCGGGATGCCCCAACAGCTCGATCATAGTTGTTGACGTCCAGCACCCACTGGCCGTCGCCGCATCGAGAATCAGGATGCCCTTCATGTGCCGACTCGAACAGGCAGCCGGAATCGGAATTCCGAAACGGCCAATTCGTGATTGATTGCCGTGCTTGTCGTCGTCCCCGAGCCTCCTGTAGTTCCCGCCCGATGCTCGGCACGAGCCAGGCGAAGTCGGATTTCACGATGTAGTCGTCTGCGGCGGCCTTCATCGCTCGGACGGCGGTCTCTTCGCCCTTCGTCCCTGAGACGAAGATGAATGGCAGATCGCCCCCCAGTTGAAACGCCAAGTTCGGTGCGCGATGACCGCTGAAACCGGACACGTCGTAATCGGCGATGATGACGTCCCACGCAACCCTCTCGAGCGAGGCCGACATCGCGGCGGCCGTGTCGACCCGCTCGTGCGTCACCTCCACGGTCCACGCTCGAGTTCCTTCAGCAGCGGCAGCGCGTCGTGGTCGACGTCACCGACGATGGTACGCGCACAATATCGAGCCATTCATGCACCGGTCGCAAAGGGTCAATACGAGGCGAGCCAACCGAGACTGCTCCTAACACGCCTACGCCGAAGCCAAAGAAGAAAGCCGACGCGCCCGTCCACCCATGGTGTTCGGTCGCGTCGGCTTACTCGATAA
>JAUJNJ010000096.1 GCA_030448225.1 Phycisphaerae bacterium
CCGGGGACCCGCGCGGCACAACCTGTAGACGGACCGCGACCGTATGCGGCCGATCACCACGCATGAAATCGTGTAGTTTGTTACGCCCGGTCGGGATGCGGCCCGCTCTAGGAACGACGCGCGGACCGTGCCTGTCCTTCTCGAAGGTCTGGCGAATACCCTGCAGCGGCGACGACGTCGGGCGAACCCTTGCCCGCACCGCCCGGCGAACGACGACGGGTCTGTCGGACCCGTCACCGTGCCTGTTGCCACGATGGAGATCGCGGCCGGAAACCTGCGACCTGCCGATACGAATGGGCCGGTCCTGGCTTCGGTGGGGAGCTGCGCCCCGAGCGTGCGGAGAGAAATAGCAGACGCCGGGAAACGAGGGAACCCGCCGAAAGGGGGAAAGCCAGATATTTTTCAGCCGATTTGCCGGGCAATAATATGGAACGCAACATACGCGAAACGCGAGAAATTCGCAGAAAAACATGCTTTGTCACGACGCATCTATTGAAGGCCGGATCATGGCGATGGTGGCGATGCGACCGCTGCCGACCCGCTGCGCCACGTAGCGCATGTTCATATCAAACGCCACCACATCGTTGAGGCGGCGCGGCGAAGGACCGGGTTAGGCGAAGATCGGGCGATGCGGATCGGTAGTTCCATCGCTCGCGCGCCGCTCTTGGCTCGAACTCTCGTCGGTACCCCGGCGTGGGCCGATCGATGGAAGCGCGAGGAGTGGAGGGACACGAGGATGCGAATCGCGGCGGCAGCCGTTACCGTTCGTCATCCGCACGAGGCGCCGGAAACGTGCGCGAGTTCATGGACGCGACGGGCGGTCCGGTCGCCGGCGTCCGAGTTGCGTGTCGCGAGCCGCAGGCGAGGCCGTGACACCGCGCAACGTTCATGGCTACACTTTTGACCGCAGCGTGAACCCGGAGGCCCCTTTGATGAACCGTCGCGCGTTCCTCTCGCTCGCCGCCGTCTCGCCGCTCGCGCACCTGCTCCCGTCGCTCGCCGCCGCCGCCGCGGGGCCGGCGACGCGCCGGGGGTCGGGGCGCGAGTTGGCGGCGGACGTCGTGGTCGTCGGCGGCGGGGTCGGCGGCGTCGCCTGCGCGCTGGCCGCGGCGCGCAACGGGCTGCGGGTGATCCTCACCGAGGAGTTCGACTGGATCGGCGGGCAGCTCACGTCGCAGGCGGTCCCGCCGGACGAGTACCCCTCGGTCGAGACCTTCCCCTGCACGCGGCTGTACGGCACGTTCCGGGCGGGGGTCCGCGACTACTACCGCCGCCACTACCCGCTGACCGACGCCGCCCGCGCCGCGGCCGAGTTGAACCCGGGCAACGGCACCGTCTCGAAGCTGTGCCACGAGCCGCGCGTGGCGCTGGCCGTGCTGTTGGAGCTCCTCGCGCCCCACGTCAGCGGCGGCCGCGTGCGGCTCCTCCAGCCGTGCGTGCCGGTCGGCGCGGACGCGGACGGCGACCGCGTCAACGCCGTCATCGTGCGGAACCGCGCGACCGGCGCCGAGCACGCGCTGACGGCCCCGTACTTCGTCGACGCCACGGAACTCGGCGACCTGCTCCCCCTGACCGGCACCGAGTTCGTCACCGGGGCCGAGTCGCGCCGGGAGACGGGCGAGCCGCACGCCCCCGAGGCGGCACGTCCGGACAACCACCAGGCGTTCACCGTCTGCTTCGCGATGGACCACGTCGAGGGCACGGATCAGACGATCGAGCGCCCCGCCGGCTACGCCGAGTTCTGGCGCGACTACGTGCCGAAGCTGACGCCCCCGTGGCCGGGAAAACTGCTGGCGTGGCCGATGAGCCACCCCGCGACGCTGAAGCCGCGCGACATGGCGTTCGACCCGACCGCCCCCACGCCGAAGGGCACGTACAACCTGTGGGCCTACCGTCGCATCGCCGACCGCTCGAACTTCGTGCCCGGCACCTACGCCGGCGACGTCTGTCTCGTGAACTGGCCGCAGAACGACTACCTGCTCGGGAACCTCCACGCCGCCGGCCCCGACGTCGCCGCCGAGCGCCGGCGGCGGCCGCCCACGTCGAGCGGGGCGGGAACTGAGCCGCTGTCTGTTCTATTGGATGCAGACCGAGGCCCTGCGGGCCGACGGTACGCGGGGCTGGCCGGCCTGCGACTGGGTGGCCGGAGATCACCGGCATCGACGACGGCCTGGCGATGGCGCCGTACGTCCGCTTAATGGCGGATCAGGGCGTTCACCGTCACGGAGAACCACGTCGCGACCGAGATACGAAGGCGGCGACGGGCATTGCGCCCGACGAGTTCACGGCCGAGCCGTTCGGGGACACGGTGGGGATCGGCAGCTACCGGATCGACTTGCACCGACCGGCGGCGACAACTACATCGACGTGAGCACGCTGCCGTTCCAGGTGCTGCTCGGCGTTGATCCCGGGCGCAAGGTCGAGAACCTGCTCGCCGCGTGCAAGAACATCGGCACGACTCCACATCACCAACGGCTGCTACCGCCTCCACCCGGTCGAGTGGACGATCGGCGAGGCGGTCGGCGAACTCGTCGCCTATTGCACCGCCAGTAAACACCCGCCCCGGCGCGGTCCGTTCGAACCCGGAGCGATTGTCGGACTTCCAGGCGGGGCTGACGCGGGCGGGCGTCCGGCTGCATTGGCCGGACGAGGTCGCGAAGCGGCCGCGTTGATCCGCCCCCCGCCACGCGCCGCCGCACGCACGCTCGGCAAGCCGTCAAAACAAAACGTCGGCGGGCCGTCACCGAGTGGTGATGGCCCGCCGACAAGCTGCTCGTCACCCTTTTCTATAGCGGTCGGTCGTGCCCCATCCGCACGACCGGCGCCGTCGGCCGCCTTCACGTGGCGTGGACTTGACGTCCGCCGTCGGCACGCGGCGGGCACGCGGATCCGCCGTCGCCGCCACCGCCGTGCTTAGCGGCGTTCCGCTGGTGCGGAGGGCTGCACCGAGGCGGTTGCTTCTGCGGCTGGCCGGGTCGCCAGCTTGCGGAACTCGTCGGGGTCAACCACTGAGCCGCTGCCATCCATGCAGGCGATCGCCATGACCTTGCCGTGACGCCGGAGAGACCCGACTCACCGCCGGCGTCGTTCAGGTTGAAGCTCTCGTTCGGCGTGCTGCCGTCGTTCCAGGCCGGGCCGTTGCGCTCGTCGGCCTCCCAGAACATGGCGTCGTCCGCCTTGAACTTGGTGATCTTGTACATCGTCTTGGCCGCGCTGCATCCGGGCGTCGTACTCGCCGACCGCGCCGTTGATCAGGTAGCTGGTGACTTGTCGCCCAGCGCCACGCCGATCGGCAGGCTCTCGGTGTGCGTCGGGCACTTGTAGACCTCGCGGTTCTTCAGGTACGGGCGAACGAGCCGGTCTCTGACCCACTTTGCGCTGGGGAACGACATCACCGGCCGGAACAGCCAACCGGCGGCGACGTTCGTTTTCGGGCTGTTGCCCAGTTCGAGAACGGCAGGGTCCGACCGCTGACGTACATGTGGGCGACGGTCGCGAGCTGCTTGATGTTGCTGAGGCGACTTGACGCGGATTGACTGCTCACGGGCCTTGCCCAGGGCCGGAGCAGGATGCTGATTAGCAGCGCGATGATCCCGATGACCACGAGCAGCTCGACCAGGGTGAACGCGCCGCGACGTTGGCCGGGCCGCGGCCCGTCGAGCGAGGAAGACGTGAGACGGGTGTTGTACATGACTGGCACTCCTGGAAACGGGTTGGCGGGCTGTCCAGCGTCCGCCGGGGGAAGATCGGAAATGACCGCGAGATGCAAAGGGTAGCAATCGTTCACAGGGTACGGCGGCCGTCGTCGCGCGTGCGACGACGTCGCCGTTTCACGCCAAGGCTCAAGCGTTCGCCACGTTGTTTTCGCCTCCGACGCCGCCAGGCGCTGCCGCCCCAGCAGGCCGGCGGCGGCCGCGAGGCCGCGCAGCGTGAGGCCGGCGGGTTCGGGCACGACGCGGACGTCGAACGCGCCGCCGAAGCCGTTGCCGGTCGCGGGGTCGAACGCCTCGTACGTCAGCGTCAGGTCCGACAGCAGGAACTGCTCGCTCAGGCCGGCGAACGCGATCGGCCCGAGGCTGGTTGGCGAACGGCTGGTTGAACCGCGAGTAGAACACGCGGTTCGCCCGGTCGACCGTCAGCGCGCGCCGGCGGGGAACTGGGGCCGGCACGTTGCCGGTCCGACGGGTCGAACGATGCGCGCTGCTGCCTTGCAGGTCCACGCCGTCGATCGACAGCCCGTCGACCTCGACGCCGATGTCGCCGGTGCCGAGGTCGTACTGGTGACGGTCGGCTTGCCGTCGGTTCGGTTGCCCGCCGCCGGTCGTCGCCTCGGCCGCCAGGCCGCCGGGGCCGACGCGACGGTCAGGGACGTCGCCGCGCCGCCGAGGGTGCTGGCGGTCGCCGGGGCCGGCTCGCCGTAGGTGCCGCGGTCGTAGCGTCGGCCGCGGAGGATCAGGTTGATGTCGTCCGGGTCCACGTCCTGGTCGTTGTCCACGTCGCCCTGGGCCCAGGTGGCGTGGAGGGGCTGGCGTCGTACTTGCGCGCGGAGGATCAGGTTGATGTCGTCGGGGCTGACCTGCTGGTCCATGTTCACGTCGCCCGCGGCGTACTGGAACGCCCGCAGCGTCACGTCGGCCGGGTTGACCCGCAGTTGCAGCAGCCGGCCGGTCTCGCCGCGTTGGCGTAGTCCAACCCGCTGGTCGTGGCGAACGCGCCGCTGACGGCCGAGGCGGTCACGACCTTGTAGACGTCGCCGGCCCCGCCGGCGGGGATGAGCGGCGTCGCCGGCGTGTGGCCGTTGACGAGGTCGACGGTCAGCTGCCCCGCCGAGCGTCACCGCCCCGGCCGCGGCGAGCTGGTCGTGGCCGGCGGCACCGGGCGTCGTGCCGCCGAGGTTCGTGCGGAGCACGCGCCCGTGCCGCTGAGCGTGACGGCCCCGCCGGTGCTGAGCCGGCCCGCCGCGGCGGCGGTGCCGGGGGCGATCGTGCCGCTGGCCGTCACGGCGCCGGCGACGCTGCCGTTGCCGCCAGGCGATGCGCGCCGGCGTTGACGGTGATGGCGTCGGTCCCCGACTTGCCGCCGTCCACGAGCAGGGTGCCGTGGTGACGCCGGTCGTGCCGGTGTAGGTGCTGGTCGTGCCGGCCGCGAGCACCATCGTGCCGCTGCCGTTCTTCACGACGTTGGCGGCGGGGTGCGCCGTTGTTCTGGAACCCGACGTTGCTGACGAGGTCCGCGTCGGCGTTACCGGTGGCGTCGCCGACGTTGAACGTCGTCGTGCCGTTGGCGCGCTGCTGCCGACGGCGATGAAGTTGTTGGTGCCGGTGCCGGCTGGAAGCTCGACGGCGTCGAGCCGCCGACGGTGACGGTCCCGCGAAGGGCGAACGCCCCGTTGGTCGCGACGCCGCCGTTGAGCAGGAGGCGACCGCCGTTGATCACCAGGTTGTTGAACGTGGTGTTCGAGTTGTTGCTCGCCACGGTGCCGCCGGCGTTGACCCCGGTCTGCGCGATCGGGTTGAGGTACGGGCGTCGGGCAGGCCGAACGCGTCGGATGTCCATGCGGACCGTGCCGGCGTTGTTCACGGTGAGGGCCGCCGTTGTTGTACAGCGAGCCGTTGCCGGCGAAGGCCAGCGTGCCGGCGTTGACGACGGTCGGGCCGGCGAAGGAGTTGCCGGCGGTGAGCGTCAGCGTGCCGGTGCCGGTCTTGGTGATGCCGTACCCGCCGCTGATCGGGCCGGACACGGTCGCGCCGTTGGTCGAGTCGACCGCCCAGGTCTGGTTGGCGGCCAGGGCGACGTTCGTGCCGAGGGTGAACGCGCTGGCGCGCCGGCGGCGACGGTCAGGCCGCCGGTGCCGAGCGTCAGCGTCTCGGGCAGCACGGCCGAGTTGCCGACCGTGACGGCGGCGGTGCTGTTGCTCGTGAGGCTCTTGAAGGCCATGTCCGCGGCCGAGCACCGTGTTCAGGTTGCTCGCGCCGGTGGACGGGAAGGTCACATCCGCGCCGCTGCCGGGGACGACCGAGGTGACGGTCGCGCCGGCGGCGTCGGACGTCCAGTTCGTCTGGGTGCCGTTCTTCGTGATGGCCAGCACGTTGGAGTTCGCAGTGCCGGTGCCGCTTTTCCATAGGCCGTGGCGAGCGGCGCGTCGTTCGGGAACGTGACAGAGACGGCCGTGTTGGTCGCGGCCACGCCCCCGTCGCTGGGAGTAGTTCGTGTTGTTCAGCAGGTCGGCCGAGTAGGTCGCGCCGCTGGTGAGCCCGCTCGGGGCCTCCAGCAGGTCGTACGACCCGCTGGGCGTGCTGGCCAGGATCAGGTTGAGGTCAAGGCTGATCGTGCCCCGGGCATCGGCGATGCGACCGGACGGGACGATGATCTTGTCGCTCGAGCCGGCATTGCCGACGTCGAAGTTGAGCTTGTTGCCGCCGGCGAGGGTCAGGGCCGACGCCGTGGAGACTGGGACGAGGCGAAGGTCAAGTCCGTCGCGCCACCGTTGACGAGGCTCAGGTTCGTGTTAGTCGCCATCGTCGTCAGCACCGAGCCGGCGCGGGGCGTTTGCTCGAGAGCCGCAGGGTGCCGGCGTTGACGGCGGTCGGCCCGGTATAGGTCGAGTTGCCGTCCATCGTGAACGCCGGTGCCGTTCTCTACGAGCAGACGTACGTCGGCTCGTCGAAGTAGCTGGTGCCGTTCTCGATGGTGCCGCTGAACGTCGAACTGGCGTTGTTCTCGCCGACCGTGATCCGGGAAGCCGCCGTTGCGGTTGTGGATGATCCCGGTGCCGCTCAGGCCATTGACCGTCGCGTGTCCGCCCATCATGTTGAGGCGGCCGTTCACGATCATGTTGCCCTTGCCCGGGGCAGGGGCAGGCTGCCGATCGGCGAGTCGGGGTATGTCGTGAACACTTCCGCGTCGTATTCGATCTCGGTGTCGCCGAGGTAATCGTTCTCCGCGCTGCCGATGATGATCCGGCCGCCGGACGTGAAGATCAGGCCGCCGGGACCGGTGATCTTGCCGTTGAGGAACAGGTTGTCGTTGCCGGAGGTCGACCCGACGCTCGACGTGCGGTTGAGGTGGATCGTGCCGTTGTAGTACGACTGGGCACCCGCGTCGGGCGCCCGCGACCGGAGCGTCCCGCCCGGCGACGTGCCGTTCAGGTACAGATCATTGGCAACGCTGATCGTCGCATTACCGGGACCGCGGCCGAGCGCGAGGCGGCCGCCCGGGGCGACCGTGATCGGGCCCTGGCCGACGGCGTTGTTGTTGGCGACCGTGAGCTGCCCGGCGTTGATGATCGTGCCGCCGGTGTAGGTGCTGTTGTCGGCGTAGATCGTGAACGTGCCGTAGCCGCTCTTGATGAGCGTGGTCGGGGTCGAGCCGTTGTTCACGACGTCGACGTTGATCTCGAAGCGATCGTTCTCGCCGAACGCCGAGTCGTACGAGTGGACGAACAGTTCGCCGCTGGCGAGGCCGGAAGTGAGCTTGCCGCCGCCGGTGATCTGGTTGCCGTTGCCGTAGGTGATCAGGACGCCGCCGCTGTTCACCTTGAGGGTGGCGCCGGCGTTGATGGTCAGGGCGTTATCGTTACGGGCGATGACCGAATTCACCGTGGCGTCCGACGTGATCGTCTGGGCGCTGAAAGTGTTCTGCGCGTTGCTCGCGCCGGTGTTGCTGTCGACGAAGAGGTTGTCGGTCGGGAGCAGTTCGCCGGACGAAGCCCACTGCGATTTGTACGGGCCGGCGTACGCCTTTGCGCCGGTGTTGGGGTCGTAGGTGGCCCAGGTGGAGTTCCACGGGTCGCCGTCGCCCTTGTAGGCGGTCGCCCAACCGCCCATGATGCCGTTCGTGTTGGCCATGGGCCGGGCCGCCTGCCCGGGCTCGGTGATGTTGGTGATCTTGACTTGGCCGTTGTCGCCGGCGGCACCGATCGTGCCCCAGTTCGCCTTGAACTCAATCGTCGCGCCCTTGGCGCGGGTCAGGTTGAGGAGCGTCAGCGGACGGGCGCCGCCGGAGGGCTGGTTGCTGAACGTGTTCAGCGCCGACGCCGTCGTCACGTTCCGGAGGGTGTAGTCCTTAACCGATCCGTTGGTGTTGTGGAATACTTCGCCGCCGTGCATGACCACCGGCGTGTCGCCGAGTGGGTCGCCGCTCAGGTTCGTCAGCCCCAGCCCGCCGTTGCGCGTCTGGGACTGCCCGCCGGTGTAGACGTAATCCGATCGGGTGCCGCTGGCGTAGAGCGTGACGCTGTGGGTGGCCTTGGCGTTACCGGCCAGCTCGATGGAGCCGTCGTTAACGATGATCGGGCCGTCGTAGCCGCGGCCCAAGCCCTGCTTGCCGAAGCCTTCCTTGACGAGCGTGGTGTTGGCGCTGTTCTCGATCGTGCCGGAGAACGTGCCGGACGCGCCCGACCCGAACGTCAGGACGCTGGGGGCGTTGACGACGTTGCCGTTGCCGGACAGCGTGCCGAACCGCTCGTTGCGGCCGTTCATGTCGAACGTGCCGTCCATCTGGCTGATGTCGCCGGAGTCGACGATCTGATCGTTGCCGATGCCGTCGAGCCGCACGGTGGCACCGGGCTTGACCGACCCGATCGCCCCGACCGCGTGGACGCTGCGCGACGAGGCCTTATTGAGCGCGAGTGTGCCGGCGCTGACGTTGATGGCGAGGCCGGCGTTGTCGGCCGGGCCGCCGAACGTGAGCGAGTCGGTGCCGGACTTGACGAAGGCGGCGTTGCGGACCGAGCTGCCGTTGAAGGTGTACGCGCCCGCCGAGTTGCTGACGATCACGCCGCCCGGGGCGGCCGTGCCGAGTTGGGCGCTGACGGTGCGGTTGACGACCGGCGCGCCGTTGGCGTCGGTGTCGCGGAAGATGAGGTTGTTGCCGTTGGAGAACGTCTGGCCGCTGAAGTTCGGGGTCGAGGTGTCGAACAGGCCGTTGACCTGCCCGCTCCAGTACCGGACCGGCTGGCTGGACGTCAGGAGCTGGAAGCCGCTGACCGGGGCGCGGAACCCGCCGCGCATCGAGAAGCTGAGTTGGCCTTCGGTCACAACCAGGCCGTCCCACTGGACGTAGTTGCCCGTCTGCGGCGTGGCGGGGTTGGTGCTGGTGGCGCGGATGAACTGCGGGTTGTTCACGTAATCCGACCCCCGCTGGTGTCGGATGTTGTAGACCAGGCCGCTGGCGCTGTTGAAGTAGGTGCTGGGGTCCGAGCCGTCGCGCATCGTGTAGAGCACGAGGTCGTAGAAGCCGGCGCCGATGCCGTTCAGGCTCACGGTGTTCGTGCCGCCGTTCTGGGCGGAGACATAACCGTGGTAGAGCTGGTGGTTCGGGGTGGAGTTGCCCGAGCCGGTGGTCCACTCCTCGGTGGCGTTCATGCTCAGCGTGACGCCGGTGGGGGCACCGCTGGCATTGTTAAGCACCTGATTGTTGACCGACCGGCCGAAAACGTTGTTCCAATTCGCTTGCGGGAACACGCCGGCCGTCGAGGCGGGGTCCATCGGGACGGCGCCGCGGCCTTGATTGCCGACGAAGTCGACGCCGATGTACGGCGCAGCCTGCACGCCGCTGGCCGCGAGCGCGGCGCCGACGGCGGACAGCAGGATGGCCCGACGGCGAGTGGCCTGGGCCGCGGGGACGCGGTTGGAGACGACGGGGCGGACGGACGAGGACGTGGTACCCATGTGCATTTTCCTCTCTCTGACCTGACGTGCCTGCGGAACCTGGTAGCCGGATCCGGGCGGCGGGGCCCGGGGGTGTCGGAGACTACGAAGTAGCCAACCCTCCGGGGTCGGGCCGCGAATCAAACCTGGTGCGAAATGTGCCGCTGAACGGTTCGGGCGAAAGGGCGGGGCGAGTCCCGTCGCGCACGTGCGGGTCCCGGGCATGAACTGCCCCGGCCGTACGCTTATTCCCGGCCGGCGTGTTGCCGGCCTCGTGCCACTCGATCGAAGATCGACGCGACATGGATCCTCGCATGACTCCTCCTCTCCGCGAAGGACACCCTACGTCCCCCAAACAGCCGCCGGGCCGCATCGCGGTCCGGCGTCGCCGGGCAACCAACTGGGATGTCCACCCTCACCTACGACGTGTCGTCCCGGACTGGGACTGCTCTTTCACTACGCCCGGATTTCCGCAAGGATCGGGAACCGTGAAATTTTTCATTATTACCGGCAATTGTCGGGGTGAACCCGCCCCGTGGCCCGCGGTCACCGGCCGCGTTCCGCCGCCCACTTCAACTTGCCCTACCGCCCGCCAATGTCAAACTGCGGGTCGCCGAAAATAATCCAATCGAGCCCGGTCGTGTCGCCGCCGTCGGTCGAGGCCAACGTCAGGAAGCGATCCGTGGGGGCCAGCGCGACGTCGATGACGCCGGGGCCGTCGAAGTTGGTGAAGCCGCGCCGCTCGTAACGCGCCTTGCCGTCGACGATCACGAACGCGTCGGCCTTTTTCGTTTCCGGGCCGGCGTACGTGCTGCCCACCACGCAGCGGAACCGCACGACGCTCGTCGCCGGGCGCAGGCGCCGGACGGCGGCCAGGTCGAGCGTCAGTCCCTTGTTGCTGTGGAGCAAGATCACGCCGTGTCCATCGCTGCCGTAATCGACTCCGCCGAGCCGCGCCGTGAAGTTCTCGTTCGCCCGGTCCGCCGGCCACTCGATCGTGCCGCCGGTGCGGATGTGCTGGAACGTGCGTCGGTCGGAGATCGCGAACTGGAACGCGTGCCCCGCCGAGTCGACCGTGTCGGGCCCCGTGCCCTGCGGGACGAACGCGCCGTCGATCACCGGCACGCCCGCCACCCGGCGGTACGCGGCGTCGACCGGGAGGTAGTTGCCCGGGGCGAACGCGCCGGCCCGGCCGGTCGAGGGGTCGATCGACAGGCCGCGGCGACGCGTGGCCCCGTCGCCGCCGTTGATCAGGTCGACCACGTCCAGGACGCGCGGGTCGCCGGTGATGTCCCGCACGAACGCCTGGGGCGACGCGCCGCCGGGCATCACGCTGACGCTCGTGGGCGTCATGCGGGCGGCGTCGCCGGCCTTGAGCAGCGAGCCGGCCTGCGGCGCCGGCAGGATGTCGTCCGCGGCGGCGGCGTCGGCGGCGGCGCGGGGCGTGGCCCGCACTTCGCCGGCGAACACGTGGACCTGCGTCCCGCCGCCGGCCGCGTCGCTCGCGACGCCGAACTGCGTGCCGAGGTCCGTCACGTCCGCGGCGGCCGTCCGCACGACGAACCCGCGCGCCGGGCCCGCCGCCGTGGCCGTCACGCGGCCGTGCGCCAGCGACATTTCGGTCGAGGAGTCGACGGTGAACTCCGACGGCGCCTCGAAGATCACCCGTGCCCCGCCGTCGAACGCCAACTCGGCAAACCCCCGCGTCAGCCGCAGGTGGCGGCCGGCCCGCAGCCGGGCCTCGTTCGACGTCGTCTCGTCGCGGAGCGGCTCGGCCCATTCCGCGCCGACCGCCGAGACGACCGTCGCGACGAACCAGGCCGCCGCGGGTTGCGGGGCCGGCGCGGGCGCCGGCGTCGGGGCGGCGGCGATCAACGCCGGCGCGACCGACGGCCGTAAGAGCACCGCGGTCGTCACGCCGGCGGCGGCCAGCACCGCCGCCGCCGTCGCGAGGGCGGCGATGCGGAACGGCGACCAACGGCCCGACCGGAGCTCGGGCTCCGGCCGCGGGATCGACGGCGCGGGCAGCAGTTCCGGCTCGTCCGGCTCGTCGATCGCGGAAAGGCGGTAGCCGTGCAGCGCCTCCTGCCCGTGCAGCGCCTGCTCGCGATCGGCGGACGGCCCCGCGGCCGGGCCGGTCCGCACGGCGGCGGCGGCGGCATCGGAATTGCGGTAGGCGTCGATGTCCTCGTGCCCCTCGCCCGGGGTGGCGAAACGCCACTCGAGCAGCGAGTGAAGGCCCATGTACCGGACGTACTCGTCGAGCGCGTCGTCATCGCGCAGCAGTTGTCGCAGGCGGGCCGCGTCCGCCGCGCTGAGGCGGCCGTCCACGAGCTCCACGAGGAGGCGGGAGAAGTCGTCGGGAAGCTCGGTTCGCGTCGTCACGTCGCGCCTCCCGATTCCATCGCCCGTTCCACGCACCGCGCCAGCGCGACGCGAATGCGGTGCAGGAGTACCGCCAGCGTGGCCGGCGATTTCGCCACCTCGCCGGCGATCACCTGCACCGGCGCGCCATCGCGGTAGCGGCGGCGCACGAGCTCGCGGTGGCGGTCGGACAGCTTGCCGATGCAGCCGTCGAGCGCGAGCAGTCGGTCCTCTAAGTCGGCGTTGCCCTCGGCGACGGCGGCCGCGACCCGGTCCAGCAGTTCTTCGTCCAAGACCAGCCGGTCGCGCATCGCCCGTTTGCGGTGGGCCATGACTTGGTATCGCGCGAACGTATACGCCCAGGTCAGGAAGTCACGATCCGGGTCGTAGTCGCTCGCCTTCTTCCACAGGACGGCGTTCGTCTCCTGAAGGACGTCGCGCGCGTCCCGCGTGCCCGCCATGAGCGAGCATATAAAGGAATACAGATGGCTCTGGGCGCCCGTCAGGCGCTGCACAAACTGTTCACGTTGCAGAGATGTATCGTCGGCCCCGGTCAAGTCATTCTTCCGGCAGCTCCCTGAGATGTCTTTCCGCTGTTGAGCATTAGCGGCCTCGACACGAACATTACACTACGCTCACAATTATTTCTTTGAGTTCCTTCGGGTTGCGTGAGTGTGATTACGTTCGTTTAGTAATCTAGGCAAAATGCGACGACCTGCGTCCCCCGCTCCGCCGCTCACTGCCAAGTCCAATCGGGTCGGCGGACCGCTTCGAGCGCCTCTTTCACCCCGACGCCTTGCTTTGCCAACGCCACGTTCACCTGGCGGTGACGCAGCCAGACCGCGCGCTCCTCCGGCGTGGCCGGGTGCGGCTTGCGGTGCGGGACGCCTTGTCCGATGAGCATCGCCAGGTACCCCTCCAACCCGAACGGGTCGTTCGCCGACAGCAGCAGGCTGCGGCCGAGGGCGGTCGGGCCGTTCTCCTGATAGAACTCGACGGCTCCGGCAATCTTGCCAAGGTCGGTCTCGGCGCGGCAGGTCTGCCAGAATGGCGTGTCGACGCGCGTGTTGAAGCGGTAGTGCAACGCGAGAAAGTCGCGGACCTCGTCCCACATCGCCCCGATGAACCGGTCGTACAGGCAGATCACGCTCGGCGTGGGCCGGCCCGAGCTCTCGATCAGCGCGTCGGCCAGCGTGCGGCACTGGATGATGATCACCTGGAGGGCCGTCGCCTCGAGCGGCTCCACGAACCCGGTCGCGTTGCCGACGCCCACGACGTTGCCGTGCCACATCGTCTCGTACCGGCCGGAGCGGAACTTCACGACCCGCGGCTCGTTGGCGACCTTCGGGTTCTTGCGCAGGAACTCGGCGCGGGCCTCGTCGTCGCTGATGAACCGCGACGAGTAGACGTACCCGCGGTTGATGAACGTCTCGTGCTCGATCTGCCAGCACCAGCCGGCGTCCATCGTCTCGGCGACCGTGTAGGGCTTGATCACCTCCGTCGTCCGCGGCCAACCGCCGATGACGGCGCGGTCGCAGAACAGCGAGTCGGCGTAACTGCGGAACGGCACGCCCAGCGCGCGGCCGATCAGCTCGGAGCGGAAGCCCGACGCGTCGACGTAGAGCGCGGCGGACATCCGCCGGCCGTCCTCCAGCACGAGGGCGGCGACGCCGGCCGGGCCGGTCTCCACGCCGCGGACGGTCCCCTCGACGAACTCGACGCCGGCCTCGCGGCAGCGGGCCTCGAGGTAGCCGACGAGCTTCACGTTCTCGATGTGGAACGCCACGTTCGCGTGCCCGTTGATCGCGGGGCGGCCGTCGGGCCGCCGCAGGAACGCGCGGTCGTGCTCCATCAGCGCCGACCAGGGGTCCATGCAGTCGAAGCCGTGCTCGGCGTAGTAGCCGTTATTCTTCGGCAGGTCCGGCCACCGGTTGTCGAGCATCTTGCTGAACGCGTAGTGGAAGTGCGGCCGCGGGCCCCACAGGAAGCGGATGCCGAGCTTCCACGTCGGCGCGGCCTCGGCGTAGAACTGCGCCGGGTCGAGCGCGAGGTTGTCGAAGAGGAAGCGGGGGAAGACGCCGGTCGTCCCCTCGCCGACGCCGATCACGCCGATGTCGCTGCTGCGCAGCACGCGGACCGGCAGGAAGGGGATGCGCCGCCGCAGCGTCAGCGCCGCGATCAGCCCCGCGCTGCCGCCGCCGAGGACGAGCGCGTCCTTCACCTGCTCGGGGAACAGATCCGAATTCGTTGTCATCGGCACGACCGGTAAGACGTGAACGGCCGCGCGCGGGCACGACGACGGGCCGCCGACGGGACGGCGGTGGCCGGGACGCGCGCTGCGGCGCCGGCGCGACGACCCGTGAGATCGCCGCGTCCGGCCGAACGTTCTGAAATGAAACCGCGCCGATCAACGACCAAGAAATGACACGACCGACGCGCCTGCTCTCCGCCGCGGGGCCGACCACATTACCGACGTGCGCTCTCGGCGATCCCCGCGCGGCCGTACGACGGGCGGCACGGGAATGGCACGAGAGCCGTGACGGCCCAAGAACCGCAGGCATATCTATCGTCCGGTGGCCGCCGGTCAAGGGCGGGCGCACGGGCGGCCCGCGCGTGAGCGGCGCCACGCGTGAGTGGCGCTACGCGTGATCGGCGACACGGGCGGGCGGCGCCAAGGGCGAGCGGAACGCGCGTGAGCGGCGTCAGGGGCGGGCGGCGTCAGGGGCGGGCGGCGGTGGCGACGCGGCGGATGGCGGCGTCGAGGGCGGCGAAGTCCACCGGCTTGGTCAGGTGCTCGGCGAAGCCGGCGTCGCGGCTGGCGGCGACGTCGGCCTCCATGCCGTAGCCGGTCAGCGCGATCGCCCGGCCCGCGTAGCGGTCGCGTAGTTGGCGCATCACGTCCAACCCGCTGCCGTCGGGCAGGCCGAGGTCGGAGATCACGACGTCGAACGTCTCCCGCCGCGCCGCCGCCGTGCCCGACGCCGCGGACGTCGCGCCGGTCACGGCGTGGCCGGCCTGCCGCAGCAGCTTCGACATGACCGCCAGCGACGGCTCGTGATCCTCGATCAGCAGCACGCTCACCGACAGGGGTGACGACGACCCGCCGCCGGCCCCCGCCGCCGGTCGGTGTGGGACCGCCTCGGGCGCGGGTGCGTCGATCGCCGGCAGTTCGACGGTGAACGTCGCGCCGCGCCCGCGCCCCGCGCTGGCGGCGGTCACGGTCCCGCCGTGCGCCTCGGCGAGGCGGCGGCTGATCGCCAGGCCCAGGCCCAGCCCCGCCTGCTGGCGCGCCGCCCGCACGTCGCCCTGCTCGAACGCGTTGAACAGCCGCGGCAGCACCGCCGGGTCGATCCCCGCGCCGGTGTCGGCCACCTCGACGCGCACGCGCCCGCCGGGCCCGTCGGACGACCGCACGGTGATCGTGCCGCCCGGGCCGGTGAACTTCTGCGCGTTGTTGACGAGGTTCCAGAACACCTGCTGGAGGCGCGTCGCGTCGCCCCGCACGACGTGCCGCGCGGCCGACAGGTCCAGCACGAGCCGCGCCGACGCCTCGCGCTGGCAGATGTCGACCGCGGCGCGGACGATCGGGTGCAGGTCCACGTCCTGCGCGTCGAGTTGCAGCTTGCCGCGCGTGATGCGCGTCAGGTCGAGCAGGTCGGAGATCAGGCGGCTCTCCAGCTCCACGTTGCGGCGGATCGTCGCCACGTCCTGGCGCAGGTCCGCGGGGAGACCCGGGTGCGACTCCATCAGCGAGACGGTCAGCAGCACGGGCGTCAGCGGCGTGCGCAGCTCGTGGCTCAGGACGGCCAGGAACTCGCTCTTGGCCTCGTTCGCCCGCTCGGCCTCGGCCCGCGCGCGGCGCTCGGCCTCGAAGAGGCGGGCCCGCTCCAGCGCTTGCGCACACTGGCGGCTGAGCGACAGGATGAACTCGCGGTCCTCGGGCGAGAACCCGCCGGGGCGGTCGAAGCTCAGCCCGAGCACGCCCATCGGCTGCCCGCCGACCAGCAGCGGGATGCACGCCGACCGCTTCGTCTCCCGCCGCGCGTTCACCGGCGCCAGCGCGGGGTAGCGGCTCAGCCGCTCCTCGGGCGTCCCGAGGTAGACCGGCTCGCCCGTGCGCACCGCCTCGGCCAGCGGGATCGGCGCGTCGAGCGCGAACCGCTCCCACCGCGCGATGACCTCCGGCGGGTACCCGACCGACCCGGCCATCTCCAGCGCCGCGCCGTCGGCCGACAGCAGCGCCAGCGACCCGGCGGTGGCGCCGAGCGCGGCGATGCCCTGGTCGACCGTCACCCGCGCGACGTCCGCGGGCGTGACGGCCTCGGACAGCGCGGCGGCGACCGCGTACAGCCGGCCGATCCGCTCGGCCGCCCGCTCGCGGTCGGTCAGGTCGCGCACGACCGCCATCAGGTGCGGCTGGCCGTTGAACGCGAACGACGTGCCGACGACCTCGATCGGGAACGCCGTGCCGTCGCGGCGGCGGTCAACCGTCTCGCAGCGGAACTCCCCGCCCGCGCCGGCCACGCGGAGGAACTCCTCGAACATCGGCAGCGCCTCGGGGTGGATCGCGGCCCGCGCGTCGATCCCGAGCAGTTCCTCGTAAGCGTAGCCGTACAGCCGCGTCGTCGCCGGGTTGACCTCGACGATGCGCCCCTGCGGCGTGTAGACGATCAGCGCGTCGCGGACGGCCTCGAACAGCCCGCGGTACCGCCGCTCGGCCTCGCGCGCCGCGGCCTCGGCGCGCACGCTCGGCGTCTCCTCGGTCAGCGCGCAGAACACCCCGCCGACGCCGCCGGCGTCGTCGGGGATCGGGCTGTGCGACCAGGTGAACCACGCCTGCTCGGGGAACCCGTTGCGCTCGACGCGCAGCGGCACCCGCTCGTGGCGCGTCGCCTCGCCGCGCCGCATCACCGCCTCGACCTGCGGGCCGCTCACGTCCCACGTCTCGCCCCCCAGGCTCCGCGCGGGGCGGCCCCGCGCGTCGGGGTGCCGCTTGCCGAGGATCGGCACGTACGCGTCGTTGTAGAAGTTGATCAGGTCCGGCCCCCACCAGACGAACATCGGGAACCGGCTGTTGAGGCAGATGCCCACCGCCACGCGCAGGCCCTGCGGCCACGACTCGACCGGCCCCAGCGGCGCGACCAATCGGCCGCCCGCACGCGCTCGGCCATGCCCGCCAGCGCCGTCCATGCCGCCGCCCGCCTTGGCCGCCTCGCCCGGCAGCGCGGCGGGGGCGGTCGTCGGCGTAGGCGTCTCTGGTGGGCGGCCGGCGATGTTCAAGTCGACCCCTGCGTGCGCGACGCGGTGGTGGTAGCGCCGTTCGTCGCACGATCCGCGTCGCGCCCGGCACCTGGCCCGCCCACCATAATAATCCAGTGGTACGCCAGTCGCCCCACCGGGATCGACAAAAGTCGAGATCGCCGCCGAGCACCGTGCAGAGTCGTCGGACGCCCCGGGAAGCTCACGGTTTCCGCGAGGAAACTTGCTACACCGAGGCCCGCGGTGCGCCCGCTGGCAACCGGCCGCCCGGGCCGACCCCACGCGGCGGGCACCGGTGGCCGCCGCACCGCCCACGTGAGTGCGGCCCCACGAAGCCAGCTCTCGTTCGCCTTCGCGCGCCCGGCGGAGTGGCGCCGGCGTTCTCATAGCCGCCGCCGCACCGCATTCTGCCCGGAGCGATGGCGAAGCGAACGGACCCATTGCGCGGCGTGCCGCACGTACGGCGTTGACCTGCGCGTCGCCCGCCCGCTACGATCACGTCGTTCCCCCCGACCGATGCCGATCGCCGCCGCACCATCACCGCGATCGCCCTGTGCCTCGTGACGCTCGTCACCCGGGCCTCGGCCTCGGCAGCCGCAAGGTGCTGTGCATGGACGGCGACGCCACTGCTCGATCGAGGCCGCCGGCCACGCCCGCCACGGCGGGTGCCACGCCGATCACGCCGACAGCGCCGACCACGCCCACGCGGACGCGACGCCGGCCCGGCGGGACGCCGACGCCGCACGCGGCGACGGTGCTGGACGCACGGCACGGTGACGCCTGCTCGGACACCGCGATCGCCAGCCCGAACGTTCGTCGCGAGTCGGTCGCCGCGGCGCACGTCGCGATTCTTCCAGCCGATCCCACCGAACTACCCGCCTGGGCCATCGCCCGCCGCCGCCGTCCACCACCCCGCTCGCGCGATGCAGTGCGGAGATGCCCGCTCGCCGGGGCGCACGCCCTGCGCGCCGAACTGGTTTCCCTTCGCTCGATCATCCTCCTCTCCTGATCCGCGCCATCATGCCGCGGTGCGGCGCTGCTCCTACGGCCTACGCCCGCGGCGTGATGTCCGTCGCCGCGCGATCGAATCGTCCTCGCCCGCCGCGACCCGCCGTACCGCCGAAGCCTTCGCATGTACCTGTCACGCCCGCTGCTCCTGGCATTGCCCCTGCTGCCCGCGTGCCAGCGGTACGAAGGCGGCCGATCGACCTAGCGCCCACGCCCCGATCGGCGACCGCGACCCGGCCGCGCCGGCGGAGGCGGCGTACGCGCGGCGGCTCGCGCGCGACGACCGCGCCGATCCCGCCGCCGCCGCCGACTACGACCCCGCCGACGGCCTGTCGCTCGGCGAGGCCGAGGCGGTGGCGCTCCTCTTCAACCCCGAACTGCGGCTCGCCCGGCTGAAGGCGGACGTGCCCCGCCTGGGCGCGGCCGAGGCGGGACGCTGGGAGGACCCGGAACTGGGGTTCGACGCCGAACGCATCCTCCAAAGCGTGCGGGACCCGTGGGTGCTGGCCGGCACGCTCAGCCTCACGATCCCCCTCTCCGGCCGTCTCGGCGTCGAGAAGCGGAAGGCGAACGCCGACGCGACGGCCGGTCGGCTGCGGGCGCTGGCGGAAGAACGGCGCGTCCTGGCCGATCTTCGCGCCGAGTGGATCGAGTGGTCGGCGATCGGCGAACGGGCGGCGCTGACGCGGCAGCACCTGGCGGACCTGAAGGACATCGCCGACCGCGCCGAACGCCTCCGCGCCGCCGGCGAGCTCGGCCCGCTCGACGCCCGCCTCCTGCGGATCGAGAGCGTCAAGGCCGCCGCGCGCCTGTACGGCCACGAGGCCGACGCGCGGGCCGCGGAGGTGCGATTGAAGGCAAGGCTGGGGCTCGCGCCGTCGGCGGGCATCACGCTCGTGCCGTCGCTGGCCACCCCCGCCGCGGCATTGCCGGACGACGCGGCGCTGGCGAGCGCCTTGGCGAACCACCCGCGGCTGCGCGTCGCACGGGCGGAACACGATGTCGCGGAACGGTCGCTGGAACTCGAGGTCCGCAAGCAGTACCCGGACCTGCGGCTCGGCGGCGGGTACGGCACCGACGAGGGGGACGATCGCGTGCTGATGGGCGCCGCCCTGCCGCTGCCGCTGCTCAACGCCAACCGCCGCGCGATCGCCGAGGCCCGCGCCGGGCGCGACGTGGCGCGGGCGGCGGCCGAGGCGGAGTACGAGCGCCTGCTCGCCGAGGCGGCCGCGGCGCGCCTGGCCGTGGAGGGGGCGCGGGCGCGGGTGGATTACGTCGAGCGGGAACTGGCGCCGCTCGCCGACCGCCCGGTGGCCGACGCGCTCCGGCTCGGCCGCGCGGGCGACTTCGACGCGCTCGTGCTCCTGGAAGCGCTCAAGACCGCGCACGAGGCGAAGCTGGAAGTGCTCGACGCGCGCCTCCGCGCGGGCCTCGCGGGCCGGCTGGCCGGGGCACTGTTCGAAGGAGGCGCCGCCGCGGCGCCGCCGCCGGCCGAGGAGGGCCGTCCATGAACTACATCTTTCGCATCACCGTCGCGATGCTCGCGACGACGGCGTCGTCGGCCGCTGTCGGCTGCCGCGACGGCGAGGCCGCACCGGCGCCCGCGCCGGCCGCGGCGAGCGAGGCGGCGCGGCCGCCGACGAACCGCATCGACGTCCCGGCCACCGTGCGGCAGAACCTCGGCGTCACGTTCGCCAAGGTCGAGCGGCGTCGCGTCGCGGCCACGATGCGCGTGCCGGGGCGGTTCGAGCTGCTGCCGTCGGCGCGGCGGGAGCACCGCGCCACGATGTCCGGGTGGGTCGACCTGCTCGTGAAGCAGTACGACGAGGTGAAGCGCGGCGACGCGATCTACCGCATGGACTCGCCCGACTGGCACAAGCTCCGGAAACAACTCCACGAGAGCCGGGCCGCGATCGAGGCGGCGACGGCGGAGCTGCGCGTCGCCGAGCAGGCGAAGACCGAGGCGGAGCAGGCGGTGGCGATCCTGGAGAAGCGCGTGGGGGCGCTGGCCGAGGCGCAGGTGCGGCGGGCGGAGCTCGAGAGCGACCTCGCCCTGCGGCGCGCCGCGATCCCCCGCCTCGGCGGCGAGGTGGCGGTGAGGCAGGCGGCGCTCGAAGAGGCGCGGCACGACTTCACGCTCGAACTGGAGACCGCCGCGTCGCTCCTGGGCCTGACCGCGAAGTACCTGATGGAGCCCGCCGACGCGGCCGCGGCCGGCGCGGCGGCGGCCGGCGCGGCCGGCGCCGACGACCACGCGGACCACCCGATGCAGCGCTGGTACGGCATCGACCGCGTGACGCTGCTCGTGACCGAGCCCGGCGTGGTGGAGTCGCTGAACGTGACCAACGGCACGAGGGGCGCGCAGAACACGCTCGTCGCCACCGTGGTGAACCCGGCCGGCGTCCGCTTCCGCGCCACCGGCCTGCAGAGCGACCTCGCGGTCCTGCGCGACGGGCTGCCGGCGACGATCGTCCCGCCCCACGGCGGCGGCGGCGGCGCTGACGCCGCGCCGGTCGCCGGGCCGCTGAAGGTGGGCCTCGCCGCCGACCCGCAGCGGCGGACGATCGACCTGCTCGTGACGCCGGCCCGCGTCGCGCCGTGGGCGAAGCCGGGCATCTCGGCGATGCTCGAGATCGTCACCGACGGCTCGGCCGACGAGGAACTGGCCATCCCCGCGTCGGCCGTCGTGCGCGACGGCCTCGCGCACGTCTTCTTCCGCCGCGACCCCAAGGAACCGGACCAGGTGATCCGCACCGAGGCCGACCTCGGCACGAGCGACGGCCAGTGGGTCGTCCTCAACAGCGGCGTCAAGGCAGGCGACGCGGTCGTGCTCGGCGGCGCCGTCGAGCTGAAGCTCGCCAGCGGCGACAGGGGCGGGGCAACGGGCGGGGGCCACTT
>JAUJNJ010000097.1 GCA_030448225.1 Phycisphaerae bacterium
GCGGGCGTGGCGGTGGGTAGGGCGATTCACCTGTAGGTGTCGACGCGGCGACGTCCGTTCGTCCCCGGACTGACTTGCTTTCTGCCGCGACCTGCAACGTTGTTGCGCCACGGATGGAACGCATCGGGACTTGCTCATGGAAGAGATCTGGCGATTTACCGAGGATATCGAAGGCGTCAACCGCCTCCTCAGCGAGTGGGGCGGCGGCTTCGCGGGAGTCGAGGGAATCACCGTTTCACACCGCGCGTTGATTCTGGTGCTAAGAGACTTCGTGCAGGATAGTGAGCTAGTTGTAGGTTGCGGAGACCCCGACGCGTATTGCGGGCCATTACGTTGGATGCAATGTCAGCTAGCGGCCGAGCGGCTGTTCGGGGGAAACGTCGTGTTGGTGGACCGGGCCGCGGGCGTCAAGGTGCAGTGCGGTAGGATCCAAGCGTTTGAGAGGAAGAGAAGCTACCCGCATCCGCACTCGCCTTGAGTTGCCCGCGTGCGTCTGAGACCTGCGCCCCACACGACGCGAACGCCGCCACGTCTCGGGCAGCGAACGGGCCACGCCTCCGCACCCATTCCTCCGCAGTCATCAAAGTTGACTTACTCCCCGCCCGCCGTACGATTCGCGGCTGAGGTCACCACCCATGAAGCTCGTCGCGGCCATCAACGTCTTCCGCATTACCGGAAGGACAATCCGCCGCGTCTGAGGGTGATTTCTTCGCGAAGAACACACGAACCCTGAGGCGGCGGCTTCAGGGTTTCTTGTTTGGTAGGGGGAGGGCATTCCCATGACCGGCGCGTCGAACACCCAGGATTTCCGATCGCCGCTGGCGGCGTCCCGCACGCCGCTGCGCGAGTTGCTGCACCTCGCCGCGCCGACGATCGCGCAGATGGCGTCGTACACGATCATGCAGTTCGCCGACTCGCTGCAACTGGCGATCGGCGCCGGCGACGCCGCCGCCACCGCCGCGGGCATGTCGGGGTTCATGGTCTTCTGCGCGATGAGCCTCGGCTTCGGCGCGCTGCTCGTGGTGAACACGCTCGTCAGCCAGGCGATCGGCGGCGGCAACCCGACCGTCGCCGGGCGATACCTGTGGCAGGGCATCTGGTTCGGGCTGCTGATGGGCCTGATCCTGCTGCCGACGCGGATGTTCTCCGGGACGGCCCTCGCGCTGTTCGGCCACTCGGCCGAGATCGTCGCCTACGGCAAGACGTACTACGACATCGAGATCACCTGGACGCCCGTCCGCCTCGCGGGCGTGGCGATGGGGCAGTTCCTGCTGGCGATCGGCCGGCCGCGGATCACGCTGATCGCCGCGCTGTGCGCCGCGTCGCTCGACGTGTTGATGAACTTCGTGCTCATCACCGGCCGCTGGGGCTTCCCGCGGATGGGCGTGGCGGGGGCGGCGTGGTCGACGAACGCGGCGGTCACGCTCGAGGTGCTGATCATGGCCGCGTTCTGCGCCCGCGCCGCCGTGCGCCTGCCGTACCGCGTGACGAGCTGGCGGCCGCACGCGGCGAGCATGCGGCAGCTCGTCGCGATCGGCATCCCTGGCGGCGTGCAGATGCTGGCCGAGGTCGTCGCGTGGTTCCTGTTCAGCGTCGGCGTGATGAACGCGTTCGGCCAGTCGGCCGTGGTCGCCAACAACTACATGATGCAGTACATGAAGGTGAGCTTCATGCCCGCGTTCGGCCTGAGCGCCGCCGTCACGGCGCTCGTCGGCCGGTACATCGGCATGGGCCGCCTCGACCTCGCCCGCCACCGCGCGCACCTCGGCTTCAAGGTGACCGCCGTCTACATGCTCGGCTGCGGGCTGGTCTTCTTCCTCGGCCGCAACGCGCTGATCGGCCTGTTCAGCGACGACCCCGCCGTCATCCGCGTCGGCGCGATCCTGCTGACGTTCGCGGCGGTGTACCAACTGTTCGACGGGCTCTACATCATCTACATCGGCGCGCTCCGCGGCGCCGGCGACACGTTCTGGCCGGCGACGGTCACGGCGATCCTCTGCTGGGTGATCGTCGTCGGCGGCGGGGCGTCGGTCGGGTGGTTCTTCCCCCAGTGGGGCCCGACCGGGCCGTGGGTGTTCGCCAGCCTCTACGGGCTGATCCTCGGCCTCTACCTGTTCCTGCGGTTCAGCCGCGGCGAGTGGAAGGCCATCGACACGGGAAAGGCGAAGTCGCCCGAGGTCGTGATCAAGCAAGAGCCCACGCGAACGTCGGCGTTAGAAGTTGCGGCGGAGTAGCGGTGCACACACTTCGTCGCGCCGGGTGAATCGCGCAACCCGCGTCGTCGCACACTCCCTCTTCCCGGTACGCCGGGGAGAGGGCGGGGGAGAGGGGCTCCTGCAGCCGACGTCCCCTCACGCGGGAGCGCCGGCCGCGAGAACCCCTCTCCCCTACCCTCTCCCCGGCATACCGGGAAGAGGGAGATTTGAAGATCCCGCTCCTGCCCGGCGCGGGGGGAGGGCGCCTGCCCGTGCCGCCTCGAATGTCCCGCACCGTTCCCGTAAAGTGTGCCTCCCGATTTCGGCCCCCGAACCACGACGAAGCCGCCATGACCACCGACGCCCCCAAGAAGTCCTACAAGGACACGCTCAACCTGCCCCAGACCGACTTCCCGATGGAGGCCAAGCTGGTGCAGAACGAACCCAGTTGCCTCCAGCAGTGGCGCGACGCCAACCTGTATCAGCAGGTGCTCGACGCCCGGAGGGGGCGGAAAAATGGGTGCTGCACGACGGCCCGCCGTTCGCCAACGGCGACATCCACATCGGGCACGTGATCAACAAGACGCTGAAGGACGTCTTCCTCCGCTTCAAGACGATGCAGGGCTTCCAGACGCCCTACGTGCCCGGCTGGGACTGCCACGGCCTGCCGATCGAGCACAAGATCGAGGAGGAGCTGAAGAAGGAAGGGAAGCACTTCCGCGAGGTCGGCACGCTCGACGTGCCGGCGGTGCTTCGCCTACGCCGACAAGTACGTGAAGGTGCAGGCCGAGCAGTTCCAGCGCGACTGGGCATCCTCGGCGAGTGGGACAACCCCTACCTCACGATGGCCCGCTACGAGGCGAACACGCTCGAGGTCTTCGCCCGTCGAGGCCGGCCTCGTCTACAAGCAACTGAAGCCGGTGCCGTGGTCGGTCGCGAACCAGACCGCGCTGGCCGACGCGGAACTGGAGTACAAGGACGTCGAAGACCCGAGCGTCTACGTCGAGTTCCCGGTCGATCCCAGCACGGAGGTGGGCAAGAGCGCCGGCGGGCCGCCGCTGTTCTTCCTCGTCTGGACGACCACGCCGTGGACGCTGCCGGCCAACCTCGCCATCGCGGTGGGGCCGGAGGTGCGGTACGCGTTCGTGGAGTACACGAAGAACGGCGAACGCCGCGTCGGCATCGTCGCCGAGGACCTCGCATCGGCCGCGTCTTCGCCAACCGCGAGGGCGTCAGCGACCACCAAGGCGCGGCCGGAGACGATGACGGGGCGAGGACCTCGCCACCCGGCGGCGGAATACCTCCACCCGTTCATCGAGTACAAGGGCCGCCATCCTCACCGCCGACTACGTCACCACGACCGACGGCACGGGCCTCGTCCACACGCGCCCGGCCACGGCGAGGACGGCTACAACACCGGCGTGAAGCACGGCCTGGAGGTCTACAGCCCCGTCCTCGCCAACGGCCGCTTCGACGACACCGTCCTGAGTTTATCCGCGGCAAGACGACGAAAGAGGGCAACACCCTCATCACCGAGGAACTGAAAACCCGCGGCCGGCTGTTCGCCGCGCAGCCGATCCTCCACAGCTACCCGCACGACTGGGCGCAGCAAGACGCCGATCCTGTTCCGCGCGACAGAGCAGTGGTTCGTGGCGATGGACAAGCCGTTCAAGCAGTCCGGCGAAGCGGACGCACGATCGGTTCGACAACGCGCCAGCGACGCCTCGGCCCGTCGTGTCGTTCATCCCGGACTGGGGGGCGCAACTGCCTCGGCGGGATGCTCGGCAACCGCCCCGACTGGAACATCTCCCGCCAGCGCGCGCTTGGGGCCTGCCGATCCCGGTCTTCTACAACGAACAGGGGCAGTGCTGCTGACGCCCGAGTCGGTCCGCGCCGTCGCCAAGCGTTCCGCCGAGCACGGCTCCGACGCGTGGTTCACGCAGGAGCCGGCCGAACTGCTCGGGCCTGACTTCGCTTCCGCCGGGCTTCGAGGCCGGAAAACTCCGCAAGGAGCAGGACATCTTCGACGTCTGGTTCGAGTCCGGCTCGTCGTGGAACGGCGTGCTCCGCGACCGCGACTACCTGAAGTTCCCCGCCGACCTCTACCTCGAAGGCTCCGACCAGCACCGCGGCTGGTTCCAGCTCTCGCTCCTGCCGTCGCTGGGCGCGACGGGCCAAGCCCCGTTCAAGCAGGTGTTGACGCACGGCTTCATCGTGAAGCCGGACGGCACGAAGGTCAGCAAGAGCGACAAGGAATACGTGACCGCGACGCAGGAGGTCGAGCACGGCGCCGACGTGCTGCGCCTTCTGGTGCTGCAGCGTCGACTACCAGGGCGACATCCCCACGTCGCCCGCTGTGATCAAAGAATTCGGCGACAAGTACCGAAAGATCCGCAACACGCTGAAGTACCTGCTGAGCAACCTGTACGACTTCAACCCCGCGACCGACACGCAGGAAGTCATCGCGTCGAGCCTCGACGGCTGGGCGTCGGCGGAACTCGACCGCCTCATCCGCGACGTGACGGCCGCCTACGATGCGTACCAGACGCACCGCGTCTTCAAGCTGCTGCACGAGTTCTGCACCGTGCAGATCAGCGCCGTCTACGGCAACGCGATGAAGGACCGCCTTTACTGCGAGATCCCGTCGTCGCCGATCCGCCGGCGGAGCCAGACCGTGATCCACCGGATGGCCGTCGCGCTGACGAAGCTGCTGGCGCCGATGGTCGTCTTCAGCGCCGACGAGGCGTGGGAGCACCTGAAGCACAAGCCGGCCGGCGAGGAATCGCTGAGCAGCGTCCACCTCGCGAAGCTGCCGACGCCGCTGGCGGGCGAGCCGTCGGCGGAGCAGAAGGGCGAGTGGGCGCAACTGTTCGAGCTGCGCGACGCGGCGCTGATGCAACTCGACGCGATCAAGAAGGAGAAGGGCCTGAACAAGGCGTCCGAGGCCGAGGTGGTCTACCACGTCGGCGACGCCACCGTCCGCGCGAAGCTGGAGTCGTACGGCGTCGACCTGGAAGACCTCGTCGGCGCCGGCTTCCACTCGTTCGCCGAAGCCGCGGGTGACCAGCCCGTCCGCGTCGAGGTGATCGATCGCCGCGAGACCTACGCCGCCTGCGCCCGCAGTTGGAAGCGCCGCCCCGACGTCGGCCAGGACCCCGACCACCCCGACCTCACCCTCCGCGACGCCGCCGCGGTGAAGGCGGCGGGTATGGCCGGGTGAGGAGTGGTTGTCCCCTCTCCCCCGTACTCGGGGGAGAGGGTTAGGGTGAGGGGATCTCGCGACAGGCGAGGAAGAAGACAGCCGCAGCGTTCTCGCGAAGTGACAGGGCGCGTTCTCCGGCGAGCGTGGCGCGACGCCCCTCACCCCTGCCCTGTCCCCCGTGTACGAGGGAGAGGGAGTTGGAGCCCGCCGAAGCTGGTAGGGCGAGGGGACGCAATGTGTGACCGACGGCCCGATGGGCGGCGCCTACCGTCGGCGCTGTTTTGAAGCGGCCGGATGGCGTCGCCTCGAACGGCGCGTCCGTTATGCCACCGAACGACATGACCGACCAGCCCCTCAAACTCGCGGTCCTGCTCAGCGGCTCGGGCACGACGCTCCAGAACCTCGTGCGCGCGATTGCCGAGCGGGAACTGAACGCGGAGGTCCGCGTCGTCGTCGGCTCGCGGCCGGGCCTGCTCGGCCTGCAGCGGGCGGCGGGGGCGCGGCTGCCGAACTTCGTCATCGACCGGCGCGAGTTCCCCGACGTGCCCGACTTCAGCCGCCGCGTGTTCACGCTCTGCGACGACGCGGAGGCGGACCTCGTCGTGATGGCCGGGTGGCTCTGCCTGCTCGACATCCCGCAGCGGTACGCCGGGCGGATCGTCAACATCCACCCCTCGCTGTTGCCGAGCTTCGGCGGCAAGGGGATGTTCGGCCGCAAGGTGCACCAGGCTGTGCTCGACTACGGCTGCAAGGTCACCGGCTGCACCGTCCACTTCGTGGATGCCACCTACGACACCGGGCCGGTCATCGTCCAGCGCACCTGCGCGGTTCGCGAGGACGACACCGCCGACACCCTCGCCGCCCGCGTGTTCGAAGAAGAAAAACTCGCCTACCCCGAAGCGCTCCGCCTCTACCAAGAAGGCCGCCTCCGCCTCGACGGCCGGCGGGTGCGGGTGTTGGCGTGAATGCAAAGGCAACCGCTGAGCCGCGGAGTGCGCAGAGACGGACGCAGAGAAGACGAAAAAGGGTGGACCCCCAATTCCACCACTCTACTTCTTTCTTCTCCGCGGCCCTCTCCGCGCTCTCCGCGGCTCTGCGGTTGCCTCTGCGGCCATTTCACCAATCAGCCCGCGGCCCCCAGTGAAACCGCCGGCGCGATCCGGACCGTGTGGTCGTCGACCTCGAAGTAGTCGGCCGGCGGGAAGTCGCCGAGGCCGGCGACGAGCATCGTGGGGAAGGTCGTGCGGCTGACGTTGTAGTCGCGCACGTTCGCGTTGTAGAACCGCCGGGCGGCGGCGATGCGGTCCTCGGTGTTGGTCAGTTCCTGCTGGAGGTGGACGAAGTTGGTCGCGCTCTTGAGCTGTGGGTAATTTTCCACGATTGCGAAGAGGTGTCGCGTCGCGTCGACGAGTCGCCGCTCGTCCTCCGACTGCGCGCCGACCGCGCCCCCGTTCGCCTGCGCACGGTTGCGCGCCTCGATGACCTGTTCGAGCACTTCGCGCTCGTGCGTGGCGTACCCCTTGACCGTGTTCACGAGGTTCGGGATCAGGTCGTAACGGCGTTTGAGCTGCACGTCGACGTTGCCCCAACTCTCGCGGATGAGCTGGCGGAGCCGCACGAGCTTGTTGTACCACGCGAAAGGCAGGCCGATGAGGACGAGGGCGCCGACGGCGCAGACGATGAGGAGCACGACGCCCGAGTCCATGGCCGCTCAGCGTAATCGTGCGACGGGCGGAACGGCAAGGTGCGGGGGGAGAAGCGGCGGGCGAAAGCAGGAAACGGGAACGTCCAACGTCCGACGCTCAACGTCCAACGTTCAAGTAATGCAGGGACGCTTGGACGTAGTGCGTAGTGCGTAGTGCGTAGTGCGTAGTGCGTAGTGCGTAGTGCGTAGTGCGTTGGACGTTGGACGTTGGACGTTGGACGTTGGACGGCGGACGTTCTATCCCGTCTTCTCGCCTCTCCTGCCTTGGCGTCGTGGCGTCTTGGCGTTCATCTCACAAAGCATCCCGCTCGTTCAATCCGCGCCGAACCCCGCGCGCCGCTTGCCCCAGAAGAGGCCGTCGAGGCTGATCGAGCCGCCGCCGACGAAGACGAGCATGAGCGTGAGGCTGAGGAACACGAGGTTCGGGTGGGGCAGGCCGTTGGCGTAGATGCCGTCCTTGCCGAGCGCGATCTCGATCGAGATCAGGATGAGCGACGCGAGGAACCCGCCGAGCCGGGTGACGAGCCCCAGGACGATCAGCAGGCCGACGAGTACCTCGGCGAACGGCAGGACGGCCAGGTACGTGAGGCTCGCGTCGCGCGGCGCCCAGTCGGGGATCATGCCCCTGGAGCCCCACGCGAACGCCTTGAACCCGCCGTCGCCGGCGAGCTTGTTGCACCCGGCGATCACGAAGAACACCCCCAGCGGCAGGGCGCGCCCAGGAGCAGGCCGATGTCGGTCGAACGTTCGGTGGCGAGCGGGTTGCGCATGGCGGGACGTCTCCTCGCCCGTTTTATCGGTCAGACGACCGACATCGATGCAGAGGAAGGTACGGGTGGGGGGAGTGGGAAGGGCGCAGGTCGCGCGGCGTAGTGGCTTGCGGATTCGCAACACAGATCGGCGCGCCACCCGATCCGCGACGCCCGCGAGAGGCTCGGGGCGGCGTCACTTGCCCAGTTCGCGACTGCGCGCCGCCGCCGCCCGCACCGCGTCGCGGATCGCCCCGCCCATCTCCCGGCTCTCCATGTGCGTGATCGCCGCCTGGGTGGTGCCGCCGGGGCTGGTCACCTTGCGGCGAAGCTCGGCCGGGGCGTCGGCGGACGCGAGAGCATCCGGCGCGCGGCCCCCAGCGCCGTCTGCGACGCCAGCAGCCCGCCTGGTCGGGCGGCAGGCCGAGGTCGACGCCGGCGGCGATCATCTGCTCGACGAGGAAGAACACGTACGCCGGCCCCGACCCGCTGACGGCCGTGACGGCGTCGATCTGCGGCCTCGGCCACCTCGACCACCCGCCCGGCCGACTCGAAGATCCGCCGGGCCTGCGCCAGGTCGTCGTCGGTCGCGTGGGCGCCGCGGGCGAGGGCGGTCATCCCCTCGCCGACGAGCATCGGCGTGTTCGGCATTGTCCGCACGACGCGCGCGCCCGCCCCCGAGGTGGCGCTCGATGAACGCCGCGCTGATGCCCGCCGCGATCGAGATCACGAGCGACGCCGGCGGCAAGCGCCCGGCCGATCGGCTCCAGCGCCGCCGCCATCTGCTGCGGCTTGACGCTCAGCAGCACCGCCCGCGCCTCCGCGCGGCCGCCGCGTTGTCGTCGGTCGTCCGCACGCCGAGTTCCCGCTCGAACAGCGCGCGCTCCGGCGACACGTCGGCGGCGATGATCTGGTCGGCCCGAAACAGCCCGCTGCGGATCACGCCCCGCGCGATCGCCTCGGCCATGTTCCCCGCGCCGACGATGCCCAACTCGTAGCTCATCCGCGCGATTGTGGGGCGACCGGTGGAGGCGGTCAAATCAAGACGCACGGCGATGAAGCCTTTGCCACCGATGGGGCACCGATGGACACCGATGAAGGCGGATGTACGCGTTGCCGGCAGCAGCGAATCTCGTGAACGGTCGGCTCACGTTTCGCAACATTTCCAATGCAGGCATCATCATGGAGGACCCACGCCGACTCACGCCCGACGCTTGCACTTCCTACTTCGTCGGTGTTCATCGGTGCCCCATCGGTGGCTCAATTCCCGCGCGGGCGCAACAAGAAACCCCCGCCGCGGGCGAGGGCTTGTTGCTGGTCTGATGTCGAGCCGCGGGGTCGTCGCTCAGTCCCACGAGCCGCCGATGGCTTCGTGGATGTAGCGGGGGGCCGCGGACGATCAGGTTGCCGTTGAAGAAGCGGATCGTGGCGGCGCCGCCGTTGTCGGCCCAGATCTCGGGGCTGATCAGTTCCTTCACGAGCAGGACGAGTTCCTCGCCGCGCTCGGTCTTGGTCTTGCCCTTGTCTTCTCCTCGTCGCCGTCGTTCTCCTGGAACAGGCTGCCGCCGCCGCCGCCGCTCCCGCCGCCGGAGCCGCTCCTGCCGCCGGAGCCGCCCTTGGAGGAGAGGTCGAAGTTCGGGGCGTTGGTGAAGTCGGGACCTCCATGATGAGGTCGTCGACCGCGTACACGCGGGTGTACATGCGGGCGTTGACGACCTCCTTCGTGGTGATCTCGATGACGCCCTCGTCGACGGTCCAGGCGAGTTGGTCGCCGCCGCCGGCCTCGGTCAGGAGCATGTTGAGGGCCTTGCGGAGCGTGACGCCGCGGAGGCGGACGTTCACGCTCGTGTCGCGGGTGACGCCGGTGGGCTCGATCGCCTTCCAGTCGACGTGGAGGTTGGCGCGCCGGAGACGTCGCGGAGGAAATCGATCGCGTCGCCGAAGCCGACGCCGTCGAGCTTGAGCTCGGGCATCGAGCGGGCGAGCGATACCGACGTGGGGCCGGCCGACGCGGTCGGCGCCGAGCCGCCGCCGACGAGCCACCCGGCGGCCGCGGCGAGCGTTGCGAAGCGGAGCATGGCCCTCCCTCCAATAATGTCGATTCGTGGTGCTGACACGTCCGGCAGATTCGTGACGATCGTCACAAAGCGAGCGGGGTTGGCGATCTTAACCCGCGCCGGTCCGGCCGATCAAGCGAAAAGTTTAAGGACGGGGCGGACGCTGCAGAGCGAGCGGCAGGAAGCGTTGGCAAGGATCATCCACCAATGGGGCACCGATGTGCACCGATAGAAGGAGATCCTCTTCAATCGGTGTTCATCGGTGCCCCATCGGTGGCTGAAGAATCTGGAAGCGGGGCGACCGGTGGCCGCTCAGTGGGCGGTGCCTTCGTGCGGGGCCTCGACGGGCTTGCCGGTGTAGGGGTCGTACTTGTAATTCGTGTTGGGGGCGGGGCTGGCGAGCTTCGGGCGGTCGATGTCATGATCGACCTGCTCCACCTCGTCCTCGATTCCCTTCAGGCCCTTCTTGAACTCCACGATGCCCCGGCCCATGCTCCGGCCGACCTCGGGGAGGCGCTTGCCGAAGATCAGGAGGCCCAGCGCGCCGATGATGATCCATTCGGTGACGCCGGGCATGCCGATGGCAAGTGTGTTGATCATGGTGGTGTCCCTTCGTAACTCTCGTTGGTACGGCCGGGTCGGAATCAGAGTTCTTCGTTCATTATAGACGCGAACGGTCGAAACGTTAATCCGGAGTGGCGAGAGGGGTGCGAAATGCCCGAGCGAGGTACGTTTTGTTTTGGTCCGGGCCGTGTGGGGGCCGGGATGCAACCTCCCTCTCCTCAGTACTCTGGGGGGCTTTGCCTTTTTATAGCCACAAATAACCGATTTTGTGGGCAGGCGGAGGATTAAAAAGGCACCAAACGGGAGTGTCCCATTAAACGGATTTGGGTTGATTCGGTTAATGTTAGGGGTAAAATTCAGATTCTGGAATCACAATCATTTGTGGATAACTCTTCCTTCCTGATGAAATCGTAAGAATATTTGGCTTTCCCCGTGACACCGTGTCACCATTTGGAGGGAGGAATTCCGATTCAATTCCGCAGGAATAACGCTATCGTCGCTGGTTCGGCGTTTGCACGGTACTAGCCGTAGCGTAAAAATTTATCTTGCGACACGAATCACTGATTCGTACTAAAGGCTCGCGCTCCCGAGCGACGCCGCACACCACGGAAGGAAAAATAATGGATACGCGGAGAATCTTCATCAACTGCCGACTGTCGCGCGGATCTTTCTCGGGGGAGGCAGTTTTTGAAGTCGATCTAGTCAACGGCCAAAAATACATTGGCGTCGCGTCGCGGCGGGTGTGCCGACTGGCTAACGGTCGCGAGATCAATGAAGGGGATCTTACCGATCAGCTTGTGGACGGTAAGCTTGTGGGTCGTCTGATCGGTAACGGGGGTGAACTCGCTCGGGTCGCCCTGCCGGACGGCGAAGCTGTAATCGTACCCGTCGACCGAGTTTCCGAGCGAGAATCAGAGATCGCTCATGTACTTGTCTGATCGGGAGATGGCGCACGCGATCAAGTGCGGCAGGTTGATTGTTGACCCGTCCACTCAGATCGGCCCCACCTCCATCGACCTTCACCTGGATAGGGTCGAACAAGCAAAGGTATGGGATATCGCGGGGTACAGGGAGCACAACCGCCTCCACGGGAACCCGCTCTCGGAAATCAGAATTGGCAGCTACCACTACGGGACGATGTCCAAACTTTACCACGCGCCGGTCCCTGTCGACGGCGCGGGGGTAAAGGTGTTCCGCAGAGATCGACAGATCATTATTCGTCCCACCGGGCTCCTCCTGTGGCAGACGAAGGAAGTGGTCGGAACGCCAACTGACGAAGCGGACCTTATTCTTTTCATCGATGGCAAGAGCACCCGGACCGCCAGAACCGGCGTGCTCGTCCACTTCACCGCCCCGACGATTCACGCCGGATGGCACGGCCAGGTCACGCTCGAGATTGCCAACTTCGGGCCGTTCGACATCGTCCTCCAAGAGGACGATGTCATTGCCCAAATCACGGTAGCTACCGTGTCAAGCATCCCGAAAGTGAGCATGGAAAAGGCCGGCTCTGCAACCTTCGGTCAGCGCGGCGTGGGCGGGGCGCAGGCCGGTTAATCCTTCGCGGGCTGCCAGAACGTTGCGCCGATGCCGAGTTCGTAGAACGCGGAGATCAGGCAGCAGATATTGTGTGCGAGCACCTTGCACAGCGCCTCGTTTTTCATCGCCACGTCGGTCTTGCTCCGCACGGCGTCGCCCGTCTTGGCCTTCATCATGCTGAAGGTCGTCTCGACGTTGCTCCGCTTGTGGTAGTGCGACATGAACTCGTCGCGCTTGAACGAGAAGAAGTGGAACATCTTCGCGAACACGCCGCCGCCCTTGCCCGTGTGCCCCTTCTTGTAGTCGATGAACGGCGTCGCGCCGTGCGCGGCGACCGCTTCGGCGTTCGCGAGGCTGCTGTACCCTTTGTCCGCGGACACCTCGACCATCGTGAAATTCCTAGCGGTCTGGTCCAGCATCGCCGGGAGGATCGGCGCGTCCTGCGCCGAACGGCCCTTGATCTGACAGGCGGTGACGATGTTCGTCTTCACGCCGCACATGATGTGGACCTTCACCCAGTCGTGTTCCTGCTTCACGACGCCGTACTTGTGGTCGAACCAGCGGACGAACCGCGACGTGGCGAACCCCGACGAGTCGGCGGCAAAGTCGGACTCGACCGCGGCGAGCGGCTTGCTGCTCTCTTCGATCAGCCGGTGAAGGATGGGCGTCAGTTCCGGGTTTTCGAGATACTTGAAGATGCTGTTGTAGTGCGGCAGCGTCGCGATGTGCCCACGTTCCTGCGCGCCGCGTAGGTCGGAGATGAACCGCCGCCCGCTGAAGGTGCAGTAGACCTTGAACACCGCGGCGAACGTCACGTCCGACAGCGGCAGGCGCGGGCGACCGCGGCCGGACTGCGGTGCGGTGTGAATGCCGTGGCACAGGTCGGCGAGCAGGATTTGGAACTGGTCCTGCTCGTTCGTCTGCGCGGCGTTGTAGGCGGGCCAGTTCTGCGCGTAGGTCGTCCGCTTCGTCGCCTTGACGGTTACGCTCTCCGTGACGGTCGTGGTCCCGTCGGCGTTGCGGGTGGTCTCACGCTTCATCGCGAACTCGACCGCGAACATGTGCTTGCACTTGCACCCGCGAATTTCGTGGTCCGGGCAGGTGCAGGACGTCGCGCCGTCGGCGACGGTGTACCGGCCGTTGCCGGTCATCGACGGGACCGACCATCCCGCGCCCTTGCGCTTGATCGGGCAGACGGCGGCGATCTCAAGGCCCCGCTGGCGACGCGCCTCAACGGCGGCGGTCCCGGTCAGCAGTTCGCCCGCAAATGCCCCGTTCGTTTCCATGGCTTTAATATAGCCATATGAAATACGGAGTGCAAGGGGAATCCGTCTGGACACGCGTATTTTTCATGGCTATGTTTATCTCATGGAAAAGAAGCGGGGCAGGCCGAAGAAGCCGAAGAAGGAACGCCGTACCAAACCACTCCGAATCCTCATGAACGATGAGGAGCGGGCCGCGGTGGAAGCCGCGGCGGACGGGAAGGGGATGGAGGCATCGACGTGGGCACGCATGGTGCTGTTGTCCGCCGCCCGGGGCGAGGACGTAAACCCGCCCGCCCGGGGTTAACCGGACGGGCGGGGTTCAGGGTTAGTGTTTCCGCTTGGTGCGGCAGAGGATGGTGAACGGCCGCCCATCCTTACGGCGGATCATCTTCCCACTACGCCAGTGGCGGACTTCCTGCTTGGTCACCCAGTGGAAGCCGTCCGGCGCGGGGAACGGGACCGATTGGTCCATATTCGGGTCTCCGTCTATTCGTTGACGCGACCGGGAAGCGAGTGAATAATCGGAGCTGCAACGCTGCCGGGACACTCACGCCCCGGTAGGAACGGCCACGCCGGAGAGTGCTACTAACACCCTCAGGCGGGCCACTGTGCTAAAGGGACGGCCGCGACTGACTCCTAACCGGGATCACGCGGCCGTCTTAGCGTGCGCGGGCTGCCTCGCCAGCCCGGCCGTCTCTTCTCAGAACCATCTGCCTCCAATCAACCGCTTGCGGATCGGCCGGGGCATGGTACGACCACTCCTATGGGATGGTCAATAGCGCGTCCAATAGAAAGCGATGAAATTCATCACGGATGAAACTTGGATTTCTTCGGGACACCGCGTATGATCCTGTCGAGCAAGAACAGGAGATAGATATGGCTGACGCGAACGGTGGTCGTAAACCAGAGGCTGCGACTGAGACTGCAAAGGCCGCGAACGGGGCGGAAGCGTTCGCGCAACAGCACGCACCCGCAGTCCAAATTACCCGGTGTACAAACTCGAATCAGCGGTCGGGAAGGTGAAGGTGTTGTACGACGCCTTCAGCTGCCACGTCGTGCCGATGGGTCCGGCGGTCGAGAAATGGGGAATGAACCTGCGGAGTAGCACGGCTGCTCAAGCCGTGGCCGCTTTGAAGGCGTATGGACTGATCGACGTTCAGGGGACAGGGGACGGTCGAAAACTCTCCGTTACCGACAACGCAGTTAAGATACTCGCCGGCCATCCGGACGCCCCCCGTCTGCTCAAAGAGGCAGCCTTAGCGCCAAAATTCACAAGGAACTCTTCGGCCGATTTATGACCCCCGAAGGCTTGGCCCCCGACGCAACGATCAGTTACTACCTGCAATTCGACCGTCCAGAGGGGGCGGTTTGCGGATGCCACGATCACTCCGTTTATTCGGCAGTTCAAGTCTACGATCTCGTTTGCTAAATTAGATTCGTCGTCTAAGATGTCAGAGACGGCGGACGAAACACCCGCTGACCCTTTCAAAGAAGGCGAGTATGTTCAGTGGGAGTCGCAAGGTGCGTTGCGATTTCCGGAACCGAGGCGGGTAACTGGCTTCGCCGACGATGGGACGCACTTATTTGTCGAGGGAACCGCGGCGGGCATCCCAGTGGAGCAAGTTCGCCGGGCCGAACCCCGAACGGAAAGCAGAACGCCATGGCAGGCACACAACAAATCCCGCCGGTGGCCCCGGTCACCCCGCCTGCGCCTCTGAAGATTCCGCCCGCTGCGGTGGGCCAAAAGGATTTCCCGCTATACCTGACAAAGAATCAGCGGGCGGTCCTGTACGTTCCCGAAAAACATGACGGCAAAGGATTACGACCTGTTGAAACAGCAGATCGAAAACCACTTGAACGTCATCCGCGCCACGTCGGGTTGAAGACGCCGAAGCGTCAAATTAAACGACGCGGCACTAACGCGAGAGCCCGGCCAGTCGGCCGGGCCTTTCGTTTGGTGACTCTCGGCATATCCAAACCGTACTAAAAGGCAGAAGCCCGAATAAAAAGGCAGAGGGCATTTCTAAAGCAAAGCCACTCTGGGGAGAGGGCGGGGGAGGGGCTCCGCGCGGCTGACGTGAAGAGAGAAGGGACGCCAGCTGCAAGATCCCCTCTACCCTCTCCCAGCGTACTGAGGAGAGGAGGGCGCGTAAGTTCTCATTCCGCGCGCGCGGGCACTCGGCCGCTGCCGGGGGTGTCCTTGCGACCGTGTCCCCGTCACCCTTACCCAGTCTTCCCCGCCCCCGCATGATCTCCAGCAGCCGGGTGATGTCCGGGGGGAGCGGGGCCTGGAGCGTCATCGTCTCGAGCGAGATCGGGTGGACGAACGTGATCTCGTAGGCGTGCAGGGCCTGGCGGTCGAAGCGGAAGCCGCCGGTGGCGGGGTCGCCCGCCGCCGTGCTGAAGACGCGGCCGCCGTACATCGTGTCGCCGACCATCGGGAAGCCGACCGCCGCGGCGTGGACGCGGAGCTGGTGCGTGCGGCCGGTCTTGGCCAGAGCTGCACGAAGCTGAAACGCTCGGGCGGCGGGAAGTGCTTGTCCTTGGCGAACGTGCTGTCGACGAACGTGGCGTCGGGCACGGCGGCGAACGTCTCCTTCACCTCGTAGCGGGTGACGGCCGGCTTGCCGCCGTTCTCGACCTTGCGGACGGCCTGCTTCTCGCGGACGTAGCGGTCGCGGCCGATCGGCATGTCGATCACGTCGCCGAGCATCTCCGGCACGCTGTGGCAGACGGCCACGTAGTTCTTCTGGATCGTGCGGTTCTCGAACTGCCGGGCGATGCGCCAGTGCGCCTCGTCGCTCTTGGCGACGAGCATGATGCCGGTCGTGTTCTTGTCGAGCCGGTGCAGGATCCCCGGCCGCCAGTCGCCGTTGCTCGTGCTCCACTTGTTGCCGTAGTGCACCAGGCCGTTGACGAGCGTGCCGGTCCACTTCCCGCGGGCGGGGTGGATCATCAGGTTCGCCTGCTTGTTGAGCGCGAGGAAGTACTCGTCCTCGTAGATGATGTCGAGCGGGATGTCCTCGGGCACGAGCTCGCTGATCGGTTTGGGCGGCGCGACCATCACCACGGTCTGCCCGGCCTGCAGCTTGTAGCTCGACTTCGTCGCCCGCCCGTCGACCTTCACCAGCCCTTCCTCGATCAGCCGCTGGACGTTGGCGCGCGAGAGGTAGGGGACGCGGTCGACAAGGTACTGGTCGATCCGGCGGGTAAGCGTCTTGCTCACCTTGAAGCGGTAGTGCTCGACGTCCGACTCCTCGGCGGCATCCGTCTGCGCGGTGTCGAGCAGTTCCTCGCCCGCCGCGGGATCGGCGGCGGCGGCGTCATCGTCATCATTCGGATCAATGGGGTGGGCGGCGGCGGGCACGATCTTGACCATCCTAGCGCGAGCGACAACAGGATCCGACCTTCCAACGCGGCACGCACACCAGTCTACTCGCACAACCCCTTTTAGCCGCAAGCCCTAAGGGCTCGCTTCCGTTGTTTCGGTATGTCGCGACGTCAGTTCGGGTGCGCTTTCCGTCGAGAGTGCGCCGGGAAACCCGAGGTGATGCGATCGAAATCGCGGCGCCGCAGTCGTTCTCGACCCGACACCGCGGGCATCCCTACAAAGCACCGCTCTACGAGCGGCGGCTAAACGGGGGAGGCTGCGGGTGCGAACGTGGGAGCCAAGTTGGATGCGACGGGACTACTGCTTCGGCGCTGCGGGTGCCTGGGGCGCGGTTGGAGCGGGCTTCGTCCCCGCGCCCGATGCCGGCGCGGGCGACGTGGCGGCCGGCGCGGGCGGGGTCGGGATAGTCGTCGGCGCCGGTGCCGTCGCCGCGGGCTTTGCGGCAGCGGTTCCGGCCGCCGCGGGGCTCGTGGTTGCAGGAGACGTCGTCGCGGGGCCGGTCGCCGCCGGGCCGGTCGCGGGGCGCGTGCCGGCCGGCGCGGTGGCGGCGTTCGTCGTCGATCCTGCGGTCGCGGGCGCGGGCGGGCCCTGGAACGAGGGGAAGCCGCCGGCCTCGAGGTCCGGCAATCCGGCCGGCGCGGTTTCGGGCGCGCCGATTAGCGGCTCGGTCTTGAGGTCGGCGAGCATCGCGAGGCGCGCGCGGGCGTGCGCCTGGAACGCGTCGCCGGCGGCGGCGTCGTCGATGACTTCCTGGTACCGCGCCTGCGCGTCGTCCCACTTGCGCCCGTTCTCCGCGATCGCCGCGAGGCTGAGCCGGGCGGTGACCTTCGAGCTGACGGGGGCCGTCGCATCGTTCAGCACCTCGGCGTACGACTCGGCCGCCGCCTGGAACAGTTGCTCGTCGGACTTCTCCAGCGCCAGCGCCGGCCGGGTGGCGGCGCCGGGCAGGGGCGGCAGGTTGGCGAGCTGCCAGTTCAGGTCGCCGCGCGCGACGCGCGCCTCGGCCAGCAGGATCGGGTCGGTGCTGTCCTCGGTGACGATCGTCAACTGCTGCTCGGCCTGGTCGCGCAGGTTCTGGATCACGGTCAGCACGTTCTCCGGCCGCGCCGGGTCGACGTTGAGGGCCGCCTCCTTGAGCTGGTCGATGTACGACCGCGCGACGTTGAGCGAGTCGCCCGCCCGGATCGCCGTCTCGCGCGACTGCGTGATGCGGTAGCGGATCAGCACGATCACGAGCAGGACCACGATGAGGCCGAGCAGGATCTGCGAGCCGTACTGCCGGGCGAGGAACGGCACCCCCGCCAGCACGTGGTCGAGGGAATTGGTCTGGAGCTGGTGCCGGCGTTCCGATTTCATAAGTCGCGAAAGTGTAGTGACGCGGCGGGAGGAGGGCAATTCGGGAGTGGGGAGTGGAGAGTGGAGGGTGGTGGGGTGGTGGGGTGGTGGGGTGAATGCGTGGCGAGTGGTGAGTCTGAACTCCACCACTCCACCACCCAACCACTCCACCACACGTCCCTCGCGCGCGACGCGCCGCCCTCGGTTATCGGCCTTGCCTATGATGGTTTGCGCCTGTCGGCGGGGCGCGGGGTTTGTTGACACCCGCGCGGGGCGTCTCTACCTTGGACGCTCGCAGATTTCGCCCGCGCTTCCGGGTCACAGGGTCCGGCCGGCAGCGCACCCGGATCGCGGACGTGGCGGGCGCCGGCGGACTTCATTCCTCGCGTGCGCCACCCCACGGTCGCCGTCGTCGTCGTCGTCCCCTCGGTCGCCCGCTCTTCGTTGGAGGCCAGCACCATGATCGAACTTCCCCGCAAAACCCTCCGTCTTCTGGCGCTCGCGTGCGCGATGTCGCTGCCGGTGATGCTCCCGGCGTTCGCGCAGGACGCCGCCGACCCGGCCGCCCCCGCCGACGCCGCGCCCGCCGACGCCGCGGGGACCGATCCCGCGCCCGCAGACGCCGCCGATGCGCCCGCCGGCGGACGCGTCGCCCGCCGACCCGGGCAAGCGCCGAGGCGATGCCCGCCGAGCCGGGCACCGATCCCACGCCCGCCGCCGAACCGGGCACCGATCCGCGCCGCCCGCCGAGCCCGGCACCGACCCCGCGGCCGCCGAACCCGGCACCGATCCCGCGCCCCGCCGAACCCGGCACCGATGCCGCACCCGCCGACCCCGCCGCGATGCCGGCCGACCCGGCCGCCGATCCCGCCGCCGATCCCGCCGCGCCGGCCGAGGAGCGGCGGAGGACGCGGTCGCCGCCAACGCCGCTGAAGACGCGCGTCGACAACCCTCTGGCACTACGCGCTGATCGCCCGCTACGACCTGGCCAACGCCGAGGCCGGGCGGATCCTCGCCGGCAACCAGCCGGGCGACGTGCTCAAGGCGTTCGAGGAGGTCGCCGCCGAGCGCAACGACGCGCGGCGGGCAGAACGTGGACAGCATCCTGCTCCGCCTCCAGGGCGTGGACGCCACGCGCCAGAACGCGAACAAGATCTCGGAGATGATCCGCCAGGGGTACCAGGCCCGCGGCACCGACCAGAAGTTCATCGAGGAGCAGGTCCTGCGCCTCTCGACGAACGAGCCGCTACCAGATCGCCCTGGGCCGCCTGCGCGACAGCGGCGAGGTCGCGATCCCGCTGATGCTCCGCGTGCTCCAGACGCCCGACCAGCAGGAGCACCACAGCGCTCGATCCGCCGGGCCCTGGGCGACCTCGGTCGCACCGCGCTCAACCCGCTGCTGGCCGCGACGAAGATGCGCGACCAGAACACGCTGGTGACGCTGATCACCATCCTCGGCCGCATCGGCTTCGCCGACGCCGCGCGCGTACCTGCTGCGGATCAACGTCGACCCGAACACGAGCGACGGCGTGCGCCGCGGTCGGGCAGGCGCTGGCGACGCTGGGCGTCGACCCGCGCACCGGCGCGACCGACGCGTTCTACGACCTCAGCGAGAAGTTCTACTACGGCCCGCGCGTCGGTCGTGGCCGACCCGCGGATGCCCAAGGCCTACGTCTGGACCTACGCCGACGGCCGCGGGCTGAGCAGCCGGCAGGTGCCGGCGGGGATCTTCAACGAGGTGATGTCGATGCGCACCGCCGAGGAGGCGATGCGGCTCAACCAGCCGAGCCGGGGCGACGCGGTGAGCCTGTGGCTGGCGGCGAACAACAAGCGCGAGGCCGAGCTGCCCGCCGGCGAGACCGACCCGACGCGCGCCGCCGTTCCGCGCGCACGACTACAACGTCCGCACCGGCCCGAAGTATTCGACGGCCGTCCTGGACCGGGCGGCGCGCGACCGCCGCCGGCGGCGGCGAAGGCGATCCGCTCGATGCACGAGGTCGTCGGCCGCGAGAACCTGTTCGCCGGCGAGGCCGGCGCGCCGCGGTCGAGGCGCGCTGCGGTCGCCGGACCGGCTTCGTGCGATTCGAGGCCGCGATGGCGCTGGCCGAGGGCCTGCCCGCCCAGCAGTTCGAGGGCAGCGCCCGCGTCGTGCCGCTGCTGGCCGAGGCGCTGAGCAGACCGGCACGAGCAACGTGCTGATCGTCGCCGGCAACCCGGACGAGCAGAAGCAGGTGGCCGGGGAGCTGAAGAACTACGGCAACGCCGGCGCGCCGGGCGCGAGGCGGCGGCGGCGAGCACGCTGCCGTCGGTCGACGTGATCCTCTTCACCCGCGGGGCGGGCGACGACGACGTCGCCCGCGTGCTCCGCGACGCGTCGGAGAACCCGCGGCTGGAGCGGGCGGCGAAGGTCGTGATGCGCGAGCCGCGCCCGGCCGCTGGGGCAAGGCCGCCGTCAACGACCGCTCGCCGAGCGTCACGCCGCGACCGACGCCGCCGGGCTGGCCGAGTCGCTCGACGCCGCCCGCACGCGCACCGCGATCGCGGCTCGACGAGCAGGCCGCCGGCAACTACGCGACCCGCGCCGCGACGCTCATGGAGCGGATCGCGATCAGCCCGGCGGCCGAGGTGCTCGACGTGGGCGTGGCCGAGCCGCCTGCTGGCCGCCCTGAGCGACCCCCGCGAGCCGGTCGCGATCGGCGCGGCCCGCGTGCTGGCGGTGCTGAACAGCCAGCAGGTGCAGCCCGCGGTGCTGTCGGTCGCCGTCAACGAGAAGACGCCCGAGCCGGTGAAGGTCGGCCTGTTCAAGGCGCTGGCCGACCACGCGAAGTTCTTCGGCGCCCAGCTCGACGCCGGCGGCGTCGACACGCTCCGCACCGCCCTGGCCGCCACCACCGCCCCCGAACTCCGCGCCGCCACCGCCGAGGCGATGGGCGCGCTGAACCTGCCGACCGAGCAGGCCAAGCTCCAGATCCTCCAGCCCAACGGCGAGAAGAAGCAGGAGCAGGCCAAGCAGTAACCGGGCCGGTTTCGTTTCCGCAGCAAACAACCCCTCGCCGGCAATGCCGGCGAGGGGTCCTTTTTTTGCAAGGCGCGTCCGCGAACTTATCGAACGCGTTCGGTTGCGCTGGTCGCGCGGAGGGCGTTTCTTGTGCACGCCGACTGTTGGTTTGACGGTCGAAGTGGAGACCCGTCAATCCGAAGCGTGACGTCGACGAGGAATCTGAGGCGCGAACGGTGCGCACCGTTCCCGAAATCGCTAGGTGCTTAAAGCTCCCGCCGGGTGACGCGCTACACCCGCAGTGAGCTTACTCTTGTGGAGCGGAAAAGCTTCTTGGCGGGTCGAGCGACCACCCCCTCTCCCCCGTACTCGGGGGAGAGGGCGGGGGTGAGGGGCGGAGCGGGGGAACGGCTGGGTGGTGGAGTGGTCGCGTGGTGGCGCGGGGGGCTCTTACTCCACCACGCAGTCACTCCACCACTCGGCCACCTCCTCGCTCGGCCCCTCACCCTAACCCTCTCCCCCGAGTACGGGGGAGAGGGGACCAGATGCTTCTCCGCAACGATGTGCCGCTCCGTTAGCGGTGCGTCTTGCGAGCGATCGGACGCACGGGTTTCCTGCTTCCGCGGACGGGCCTGAGGATGAACGAGACGCGAGCGGCAATCGCGACTTTCCCGCGCCGTCACCGAGGCTACTTCCTCCGATCGTGCCCGGACGCAGCGCCGCGCGGAGACGCTCGGCGGACGCGTCAGCGGATCGACCCGATCGCGGCGGTCCAGTGGGCGACGTCTTCGGGGTTCATCGGGCCCTGGGGTTTCAGACGGGCGTCGCGGAAGCCGCGCTTGCGGATGTCGGGGAGGTACTGCTGGCGGCTGAGGAACGTGCCGCGGCAGACGTGCTCGTCCTCGCTCGCCGGCTCGCGCCGCACCTTGTCGAACAGCTGCTCGATCTCGACCGGCGGCACGCGGTGCTTCTCGCCGGGGTAGATGTAGCCGAACATCAGCAGGTGCCCCAGCAGCACGCGCTCGTGCCCCTGGAAGCGGCGGGCGAGGCGGGCCCAGTCGAGCGCGGGGCCGCGGGCGAGGATCAGGTGGGCGATGTCCGCGCCGTCGAACCGCTCGCGCTCCTGGATGAAAGCCTTGCTCCAGATGATCTCCTCGGCCGGGCAGAGCTTCGCCCGCCGGCCGAGCGCGACGCCGTCGACCGCGTTGGCGAACCACTCCTCGTCGACGGGGCACAGCCCGTTGCCCGAGCCGTAGATCACGTCGACGAACGCCTCGCCGTCGAACGCCTTGGCGAGCCAGTGCGGGAAGACGCGCTCGACGGCGTAGCCCGCGGCGGCCAGCACTTCGAGCGCGCGTTGCGCCTCGGCGTGGCGGACGAACACGTCGAAGTCCTTCGTGTGGCGCACGACGCCGGCGTGGTGCGCCAGCGCGTACGCGCCGCCGACGAGGTAATCCACCCCGCCCGCCTCGAGCTTCTCCATCGCCCGGTGGTAGAAGTTCAGCGTCAGTTCGTCCAGTTCCTCGGGGGGCGACGGCGGCAGCTCGGGCATGTCGATGCGCTCCTTGATTAGGGTCGGGCAAAGGTGCAAAGCGGGTGCCGCGGGCACGCCGCTTGCCGGCCGGCACGATCGGACGGGGCCTCGGCCGGCTGGACGTCGAGACGCGCGGGCAGCCGGTCCGACCAGGTTCGCCCGCAATCCGAGACCGGTGCGGCGGACGGCCCGCCGAGGCGGCGAGGCGATACGGTTTGGCCGGCGGCAATCGGCCGGCGGCGATCGGCCGGCGGCGATCGGCCGGCGGCAATCGGGCGGCGGCAATCGGGCGGCGGCAATCGGGAGGCGGCGGTCGGGATGGAGCGCGTTCGAGAAGTGACGTGGCATCGACGGCCGCCGTGGTCCTCCCGGCTCGTTCGGGGTAAGACATGGGCGGGCCGTTCGTGCCACGACGACGGCCGGATGCGGCGCGCGGCCGCGCGCCTGGTCGGTCATCGCGCCGCCGTCGGTGAAGTGCCCATCCGAATGACTCCGCATCCCACGTTTCGCCGCAGGCCCGAAGGGCCCGCCGCGGGTGATTCGGATAGGCTCTGGAGTCGGTGGCGATGGCGATTGTTGAACCGGGAAGACGGACG
>JAUJNJ010000098.1 GCA_030448225.1 Phycisphaerae bacterium
CCAACAGACCGGGTCGCACACCTTCACGGTCAAGGAGCCCGGCTGGCTCGACAACTCCAACAGCCTGTACGGCCTGCTCGGCGTCTGGTCCGGCGCCGAGGCGGGGCTGGAGATCCCCACGTCGTACTGGCAGCAGGTCGCCGACCATTGGACGGGCGCGCAGGAGGCCGACGGCACGTGGCTCTACCGCGTGCGCGGCGGGGGGCTGAACGTCGACGGCGGGCAGGAGCCGCCCGACCGCCACCGCGGCGCGTCGCGCTCGCCGCTGCCGATGACGGCGGCCGGGCTGGTGTCGTCGCTCGTCGCGCGCGACCACCTGCTCGCCGCCCGCCGCGACACCGCCGTCGGACAGGACCCGTTCCCCCGCCCGATCAGCGCCGCGCTGAAGTGGTGGGAGCTCGGCGACAACGCCGTGCGCGTCCCCGCCGACCAGAACTGGGGGTACACGCTCTACGGCGTCGAGCGCGTCGGGCTGGCGTCGGGCTTCAAGTACTTCGGCACCCACGACTGGTTCCGCCTGCTCGCCGCCGAGGCGCTGGCCAACCAGCGCGCTGGCGGCGGGTGGAGCCGCCCGAGCGGCGACGGCGACCACGCGCGGCTGCCCGAGGACGAGCAGGTGATGGGCGACCGCCCGAACACGGCGTTCGCGCTGCTGTTCCTCGCCCGCGGCCGCCACCCGATCGTCATGAACAAGCTCCGCTTCGACGGCGCCTGGGCCAACCGCCCGCGCGACCTCGCCGGCCTCACGCGCTTCGTATCGCGGCGGCTCGAGCGGCCGCTGAACTGGCAGGTCGTCGACCTGAAGCACGACTGGTCCGACTGGACCGACGCGCCGATCCTCTACGTCGCCAGCCACGTCGCGCCGAAGTTCACCGACGCCGACTACGAAAAGTCCCGCGCCTACGTCGCGGCCGGCGGGTTGATCTTCACGCAGGCCGACGACGACGCCGAGCCGTTCAACCGCTTCGTGGCCGCCGAGTTCGGCAACCGGGTGCTGCCGAAGTACGAGTACCAGGAGCTGGCGAAGGACCACCCGATCTACTCCAGCCTCTTCCCGATGGCCAGCCGCCCGACGCTGCGGGCGATCAGCAACGGCTCGCGCGTGCTGATGGTCCACTCGCCGCGTGACCTGAGCCGGCACTGGCAGCTGCGCGACGAGAAGTTCCGCCCCGACGCGTTCGAGCTGGCGACGAACCTGTTCGTCTACGCCGCCGGCCGGCGCGATTTGCGCAACCGCCTCGACTCGCCGTTCGTCCCCGCCCCCGCCGGACCGCCGCCGCTGAGGGCCGTGAAGGTCGCGCGCCTCGAGTACGCGAGCGACTGGGACCCCGAGCCGTACGCGTGGACGCGCTTCGCCCGGCTGCTGCAGTTCCGCACCGGCACCGGCGCCGACGTGAAGCCAACGCGGTGGGCCGACCTCAAGCCGGGCGACGCGCCGATCGCACACCTGACCGGCACGGTGAAGTACCGCGCGACCGACGCCGAGGTCGCGGCGCTGCGGGCGTACGTCGAGGCGGGCGGCGTCGTGCTGATCGACGCGTGCGGCGGGTCGGCCGCGTTCCACGACTCGGCCAAGGCCGCGATCGCCGCCGCGTTCCCAAACGTCCCGCTGGCGCGCGTGCCGGCCGGGCACCCGCTGCTGAGCGCCGGGCCGCCGGGCATGTCAGACCTGTCGACGCCCGCGCCGCGCCGCTACGCGATCGACCGCGTGCCGAAGGAGGCGCAGGGGATCGAGATGCTGACGAGCGGCAAGGGCGCGGTGATCCTCTCCCGCCTCGACCTCACGTCCGGCCTCCTCGGCACCAACACCTGGCCGATCATCGGCCACGAGCCGAAGTACGCCGACGCGCTGCTGCAGAACGTCCTCTTCTGGACGCTCGACCGCCGCTGATAAAGGCGAGAACGCGAACCAAAGATTTCAAAGAGTTCGCGGATGAACACCCCGGGGCGCTGACCGGCCCGCGGCACGGCGGCGGGTCGTCCGCGCGGTGCCGGTGCTCGACGTGCCGGACCGACGCGCGCTCTTCCCCACATCGTCCCTTGCTGGGCACCTCTAATGTTCGCCCGTTGATTACTCTCCGTGCCTCCGTGCCTCCGTGCCTCCGTGCCTTCGTGCCTTCGTGCCTCATGGTCCAATCCCGCAGCCGACTTTAAGATCATCGACATGGACCCCGACGACCCGCGCCTCGTCCGTGACGGCCGCCCGCTGCGGGCGTGGCTGCCCGACTTGCTCGACGCCGACCGCGCCGTCCGCCGCCGGGCGGAGAACGCCGTCAGCGCCATCTATTGGGGCGCGCCGGTCGCCGACGCGGAGATGCACCAGCACATGCCCCCGGACCTCGCCGCGTACCAGAAGGAGTTCGGCGACGCCGTCGGCCGCCTGCTGGCCGACCCGTCGTTCCGGGGCTCGACGTTTGTCATCCTGGCCCTGCAACGGATGAAGGACGAAGCGGCCCGACGGGAGGTGGTGAGCGGCCTTGAGGAGCGCCTGTTCGACGCCGACCCGCCGCTCAGCCCCGAGGCCGAGGCGGAACTGACGAAGCAGGTTCGCGAGGCGTACGCGGAGGACAACGAGGGGAAACTGCCGAACAGCATGGGCCCGCACGCGCTGCACGTCGTGATGGGGCACGCGGGGCCGATCCTGCTGGGTATGCCCGACGTCGTGCGGGATGCCCTTCGTGACGTGGCCTGCTCCGGCCCGGTCGCCAAGGCGTTGGGGCACCTCGGCGCGGCGGCCGTCGCGTTCGCGCCCGACCTGCTCATGCCGCCGCCGGGGCGTGCGTCGGCGGAGACGGGGCATGAGATTCTCGACTCGGACGCGCTGGCTTCGGTCGGCCGTCACGACGACCGGGCGGTGCGGGAATTGATCGAACGGGTGAAGCACGAGAAGTCGAGCGCCGCGTTCGACACCGCCTCGACCCTGGGGAAAATGGGCCCGGCGGCCGCGGTGCGCGTGCCGACGCTCGTGGCGGAACTGATGCCGCTGTTCGACGACCGGGACCGCGCCGGCTACGCCATCCGCGCCCTCGCCCCGATCACGCCCGACCGGCGCGACGTGTTCGACCGCGTGCTCGCCGCCGCCCGCGCCAAGCCGCCGGACATCCAACACCTGCCGGATCACCCCGACCACCCCTACGACGCCACAATGTGGCACCGCGGCCAGGCCATCGAAGCCCTCGCCCACTTCCGCCGGTTCGCGGCCGAAGCCGTGCCCGTCCTCGCCGACGCGCTCGACACGTTTCAGGAGTACGACCCCGACTGGACCTACGGCGACGGCGACCACGGCCGGGTCCTGCACGCGCTGTCGGCGCTCATCCCCGCCTCCGCGGCGGCAGTGCCGGCGCTGCTGCGGCACCTCCGCGGGGCCGACGGCGAAACCGCGACGGGAATCATCCGCCTCCTCGGCCGGATCGGCCCCGCCGCCCGCGAGGCCCTGCCCGCCCTGCGCCAACTCGAAGCGGAAGAGCCGAAGGAGGAGGGCGATCTTCCGTCGTCCGACCCGCCGGAGGAGTGGGACGTGCTGCCGTGGGCGATCTACCAGATCGACCCGGCGGCGTGGTCCGCCCCGCGCGAGTAGCGGGTGACGCATAACCGCGACGACGCCCGTGCACATCTGCGCACACGCACCCTCACCGCTGCCCTCTCCCGGCGTACCGGGGGGGGGAGGGTGAGCCTTCTGATTTGTGGCACACGACGGGAAGCTCAGTCGATTTCTCGCGCGCGGCGCGGGACAACGAACCGCCTGAAGAGAAAGACCGTCACCCAGAGGGGCGGCAGCCAAAGCGTGAGAAGCACGACCAGGGAGTAATACAAGTAGTAGCGCCCGGCGGTGAGGCCGTACAGATACGTGGTCCTCGGCGGCAAGACACCGTAATGCGTGACAGCGACCAGCGGCGTCCCCCACCCCATCCGCTGTGCGATGAATGCCGCGGCACCGACAACAAGTGCGGTCGCGGCCAGAGCCGTGAACCCATGCCAGACGACACGCCACGGTCGCGGCCGTGACGGGGTCGGCTCGTAGTCCAACTGAGGCGGGCGTACCGGCGGCTGCATGACTACGACTATCCCGGGCGCGCAAGCGCCAGATCACGTGACCCGGCCGCGTGCGGGTATGGCGACACGGGCTGCGCTGTCGCCACCACTCAGCGACGTCGGCTGGTCGGCGTCGCGCGAGATCCCTGAGCCCCGCGCGGAACGCCGATGCGGGTCGGCCCTAGGTGTCGGCGTCGGCGGTGCGTGCGGCGCGGGGCGCCCGCGCCTCACGACCTCACTGCGCGTCGGGGATCACTTCCAGCACGGCCGTCGCGTCGAGCGTGCCGCGGGCTTCGGCGCCGCCGCCGACGATGGCAGGGTGGAACTCGAAGTCGAAGGTCTGGTGCTCGGCGAGGCGGCCCTCGAAGGTCTGGTCGAATTTAGTTGGGCCCTTGCCCGAGGCGGCGGCGCGCTTCAGGTCGCCGTCGACGGGCCGCGGCGATTCGCCGCCGTCGCCGACCGCCTGGAACCGCGCGTCGACGCGGTACTGGGCGGCGTCGCTCACGTCGTAGCGGATCGTCAGGCGGTAGGCGGCCGGGCGGGTGGTGCGGAACCGCACGCGGCCGTTGCCGCTCACGGTGGCCGCGGCGCCCTCGGGGTGCGTCGGGGCGCGGGGGCCGGCGTCGACGGCGGCCGCGGCGTCGGCGTCGTACTCGAAGCGGAACCGCCGGCCGTCGACGACCGTCACCACCGCGCCGGTCGCGTCGCCGGTGTACGTCAGCCCGGCGTCCTTGGCGCGGGCGCGGGTGGCGAACGGGCGGCGGACGTTGTCGGCGGCGGTGCCGCGCAACTCGACCGACTGCGTCTCGACGTCGAGGTCCGGCGCCGCCACGATCGCGCTCGACCGCATCCCCGCCACGAGGTGCTCGACGAGCACGCCGCTGTAGCAGTCGCTCGGGTCGGCCTTGGCGACCGCGCCGGCGGGCCGGCCGCCGGGGACGAACTCCAGGTGCAACTCGTTGCCGCCCGCCTCGCCGCCGCTGTTTCCCTCGCCGCCCTCGCCGCCGCCGACGCGGGCAATCACGTCGCCGCGCGTCACGCGCTGGCCGGGGCGGGCGCCGACCTGGTCGGGGGCGAGGGTGGCGTAGAGCGTGAACGGCGCCGCGTCGCGGCGGCCGTGCGCGACGATGACGTAGCGCCCCCAGCCGACGGGCTCGCCGTCGCGGTTGGTCTGCGCGCCGGCGGCGAGCACGCGGCCGTCGGCGACGGCGAGCACCTCGCGGCCGGCGTCGCCGAGGGCGGCGTCGGGCGCGTAGTCGGTGCCGGGGTGGAAGCGGGCCACGCCGCCCGCGTCGGTCGGGCCGAATGGCGTCGTGCGCGTGAACTTGCCCCGCAGCGGCGGCCCGAGCGGGAGGTCGCACCCGCCGCCCGCGCCGGCCGCCTCGGCCGACGGCGCGGCGGCCGCGGTGCCGACCGTCGTCGTCGGCGACGTCGCGCCGCCCGCGTCGTCCGATGACGCGTCGGCCGGGTCCTCTCCGGCGTCGGTCAGCGCGAGCCTCAACACCGCGGCCACGGCGTCGCCGCCGGCGCCGGGGTTGGCCTCGGAGAAGAAGGCCGGCGGCACCGACACGCGGAGCGACCCGCCGCGCGGGTCGTACGTGCCGGGGAGTGGCTCGAGCGTGACGAGGCGGCCCGCGTCGCCGCCCGCGTCGTCGCCGCCGCCGCCGCCGCTCGTCCAGACGTTGCGGCCGAACACGCGGAGGGCGGACGCGTCGATCGCCGGGTCGGCCGCGGCCATGCGGCGCCACTTGCGGGGCAGCACCACCTCGACCTCGATCGGCGCGTTCGGCTGGCCGGCGGCGGCGTTCACGCGGTACTCGTAGGGGAGCGGGCGGCGCACGCCGAACAGCACGGCGGCGTCGCCGAACGACTCGACCGCGTTGGCGGCCGCCGCGCGCACGAGCGTGACGTCGGTGGGGCCGTCGAACGCGCCGGCCGGCACGTCGACCGAGCCGACGTCGTCGACGCGCACGGTGCCGCCGGTCGTGCGGATCGTGCTAGTCGCCCGCGCGCGCTCGGCGCCGGTGTCGCCCCCGCCGCCGCGGCTTTCGCGGCCCATGCCCATGCCGGAGCACCCCAGGAGCATCGCGCCGCAGACCGCGGCCGCCGTCGTCGCCACGAAAACCACGCGTGGAGTGGACATGATCGCCCGTCCTTCTGAGTTGGCCGTTCGAGGTCGTGCGCCCGCCGGCGAGACGCGCCGGGGACGCCGACTATTAGACCGGACGGCCGCGCCGGCGGCAATCGGGTAGATCGGACGCGTCACCGGTCGCGGGTACGGGCGGGGGATGGGTAAGCGCGCGAAGCCGGGTGCCCGAGTCTCCGCTGAAAGCGACGACGTCGGGCTTGGCTCGTATGGGCCGAAGGGTCCACCGGTCGCGCAGGCCGAGGAGAGTGGCTGCGACGTCGGCGCGCGGATCTTCGGGGCCCCATCGGTTGCCGCGCGAGGGCGAAGGAGCGGCCTTAATCGGGCGGTCGCGCGCTTCGGAGGCGTCGGACGGGAGCGGCACGCGCGGGCCGAGGCGACGCTCACCTCCGCCCGCACGCGGCGCGTATAATTGCGACGATGCGGGAGAGCCTCAGGTGTGTGGCGTGTGACGCCGGGCGGCACAGTCGCGGGAAGCGAGGGCGACTCGGGATATGGAGACGCGAAACGGGCGTGGTGATGCCGCGGACGAATCCGGGTTGATCCCGCTCGACCCGGCATAACACGCGACGGCGGCCAAACCGCAAGTGGCTACGGCGCCGCGCCCCGCCGGGTGCGCGAGGCGAGTTTATTCGACATGCTTGCTACAGGAGTTCGATGCCCGTTCGTCATGTGACAGGGTCGTCCGCGCCGGGCGTTGAGGCGCTGGAGCGGCGCACGCTGTTCGCCGCCGCCGCGGCGCCGGTCGTGGGGGTCGGCGTGATCGGGGACAGTTACGCGGACGAGTACGCGTTCTACCCGCCGAACCGCGCGTCGGCGCGGAACTTCGTGGAGCAACTGGCGGAGGACCGGGCGTTGAACTTCGGCGCGTACGACGCCGTAAACTCCCGCCCCGAGCCGCGGAACGCCGGGTTCGCGTTCGACTGGGCTCGCAGCGGCGCGACGTCCGCCGACGTGATCGCGCAGGGGCAGCACACGGGCCTGGCGGCGCAGGCGGCGGCGGGGGAGGTGTCGCACGCGCTGGTGTTCGTCGGCGGCAACGACCTGATCGGCGCCCTCGCCGCGCCCGGCCCCGAGGCCGCGCTGCGGGCGGCGGTGCCGGCGGTCGCGTCGAACCTGCGGGCCGTGGTCGACACGCTCCTGGCCGCGGCGCCGGACCTGAAGGTCGTGGTCGCGACGGTGCCGCCGGTGGGCGTCCTGCCGGCCGCGCGGGGGGCGGCGGCGCTGGGGGCGGTGTCGGACGCCGCGCTCGTCGCGGCCGACGCCGCGGCCGACGCGATCAACGAGCAGGTTCGCGCGATCGACCGGGAACATCGCCGCGTCGCCGTCGCCGACGTGACGAGCCTGATCCGCCGCGCGACTGCCAAGCGGCGGTTCCGCGTCGGCCCCGTCGCGCTCGACCGCACGCGGCCGTCCGACGCGCCCGACCACCTGTTCCTCGCCGACGGCGTCCACGCCGGCACGGTCGGCCAGGGGTTGCTCGCCAACACGTTCGTCCGCGTGCTGAACCGCGCGTTCCGCGCCCGCGTCAAGCCGCTGACGAACCGGGAGATATTGGACAACGCCGGGCTCCTCGAGCCCCCCGATCGCGCGGCGTTGACGACGGCCGTCACCCGACCCCCGCCGATGCCGGCACCGACCGCCGCCGTCGCGGGCGTCGCCACTGCCGCGGGGGGCGATTCGATACCCATGATCTAACCCGCGCCGACACCGACTGCCGAATCGCGCTACGGCGCATTCGGGGCTGACGAGTCAGGGTTAGGGGCGTGCCGTCGCGGCCGTCTCAGTACAGGGGTCGACGTCAGCGCGAGGCCGCTCACGCCCGCCCTCTCTGCCGAGTACCGGGGGGAAGGGACCGGACGACGCGGGATCGCCGCGTGTCGCTCCACGAAATATTGACGAAGACGCCGGTTCGTTCGGCGGCAGTTGCGACGCCTCCGTCGGGTCGCCACGGCGGCTACAGTTGGTCTTATGCGCCTCCGTCCCGTGGGCGGCGGGTCGGCCGTCGCGTAAGATTCTCGGGCCGGTCGAGCGCGGCGGGCGCGCCGCGGCCTCGTCCTTGCTTTTCGATGTCGTTCCTCAACCCCCTCATGTTGCTCGGCGTCGGGGCGGCGGTGTTGCCGCTCGTGCTGCACCTGCTCAGCCGCTCGCGGTACCGCACGATCGACTGGGGCGGGATGCTGTTCCTCACCATGCCCGGCGACGTCCGCCAGCGGCGCGGCATGCTCGGCTCCACCGCTGGCTGCTGCTCGCGCGGATGGCGATCGTCGCGGCGCTGGCGGTCGCGGCTGGCCCGGCCGGTCCTCCGCGGCCGATTCGGCGCGGGGCGGGCGGGGGCGATTGGCGGCGGCGGTCGTGCTGGATTGCTCGGCGAGCATGGCGTTCGAGGAGAACGGCGCCCCGCATGGACCTCGCCCGCGGCGCGCCCGGCGGGTGCTCGAGGCGCTCGAGCCGGGCGACTCGGCCGCCCTCGTGCTCGCCGGCGCGCCGACCCCGCGCCGGGCCGTCCCGGCGCGCCGCCGTCGCAGCCGGTGCGCCGGATGCCGCTGACGAACGACCTGCAGGCCGTCGCCGACCCGCGTCGCGCTGGCCCGCGCCGGCGGCGGGCGGGCCGACTTCGCCGCCTCGATCCGCGCGCCATCGAACTGCTCCGCCGCCGGCCCCGACGCGCGCCGACGTCTACGTGATCTGCGACCGCCAGAAGCTCTCGTGGCAAGCGCGCGCGACCCGGCGTTCGCGGCGATGTGGCGCGAGCACGGGCGTCGGCGCGCGGCCCGCCTGATGATCGTCCCGGTCGGATCGACCGACGCACAACGTGGCCGTCGAGTCGCTCGAGCTTCAGAACGCCCCGGCCATCCGCGGGCAGCCGGCCGAGCTGGAGGTGCGGCTCCGCAACTACGGCCCGGTGCAGCGGGCCGGGCTGCCGCTGACGATCAAGGTCAACGGGCAGACCGTCCACCAGACGAAGGTCGACCTCGCGCCGGACACCGCGGCGTCGGTCCGGGCGCCGGCCACGTTCGACCGCAGTGGGTCGTACGTGGTGACGGCGTCGGTCCGATCGGCCGGCCTCGCCGCCGACGACACCCTCGACGCGGCCGTCGAGGCGGTGGACCCGGTGAAGGTCCTGATCGTCAGCGGCGACGAGCGCGCGACCGCGTTCCGCAGCGAGTCGGACTTCCTCCGCGTCGCCCTCGCCCCGTTCGGCGCCAACCGCGGCCGCGACGGCGGCGGTCGTGACCGGGGCGGGACCGCGAGCGCGACGACAACGACGACGACAACGATCGTGGCGACGGCGATGGCGGCGGCGGCGGCGGCGACGCCTCGGTCGTGGTGATCCCGGTCGAGAAGTGGCCCGAGGTGCGGCTCGGCGATCACCAGGTCGTCGTGCTGGCGAACGTCGAGTGGCTCGCGACGGCGCAGGTCAAGGGCGCTGGAGCAGTACGTCTACGAGCGCGGCGGCGGGCTGCTGATCACCCCGGGCAACCTGACGCGCGGAGGACTACAACCAATTGTTCTACCGCTTCGGCTCCGGGCTGCTGCCCGCCGAGCTGCAACAGCCGACGCCGGCGGACGGGTCGCAGGCGACGTCGCTGCTGGGGTACCGGTCGGAGCACCCGATCTTCCAGTTCCTGCGGTCGCGCCCGGGGCTGCTGCCGTCGGCGACCGTCGGGCGGTACTTCCCGGTGTCGGCCGGGGCGACGACGCGGCGGGGCGGTCGCTCGCGGAGTTTTTGTCGGGCGACGCGTTCCTCGTCGAGAAGCAGTTCGGCAAGGGCGCGTGCTGCTGCTGACGACGACGATCGACGCCGACTGGAACACGCTGCCGCTGAGCACTTCTACCTCCCGTTCGTGCAGTCGGCGGTGCGGTACCTCGCGGCGGAATCGGGCCTGCGGTCGAACGTCGACCCGACGATGCCGATCCGGCTGGCGTTCGCCGACGACGCCGAGGACCGCCGGGTCACGCTGAAGCTGCCGGACGGCACGACCCGGCCGCTGCCGATCCTGCGGTTCACGTCGCGGCCGGAGGTGCGGTACGACGGGACCGACCGCCTGGGCGGTACACGATGACGATCCGCGAGGGCCGCGGCGAGCGCGTGCAGCACTTCGTCGTCGCCCGCTCGGCGGCCGACGCGCAGGAGTCGAACCTGGCGCGGATGGAGGACGCGGACTGGCAGGACCTCGAGCGCGACCTCGGCGCCCGCCGCGTAGGGCCGGCCGCGCCCTGATCGCGAGCGAGCTGACCGGCCTGCGCGCCGGCGTCGAACTGTGGGGCGGGGCTGGGCCTGGTATTGCTGTTGAGCGTCCTTGAACTACTGGATCGGCCGGGCGGCGGCGTGGAGTTGTCGTGAGGGGGGAAGAAGAATCGAACCACGGAGACACGGAGACACGGAGGTAGGAAGACGAGGATGGAGGATCGAGGATGGAAGATGGAGGAAGACGGGTCGGATGTTGACGCGTAGACGTCTTCCTCCACCTTTCTGCCACTATCTTCTCTCCGTCCTACCTCCCGTGTCTCCGTGTCTCCGTGGTTCAACTTCGTCTGAGCGGCCGAGCGGCCGACCCTGATGCGGGCGACGGCGTCAGGTAGACTTTGAACTCATATGCTCGCGCAGCTCTTCCTACACTCGCCGCATGCCATGCCACTGGCGGTGGCCGCCGCCGTCGTGGCGGCGGCGGCGGTGTTCTGGCTTTACCCGGCAGGTGCGTGGCGGCGGGGGCGGCGGGGTGGCTGCTGCCGGCGTGCGCGTGCTGGCGCTTGCTGGCGCGCTGGCGGCGGCGGTGCTCAAGCCCGTGCTGCTGCGGCCGCGCACCGAGGCCGAGCTGCGCGCGGTGCTCGTGCTGCTCGACCGCTCGCGCGGAGCATGGCGGTCGTCGACAGCGCGCGCCCGCGCAGCTCGTCGCGATCGCCGACGGGTTGGGCCGCCTCCCGGGCGGCGCGGTCGCCGGCCGGCGCGGAGCTGAAGCTGCTCGCCGGCCGCCTGCGGCCGCTGCTGGAGGAGGCGGCGGCGCGCGGGACGACCTGCACTTCGCCCGCGCCGCGCGTCGGGGCCGAGGCCGCGCGCTGCGGCGGGCCGACGCGTCGCTCGCCCGCCTGCTCGACGCCGCCCGCGCCGCCGCGGCCGCGCGGCCGCCCTCGTCGCGGATTCGGCGGACCTCAACAAGGCGTTCGCCGCGCTGCCCGAGCGCCGCGCTCCCGGACGACGACCGCACCGCCTGGGCCGCCGACGTCCGCGCCCGCCTCGCCGCCGCCGTCGCCGCGGCCGAGCGGTACCAGGAGGCGAGCGACCAGAAGCTGTACGCGTCGAACGAGGCGGTGCGCGCGTGCAGGCGCTGACGAAGCTGTCGCGCTCGGCCTGGCCGAGCAGGCGGCTGCTCCAGCCGGGCACCGGGCTCGTGCCGCCTCCTGGCGGACGGGCCGGTCCACGCGTTCGGCCTGGCGGGCGAGCTGTCGCCGATCGCGGCGACGCGCGGCGGCGAGGCCAAGGCCGCGGCTCGACGTGCAGGCCGACGGCCGCCGCAGCGACATCTCCGGCGCCGTCGCCGACGCGCTCGCCCGCGCGTCGGCCCGGCCGGCGCGCGGTCGTCGTGCTGTCCGACGGGCGGCAGGTCGGCGGCGACGGCGGGGTGGCCTCGGGATTGGGCGCGGCCCGGGCCGGGCGGCGGCGGCGGCGGCGGGCCGCCGGTGTTCACGGTGGCCGTCTCGCCGCGCGGCGCGCGGCGAAGGACCTGTCGTTCGCCGCGATCGAGCACCCGGAGTCGGTCTTCGCCGGCGAGAGCGTCGACGTCCACGTCGACGTGCGACCCGCTGCGCGACGTCGCGACCACCGTCCGCCTGCGCGCCGGCGGCGTCGAACACATCCAGCCGGTCAACCTCGCCGGCGGCGCCGCGACGGCCGACTTCTCGCTGACGGTGACCGAGCCGGGGCTGCGCGTTCTCCGTAGTGATCGACCCGGTGGCCGGCGAGGCGACGGCCGACAACAACGAGGCCGAGCGGTGGCTGAAGGTGCTGCCGAGAAGGTGCGCGTCGGCGTACGCGCCGGGCCCGCGACGTGGGGCTTCCAGTACCTCCGCGGCGCGCCTGGCGCGGACCGACTGGGTGCGGCTCGACTCGGCCGTGGTGCCGCCGACCGACGGCGCGCGGCTCCCGCTGAGCCCGAAGCAGATCCTCGCGCGCAGGACGTGCTGATCCTGGCCGACCTGCCCGTGTCGGCGGCGCACGCTGGACGACGCGCAGTGGGCGGCCGTCACCGACCTCGCCGGCCGCGGCGGCAGCGTGATCCTGCTGGCCGGCGACCACTGCCCGGCGGAGTACATCAACCACCCGATCGTGTCGGTCCTGCTGCCGTTCCGCCAGTCGTACACGCCGGCGTGGCGCGTGTGGCCGGGCGAGGTGCGGCGTTCCGATTCATCCGCACCGGCGACGGCGAGCGGCTCGGCGCGCGCCTCGAGGACGAGGGGGACGCCGACGAGGGGGGCCTCGGCCGCTGGCAGCAGTTGCCGGGTTCTACCGCGTCCTGCCGATCCCCGTCTCGGAGCTGCGCGCCAACGCGCGGCCGCTGCTGGTGGAGGTCGAGTCGCGCGCGTCGGCGTCCCCGAGCCGGGCGCGAGCAAGGAGCTGGCCGTCCTGACCGAGAGCCGCATCAACAACGGCGCGCCTACTACTTCGGCGGCCGCGAGAGCTGGCGGCTGGCGGTTCAAGGTGGGCCCGCGCGACCACGACCGCTTCTGGGTGCAGCTCGTCCGCAACGCCGCCGGCGACCCGTTCGCGCGCGGTCCGGCGTGCTGGCGCTGGACCTCGACCGCGTGTCGGCCGAGCCGGGGCAGCCGGTGAAGGCGCGGTTCCGCGTGTTCGACGAGGACGTCGACGCCTCGGCGTTCCGCCTGGAGGTGCTGCGCGGCGGCGCGGTCGTCGCGTCGCAACCGTTGGCCGCCGGCCGGGGGCGCGGCCGGCGGGCCATGCCGGCACGCTCATGCTCCCGCCGCTGGGCGCTGGCGACTACGGTGCGCCTCGTCGGCCCCGGCCGGCCGCCGGAGCGGCAGCAGGTGTCGACCCGGCTGCATCGCCGACAGCTACGACGCGGAACTCGCCGACGTCTCGCCCGACGAGGCGGTGCTCCGGCGGCTGGCCGAGTCGTCGGGCGGGAGTTCTTCGCGGCTCGACCAGGTCGACCGCCTGGCGCGCATCAACGCCCTCACCGAAGACCGGCTGCGGCTCCGGTGGAGCACCCGCTGTGGCGCAGCCGCTGCTGTTCGCGTTCGTCGTCGGCTGCCTCGGCGCTGGTGGGCGGCTGCGCAGAAGCGACTCGGGCTCGCCTGAGTAGACATCGGTAAGAGCACGTTCACGCCGCGGGCGGCAGGGGAGCGGGACGCCGGCGGGGCGACTCAGCCGGCGTGCGACGCCCGCGCCGCGAGCGAACGAGCTCGCCTCCGCACCGATCCGTCTGACATGTTTGGCCCGGCTGGCCGGCAGAGCCGACGTGATTTGAGGCCGTGGCGACGGAAGCGGTTGCGTCGCGGTCACCCCGCGATTGCGGAAGACGGTCGCCACCGTTAGCCGACCGGCTCGCCCGCGGCATCCTCGGAAGATGCGAACCCACGAACGGTCGCCGCCGGCCGCTCATCAAGTCGCCGCGGCAGTCGGCGGGGCATTGCGTCGCAGGACGCCCGGAACCGCACCGCAGACGTTCGCGAGCAGGGTGGTGCGACCGCCGCCCGCACCAAGCACAAGGTTCGGCTTTCCGTCGTAGGACCGTATAGACCCATGTCGCTCGCCGCGATCCATTGCCGCCGGCCGTGCAGTCGTTCGTCGGCGAGTTCGTCGCCCGCGCGCGGCGGTTGGCGGTTTGGCGGCGCCCCGGCCGGCGCTGGCGTTCTTCCTCGCGTTCGCGCGCGGCGTGTTGCCTCGTCGACCGCGCGCGCGGCTGCCGGCGTGGGGGCGGGCGTCGCTGCTGGTTGCCGGCCTCGCGGGCGGCTGATGCTTGCCGCGTCCGGCCGCTGCTGCCGGCGTCGCGCCGCGACGTGGAGTGGGTGCGGACCGCCCCCGAGTTGGTGGCGCACAGCCCGCAGTTCGCGCAGCGCTTGATGACCGTCACGTCCCGCGTGCTCGGCCCGGCCGAGCACCGCGGGTCGGACGACATGCTCTACCACCTGATCCGCGACGTCGACCAGCAGGCCGCCGGCCGCCGCGCCGCCCGGTCGCTGCCGCTGCGGACGGCGCTGCGGCCGTGGCTGCTCGTCGCGCTGCTGATCGCGGCGGCGTGGGGGCTGACGCGGGTGCCGGGGCTCGAACTGCCCCGCCTCGCGCTTCGCTTTGCGGCGCCAATCCTCGACGTGCCGCCGGTCACCACGACGCGGCTCGCGGTCGCGCCGGGTGACGCCAGCGTCGTGCAGGGCAAGCCGTTGGAACTCGTCGTGCGCGCGCGCAACCTCCCGTCCGACGGCGACGGCGTCACGATCATCTACACGAAGGACGGGCAGAACTGGTCGCAGGCGGCGATGCTGCCGGACGACGACGACGCGGGCGGCGACCACGCCGGACCCGCCGGCCTTCCGACGCCCACGAGCGACGCCGACCGCTCGCGGCGGGGCGGCACCGCGGGCGGCACCGTGGGCGGTGGCGGCGAGGACGGTGAGGGCGGCGACCGCGGCGGCCGGTTCACGTTCACGCTCGGCGCGATCGACCGCGACGTCCGGTACTACGTCACCGCCGGCGACGCGACGACCCGCCATTACCGCGTGAAGGTGCTGCGCACGCCGTCGGTCTCGTACTTCGTCGTCCGCTACACCTACCCGGCCCACGCGCTGCGCCCGCCGCTGACCGTCACCAACACCGACGGGCTGATCGAGGCCCCGGCCGGCACCGAGGCGCTGGTGACGATCGCCGCGACCGAGCCGCTGCAGTCGGCGCAGCTGCGCGTCGGCGGGCAGCGGGTGCTGATGTCGCGCGTGGCCGGCGAGGGGGACCAGGTGCGGCAGGCGCGGGTGCGCGTCGAGAAGGACCTGCCGTACGAGCTCGACCTGATCAGCGCCCGCGAGGTCGCGGGGGGCGGGCCGCCGACGGCGCGCGTCCGCGCGGTGCCCGACGCCGCGCCGCTCGTGCGGCTGCTCCAGCCGGCCGACAGCCTCCGCCTCAACCCGCGCGAGATCGTGCCGCTGACCTACGAGGCGCTGGACGACTACGGCATCGACGCGCTCGCGATCAGCGTGCAGCCCAACTCGGGCGCGGCGACCGTGGTGCCCCTGCCGGTCCGCGGCGACCCGCGGCGGCAGGAGGACACGTACGACCTCGACCTGGCGACGATGAAGCTCCGCGTCGGCGACATCGTCACCGTCACCGTCACCGCCCGCGACCGCTCGCAAAAGGCCGGCGACAGCGAGCCGCTGCAGATCCTCGTCTCGCCGCGGTCGGTCGACGTCGACACGCACGTGCGCGTCTCGGAACTCAACGCCGCGGCGGACATGGCCGTGGTCGTCGAGGATGAGCTCGAGCAGGCGGCGGCGGCGATGGAGGAGGCCGAGCGCGAGAAGAGCGGCAACGCGACGCTGGCGATCGCGGCCGGCGCGCGGGCGAACCGGCACCTCAGCAGCGCGGCGGAACTGGCGGCGCTCGTGCGCCAGTCGCTCCTGCGCGCCGCCGTGCGCGGCGACACGCCGGAGCTGTCGACCGCGATCGCGACGTGGGTCGACGCGTACCAGTTGACGTCGTCGCTCACCGAGGCAATCTTCCGCCAGAAGGGGATGTCGTCGCTCGCCGCCCCGGCGCGCGGCGGCGGCGACGACCAGGTCCGCGACCTCCTCCGTCGACTCCTCGACGGCAGCCGGAAGAGCCGCGACGAGTTGAAGACAGTATCCCAGGGCGAGCAGGCCGCGGCGCTGCTGGCCGACCGCGAGAACCTGCGGGCGAGCGAGCAGGGTCGGGACGACGCGGACCACCGGAGCGACGCGAACGACGACGACGACGACCGCGACGACGGGCACAAGGGAAAGGACGGCGGGAAGGAGCGGGGGCGGTCGAAGGACCGCGACGAGCCGAAGGACAAACGGGACGGGAAGGACCGCGGCGCCGCCGGGCGGCGACGCGAGACGCTCCAGCGGGCCCGCGCGGAGATCGCCGAGGGCGTGAAGCGGCTCGGCCTTGCCCCGAAGGACGGCGGGCTCGACGACCGCCTGCGCGAACGCGTCGGCGCGGCCGAGGGGCTGGTGAAGTCGAAGCGGCCGGTCAACTTCGTCGAGGCAGTGGTCGCAGCGGCTCCAGGACGACGCGTCGCGCGACGGTGTTCGACGAGCGGCTGACGACCGCGGCGCAGGCCGAGGCGGTGCGCCCGTTCGGGAGCTGGGCCGCGCGCGCCCTCCACCTCGCCGGCCGCGCCGCCGCCGCCATCGAGGCGCAGGCGCGCGGCGGAGAAGGCCGCCGGCCGCGTGGTCGGCGCGGGCGCCCAACCAGTTCATCGCGGCCTGGAGACGCTCGAGCGCGAGCACGAGTTCGACCGCCGCCCGGCCGACCGGCGGCAGGGGGCAAGGGGACGTGATCCGCAAGGCCGCGGCGCAGGCCCGGCAGCTCATGGCGGCTGGGCGGGCGATTCGGCCGCGGCGATGGCGGCGTCGTCGACCAGGCCCGCGACCCGGTTCTCGCCGGCCGACCGGGCGGCACGCCGCGCGGAGGAACTGGCCATGCGCGCCGGCGGCGAGGCGTCGCGCGCAACTACGACGAGGCCGAGCGGCTCGACGACGCGGCTGGCGTCGCACGTGTCCGGGTCGTCCGCCGCCGATCACAACGACGACCCGCGGGCGACGCAACCCGTGCGGATCGTCGAGCAGCGGCAGCGGATCGCGCACGATGCGGGCGGCGCGGCAGATCGACACGATCGGCCAGCACCAGGAGAAGCTCGTCGAGCAGACCCGCGAGGCGACGCGCGCCCCGAGCCGCCGGCGCAGCGCCCGCCGGAACTGGCGTCGGGCCAGCAGGAAGTGGCGGCGGCGATCGCGGGCGTGCAGGGGCGGCGGGCGGGGCTGGCCGCGTCGGTCGACCTCGCGGACCCGGCGAACGACCCGAACTGGCGGAGCAAGGCCACGGCCACGGTCGTCGCGTCGCAGAACAACTGGCGTCGATGCCGCAGCGACTGGCCGACGCCCGGCAGGCGGCGTCGGCGTGGCAGGAGGCGAAGAAGTCGCGCCGAGGCCGCGCGCAAGGCCGTCGCCGACGCCAAGGGCGCGGCCCGCGCACCGCCGGCAGCGCCCGGCAACTCGAGGAACAGGACGCCGCCGCCGCCGCCGATCGTGCGCTGCGGGCCGCCCGCCCGGTGCTGCCCGCGGCCGCCGAGGCGGCTGGCCGAGCAGCTCGCCCCGTTGGCCCGAGGCCGCCGCGGCGCGACGCCGTGGCCGACAAGCTCGTGCCGGCGGCTGCGCGGAGTTCGAGCAGGCCGTCCGCGCCCGGCGACGGGAGCGGCCGAGCGGACGGCGGGGTCGGCGGCTGGCGATCGAGGCGGCCGGGCTGGAGACCGCCGCAGGAATCGTTCGCGCAGCGCGTGCTCGTGGCCGCGAAGTGGTTCGCGCGACCGCCGCCGACTCGCTCGCGCGACCCGCCCGACCTCGCGCCCCCGCCGCCGGCAGCAGGACGCGACGTCGGCGCGGCCGCGCGTGGGACACCACGATCCACGACGCGGCGGCGGCGGCTGGGCGTCGTGCCGTCGCTCCAGCCGCTCTACGCCCCGCCGCCGGCCGGCCGCTCCTTGGCCGCCGCCGCCGCCGCCACCGCCCGACGATGGCCGCCGCCCGCGGTGGGGCCGCCTGCGCCCCGCGCGAGAGCGAGGCGTCCCTCTCCGCCCCGCTCCGCGACGTCGACCCGCCGGGATACGAGGACGCGGCACGAGCGGTACTTCCAGTCGCTGGGGCAGGGGCAGGGGGAGTAGGGCGCGGGTGGCGTCCGGTGAGGTCCGTTGTCCTCAAACTGACCCAAGCCAGATTCAATGACCAACAAATGACGAAATACCAATGCCCAATGTCGGGTCGTGGCCACGTGGGGCTGCATCGACGACCAAAGGACGCGCACGCACCCCGCAATGGCGCGCGGACTCCATCGGTGACTTGGGCGGGAATGGTGGGCTGGGGGTCTTTGGTCATCGGTCGTTGGTCATTTGTTGGTCGTTGGGACTTGGTCATTGGTCATTACCGCGTAGTCGTACTCATAGCATCACTCATCCTCGCGGCTCCCGCCCGCGCCGCCGACGGACAGCCTGCCGCCGAAGCTCGACGCCGCCGTGGCGGGGGCTGACGTACCTGGAGAAGCAGCAGGGGGCCGACGGCGCGTTCGAGCCGTCGGGGCCGCGGCTGGCGACGACGGGGCTGGGGCTGATGGCGTTCCTCGCCGCCGGACACGAGCCGGACGTCGGGCAGCACGGGTTCGTCGTGCGCGACGCCGATCGACTTCCTGCTCAACGCCAAGGCGGCCGACGACGGGTACTTCGGGAAGGTCGACGGCGGCCGGATGTACGGCCACGGCATCGTCACGCTGGCCTGGCCGAGGCGTACGGCGTCGAGCCCGGACCGCGCGCCCTGGCCTGTACGTCGTGCTGACAGGGCCGTGAAGGTGATCTCGAGCCAGGCGGTGAAGAAGGCGAGCCGTTCGCCGGAGGTGGCGGTACGAGCCCGGCGCGGCCGACGAGCGACCTGTCGCTCTCCGGGTGGAACGCGGCGGCACTGCGGGCCGCGGGCGAGGCGGGCCTCGACGTGCCGAAGCCGGCGGTCGCGGCGGCGGTCGCGTTCATCCTCCGCTGCTGGCGCGCGGACGAAGTCGTTCAGCTACCAGCCCGGCAGCGACGGACAGCCCGGCCCGACCGCGTCGCGATCCTCAGCCTCCACCTGCTCGACGCCGCCACGAATCGCGCTGAGCTTCCGCTCGCCGCCAAGACGCTGGCAACGGCCGGTCGACGACCGCTTCCCCTACTACTCGCAGTACTACGCGACGCAGGCCACGCCAACCAACTCGACGACGCTGCCTGGGCCGCGTCGCCCGGCCGATCCTCGATCGACTCATCAGCGCGCGGCACCTGGGAGGACGGCGGCTGGCCGCAAAGCACGTCGGCCAGGAGCCGGGCCGGGTCTACGCGACGGCGATGGCGACGCTGACGCTCACGGTGCCGTACGGGTTGCTGCCGGTGTACCAGAAGTAGCGGCGGAAAATGACCGACGACCAAGCCTCAATGACCAACAAATGACCCAGTTTCAGCGGCCAAGGAAGGACGCGTTCCTCGTGCGTGGGAGTCCGACGTGTAAAACCGCGGATTTCATCCGCGGGGAAACCACCGATGAAATCGGCGGCTTTACAAAACGCCCCGCCCTACATTGGTCAGTGAGTCAGGGGTCAATTGTTGCACATTGAGGCTTGGTCATTGGGCATCCCAGCGGAGGCGTGCCAACGCCGCCCGGCCATTGAGGCTTCACCCCCTCTCCTCCCCCGGGTAGAACCCGGTAGTCCCGACCATTCCCATTCAACCGCAGGAGGCAAACGATGTGCACGTGTTCCGAAGGCATGTCCCGGCGCGACGCGATGCGCGCCGTCGCGGCGGCGGCGGCGGCGATCGCGACGGCGGGGTTCCCGCTCGGCTTCGCGCGGGCCCAGGAGGGCGGCAAGCCGAAGAAGGTCCTGTTCTTCACGCGCTCGGCCGGGTTCGAGCACAGCGTCGTGAAGCGGCCGGACAACAACAAGGACGACCAGCTCGCCCACGCCGAGCGCATCTTCATCGACCTCGGCAAGAAGCACGGCTTCGAGGTGACGGCCACGAAGGACGGCGCCTACTTCACGCCCGAAAAGCTCGCGCAGTTCGACGCGATCGCCTTCTACACCACCGGCGACCTCGAGTCCGAGGGCAAGGACGGCACGCCGGCCATGCCTCAGGGCGGAAAGGACGCGCTGCTGAAGTTCATCGCCGACGGCAAGGGCTTCGTCGGCCTCCACTGCGCGACCGACACGTTCCACGGCGGCGACGGCGACGCGGCCGACCCGTACATCAAGATGATCGGCGGCGAGTTCGACGGCCACTGGGACCAGGAAAAGTGCCGCATCCGCGCCGTCGGCGGGTTCGCGCCGCTGAAGGACGTCGGCGAGTTCGAGATGCACGAGGAGTGGTACGCGTTCAAGAACCTCGCGCCCGACATGCACGTCATCCTCGTCCAGGAGACGGCCAGCATGAAGCAGAAGCAGTACACCGATCGCAAGCCCTACCCCGCGACGTGGGCCCGCACCCAGGGCAAGGGCCGCGTCTTCTACACCTCGATGGGCCACCGCGAGGACGTCTGGGAGAACGAGACCTTCCACAAGGTCCTGCTCGGCGGCCTGTCGTGGGCGCTGGGCAACGTGCAGGCCGACCCGAAGCCGAACCTGCAGGAAGCGTGTCCCCGCGTGGAAAAAGTTCGCCCGCAGTCGGCTTCGTAGGGTAAACTCCCACTCGCGACGCATGCGCGGGACGCCGCCACCCCGCCTGGTTCGGGTGGCCCGTCCCGCGCGTGTCGTTCCGGTCTGACGGGAGAAACGGCCCGGCGCCATCGCCCGGCTCGCCACGTCTGGTTTGAGTCTCGCGCGAACTGTGGTTCAACACCTGATAGCCGCGGGCGGAAGCCCGGTCTTCCCACGTAAGACCACAGGCCTCCCCTGCGGCCAGAGTGCGACCGAAGAGTTCTCGACCCCATCGGTGTTCGAGAGAACAAGTCGGTCGCGGCGGAAGTAAAGTTAGTGCGCATCCGCGCCATTGAGAGCGCCACGTCTCGGAGTCGTGAACGCATGGAATCGCGATGTTTTCAGCGGTCGTTCCGTAAGCTCTTCCGCCGCGCGGCCGGGCCGACCTTGCTCGCGGCCGCGCTCGTCGCGGTGTGCCCGTCGGCCGGCCGACCGGCGGGGGCGGCGGAGAAACAACCGGCAACAGGCACCGCCGCAACGGTCGACTTCGACCGCCAGATCCGGCCGATCTTCACCGCCTCGTGCATGGGCTGTCACGGGCCGGAAAAGAACAAGGCCAACCTGCGGCTCGACGCCAAGGCGCTGGCGATGAGCGGCGGGGCGTCAGGGCCGGCGATTTTGCGAGGCAAGGGGGCCGACAGCCTGCTCGTGCAGCGCATCAAGGGGCTCGGCCACGAGGACCGCATGCCCCTGAAGAAGCCGCCGCTGGCGGCGGAGCAGATCGAGCTCATCTCCCGCTGGATCGACCAAGGCGCCGCTTGGCCCGACGACGCGCCCGGGACGGTGAAAGTCACCCGCCACTGGGCGTTCGACAAGCCCGTCCGCCCGGCCCCGCCCGCCGTGAAGGACGCCGCGTGGCCGCGCAATCCGATCGACGCGTTCGTCCTCGCCCGGCTCGAGCGCGCGGGGATCAACCCGTCGCCCGAGGCGCCGCGGGAGACGCTCCTCCGCCGCCTGAGCCTCGACCTGATCGGGCTCCCGCCGACGCCCGCCGAGGTCGACGCGTTCGCCGCGGATCGGTCGCCCGACGCCTACGAGCGGCAGGTCGACCGCCTGCTCGCCAGCCCGCACTATGGCGAGCGGTGGGGCAAGCACTGGCTCGACGCCGCCCGCTACGCCGACTCCAACGGCTACAGCATCGACGCGCCGCGCTCGATCTGGAAGTACCGCGACTGGGTGATCGACGCCCTCAACCGCGACCTCCCGTTCGACCGCTTCGTCGTCGAACAACTCGCCGGCGACCTCCTGCCGAACGCCACGATCGGCCAAAAAATCGCCACCGGCTTTCACCGCAACACGCAGATCAACCAGGAAGGCGGGATCGACCCCGAGCAGTTCCGCATCGAGGCCGTCGTCGACCGCGTGAACACGACCGCGTCTGCCTTCCTCGGCCTTACCGTCGGCTGCGCGCAGTGCCACGACCACAAGTTCGACCCGATCAGCCAGAAGGAGTACTACCGGCTGTTCGCGTTCTTCAACAACCAGGACGAGCCCACCCTCCGCATCGACGGCCCCGGCGACGCCGACCGCCGCGCCGTCGCCAGCGCGAAGGTGCGGGCGGCCGAGGCGGAAGTCGCCGAACTGTCGAAGGACGAGGGGGCGAAGGACGAGGGGGCGAAGGACGAGGGGGCTACGGACAAGGGGGCGAAGGGGAACCCGGCGAAGGGCAGGAAGTCGGACCCGCTGAAGGCGAAGCGGAAGGAACTGGCGGCGCTGAAGAGGGAAGAGGACGCGATCGGCGTCACCACGATGGTGATGGCCGAGCGGGCGCAGCCGCGCGCGTCGCACGTCTTCATCAAGGGCGACTTCACCCGGCTCGGCGAGCCGGTCACGCCGGGCGGCCTGTCGGCGCTGCACCCGATGCCCGCCGCCGCCGACCCGAAGCGGCCGACGCGACTTGACCTCGCCCATTGGATCGTGGCGCCCGAGAACCCGGTCATCGCCCGCGTCACCGTCAACCGGATCTGGATGCGCTACTTCGGCCGCGGCCTCGTGCAGACCGAGGAGGACTTCGGCACGCAGGGCACGCCCCCCACGCACCCGGAACTGCTCGACTGGCTCGCGACGGAGTTCATGTCGCCGGCGGGCGGTAAGGCCGGCGCCCCGGCGGCAGAGCCGTGGAGCCTGAAGCACGTGCACCGGTTGATCGTCACGTCCGCCGCGTACCGGCAGTCGTCGACGATCCGCCCGGACCTGCGGGAGGTCGACCCGGACAACAAGCTCTACGCCCGCCAGTCGCGCGTGCGCCTCGACGCCGAGGTCGTGCGCGACGTCGGCCTGGGCGCCAGTGGCCTGCTGGCCCCGCGCATCGGCGGCCCCGGCGTCTTCCCGCCACAGCCGCCGGGCGTGATGGACGTCGGCCAGACGCGCCGCGAGTGGAAGACCAGCACCGGCGCCGACCGTTACCGTCGCGGGATGTACACATTCCTGTGGCGCGCCACGCCGCACCCGCTGCTGGCCGGCTTCGACGCCCCGGACGGCACCAGCACGTGCACCCGCCGCAACCGGTCGAACACGCCGCTGCAGGCGCTGGCCCTGATGAACGACCAGGTGTTCGTCGAAGCCGGGCAAGCGCTGGCGCGGCGGGTCGTCACCGAAGGCCCGGCCGACACGGTCGGCCGCGCCCGCTTCGCCTTCCGCCTCTGCGTGTCGCGCGAGCCGGAGGAGCAGGAACTGGACCGGGTCGTCGCGTTCCACAACAGGCAACTCGCCCGCTTCCGCGCCGGCGACGCGACCGCCGCGGAGGTCGCGGCGTCGGAGGCGGTCCAGCCCCCG
>JAUJNJ010000099.1 GCA_030448225.1 Phycisphaerae bacterium
CCTCGTGAAAGACCGTAACGTCCGAGGAGCCCGCCTTACATAGTTTCCGATGCAGCGGACCTGCGGGGACGGTGTCTTGTAGTCGCAGGTCGGCTGTGCGCCGGCCGCTGATCGGCCCCACGTTATGTTGCAGGGCACGCCGGTGCAGCGCGAGCGGCGTGCTGAAGCACGCCCTGCGAAAACGACGAAGGCTACAGTGGTTGCCGTTCCGGTCGCCGCCTGCGGGGTCAGGCGCCCTACATTTCAGTTCCGCGCCACCGCTGCGGGGTGAGCGAACTGAGGCACCACGATGATCCGACCCGTGACCGACGATCCTGACCAACAGCCCGCCGCGCCGACTTTCCGCCTCGGCGTGCTCGATCAGTCGCCGATCGCGGAGGGGTCGAGCGGGGCGCAGGCGCTGCGGAACTCCGTGGACCTCGCGCGGCTCGCCGATGATCTCGGCTATCACCGCTACTGGGTGGCCGAGCATCACGGCACGCCGGGGCTGGCGTGCGCGTCGCCGGAGGCGCTGATCGGGCCGATCGCGGCGTCGACGCGGCGCATCCGCGTGGGGAGCGGCGGCGTGATGCTGCCGCATTACAGCCCGCTGCGGGTGGCCGAGTCGTACAGCATGCTCGACGGGTTGTTCCCCGGGCGGATCGACCTCGGCGTCGGGCGGGCGTTCGGGACCGACGCCAAGACCGCGCTGGCGCTGCAGCGCGACCGCCGGCAGGGGCCGCCGGACGACTTCTTCGAGAGCTTGCAGGAACTGCTGGCGTACCTCGACGACCGCCTGCCGGCCGACCACCCGTTCGCGCGGCTGGCGGCGCTGCCGGGCCGGCCCGGGCGACCGGAGCCGTGGCTGCTCGGGTCGTCGCCGCAGAGCGCGACGTGGGCGGCGGCGCTCGGGCTGCCGTACGCGTTCGCCGACTTCATCAACCCCGCCGGCGCGATGTACGCCAACCGCTACCGCGACACGTTCGCGCCCTCGCCGCGACTGGCCGCGCCGCGCGTGGCGGTGGCCGCGTGGGCGATCTGCGCCGACACCGACGCCGAGGCCCGCCGCCTCGCCAGCAGCTTCGAGATGATGATGACGCTGATGCATCGCGGCCAACTCATCGCAGTCCCGCCGGTGGAAACCGCCGAGGCGTTCCTCGCCGCCGAGCGCCCGACGCGCGGCCTGCCGCTCGGCCACGCCCGCCGCATCATCACCGGCGCGCCTGCGGGCGTTCGCCAGCAAGTCGAGGCGGTCGCTGCGGAGTACGGCGCGGAGGAAGTGCTGCTCGTGAACATCCTCTTCGACCACGCCGCCCGGCGGCGGTCGTACGAGCTGATCGCGGCGGAGTTCGGGTTAACGTCGGCCGGCATGGCAGCCGGCGTCGAATCGGCACTGCGTGGTTGACGACCATTGGTGAACCGCGACGATCGCGAGGACCGCCAGTTCACCGTGATGTCTGCTTATGCGGCACTTCCGCCGGCCGCCTCGACCCAACCGTCGTTGTCGCGATGTCGGTTCAGCCCCAGCGCCTCGAATTCGTCCCGCGCGTGCCCGCGCTCGACGCCGAGAAGTCGCACCGCACGGTTGATCGCGCCTTCAAGTAGCGGCGTCACCTGCTCGTAAGTATCAGCCGTTTCCACCGGACCGAAGCCGACGTCGCCGTCCCGCCAAACGAGCGCGGATTGTGATCCCGTGCCGCCGTGATAGTCGGTTTGAATGTAGGCAATTGGGAAAGTACGCGAATGTCGGATGGCCCACGCCGCCATTGGAGCGGTGAGCCGATCCAGATATGTATATTCCGTTGCGGGATCGTCCCAGGAGGCCACGGCTTTCGTCAAAGGCAGAAACGCGAACCCCGAATTGGCAGCACACACCCGCGCCTGAGGAAGATCCAGCGCCGCTGTAATCAAGGCGTCGTGCCTCGCGACAAAGCCGTTGATCGAGTGGCCCATATGGTTCCTCGCGTGTCGCGTAACAATCGCGCTCCTCGTCGAGTGGCGGAGTCGCTAGCCGGCCGGCCTTTCGGGGTCGAGGAGTTGTCGCCACTTCTGCGAGAGCGTTCGCCCGAGCGCCTTGGGCTTGAAGTTCGAGAGGTCGACGGGTTCGGCGAGGTCGTCGTGGTCGATGCCGAAGTGCCAGTCGTCGCCCGCGCGGATCATGCACCAGCGGGCCCCGTGCAACGCGACGCACTTCTTGCCGAGGATCAGCGGCGTCGCCTCGGCGACCACCGGGAGCCTCATGCCCTCATAGAGGACGAACGCCAGCAGGTCCCACTCGTTGTCGGCCATGTCGCGCCAGCAGTCGAACTCGGCGCGGAAGCGCCCGAGCACGGTCTCGAGCCGGTCGTGGTCGGCGGCAGTGAGAGCCCGTGATTCCCGCATGGCTCGCGTCTGTAATGATCCGCTTGCGGACCGACGTTCAGCGGCCGGGGCGGCGGCGTGGCGGCCGGGCGATAGCGTCCCACGCTGAAGGTCCGGCGTCAACGCCGCTGCCGGGCGGGGCAGGCGGCACGACGCCTGCAGCAGCGAATGAAACATTCGAGGCGCCTCTAGCGCCGCGAGGACCGTCATCTTGAGGGACCCCGAAGGATCTCGGGATGGCGCAAAACTTCCATCCTGCCGAGCGCGTTCCGGTAACCTCAGGACCACGGGACGCACCTCCCACGGTCGCGAAATCGTTTGTAAGTTCGGAGCAATGCTGTCCGAGAAGCAGGAAAGCATCTTCAACACCAACGCCGCTCTGCTGCGGCAGTTGAACAAGGAACTCGCCGACGGCTTTCGAAACAGATACGCGAGCCCGGAGCACGTGCGCGCGGCGGAGCGGTTTAAAAATGAGTTCGACGCGCTCGCGTTTCCCGGCGGGCTGACGGCAGGACTGCAACGGCTGAAGGCATTTGACCCGCAGACGGTCAGCGTGGCGATCCGGTATCTCGAGGCGGACCCGTGGTACTTCCGCTCGGGATACGTGAAGGAAGAGATCCTCGACCGGCTCAAGCACGCGGACCTGTCGCCCGACCAGCGCCGCCGACTGGCGGCTCTCGTCGTCCGCAGCATCACGAGCGGGGCCGGCCGCGTCTTCAAGCATTACGCGCGGCTGGCACCGCACCTGCGCATCGACTCGCTCGCCGACGACGTGCGGGCGATCGACGAAGGCGATCCGATACGCCGGTGGCGCCGCGGACACGTGCTGCGTCTACTCGGTGCGTGAGTGCGCTCGACTCAGCTGATTGCACCGAGCGGGGCCAAGTCGGAAGCATTACCACAGCGTCATCTGCGGCCCGGCGGGTTTGCGGAAGTGGTCGACGGAGAGATCGGGGTAGGGGTTGTCCAGGCCGGCCTTGCGCCTCGCGAGTTTGAACATCGTTTCGAACTGGTCGGCCCAGACGCCGAAGCCTTTCATGCGGGTGTTGAAGTTCGAGTCGTTGAGCTTGCCGCCGCGGAGGTCGCGGACGCGGTTGAGGACTTTGTCGCGGCGGTCGGGGAAGTGGCGGGCGAGCCAGTCGGCGAAGAGGTCCTTCACGCCGAAGGGGAGGCGCAGCGGGACGTAGCCGGCGAAGACGGCGCCGGCGTCGGCGGCGGCTTTGAGGATCTGCGGCATCTCGTGGTCGGTCAGGCCGGGGACGACCGGGGCGATCATCACGCCGACGGGGACGCCGGCTTTTGCGAGCGCGTCGATGGCCGCGAGCCGCCGCGCGGGGGCGCTCGTGCGCGGCTCCATCTTCCGGGCGACGTCGGCGTCGAGCGTCGTGACCGACAATATCGCCACCGTCCCGCCCCACGCGGCCATCTCCTTCAGCACGTCGGCATCGCGGGTGATGAGGGCGTTCTTCGTGATGAGGCCGCAGGGGTTGCGGAACTCGGCGAGCACTTGCAGGCACCGGCGGGTGAGTTGCAGTTTGCGCTCGACGGGTTGGTAGCAGTCGGTGACGCCGCTGATCGAGAGCGTCTTGGGCGTGTACGACCGGGCCGACAGCGCTTCGCGCAGCAGGTCGGGGGCGGCCTCCTTCACCATGATCTTCGTTTCGAAGTCCAGGCCGGCGGAGAAGCCGAGCCATTCGTGGGTCGGGCGGGCGTAGCAGTAGACGCAGCCGTGCTCGCAGCCGCGGTAGGGGTTGATGCTGTGCTCGAAGCCGACGTCGGGGCTGTCGTTGTGGGCGATGATCGAGCGGGCGGTGTCGCGGAGGAAAACCGTCTGCGGCGACGGCGCGTCGGCGGGGTCGAGCTGGGCGTCGTCGTCCGGCGCGATCGACAGCGGCTGGAACCGGTTCGGCGGGTTGGCCGCCGTCCCGCGGCCGCGGATGGTGGGCTCGATAAAGGGCATCCCGTACAGAATTCTAACAGCGGAAAGGGGAGTGGCAACGATTAAGTGGCGCCGGGCGCGGTTCGCGGGCGGCGCGAACGCGGCCGGCTGATCCGGCGAAACCGCGGGCGGTCGCCGCGCCGGTCACGCATGGCGAGCGGAACGACGCCGTCTCCTGCGACTTCGGCAATGCCATACGGACTCGGCGGCCCCCGTTCAAGCGGCGTGGATCGTTTGTGGATAAGCTCGGTCACGCCATGCCACGTCGGAAATCCGCCGATCGAAACAACTGAGGTTTCAGGGTCTTCGGAGCGCCGACTTTGCGGCCACCGACCCGGAGGGCAATTGATCCGATTCGAGTGTGGACAGCCTGGCATTTGCCGTTGGCGGCATCGCGTCTAACAGATTATCGATAAAACGTTTCCGGCATCATCAACAACGCCAGTCTCGTTGTGGATAACCCGGCCAACGTGCTTGCGGGCGCGGTGGAGCACAACGCGAGCGGGCTCCCCGCAGTACACACCGGTCGGGCTGAGCGAGCGCTTCCGCAGCGGCTCGAAACGCGGGGTCCGGGAGATTGTGGACGAGTTGTGGCGAAAGCCGGCGAACCGTCGCCTCGGCCGGGATTGCCCGACCGGGGGCGGGGAGGGGTCGCGGTCCGCCAATCGTGTGGCACAATTCTGTGGCACAATAGGGTGAGCCGACGCTGCGCGCGGTGGGGCCGGGCGCGGGCGGGAGGAAGGGGCGGCCGATCATCATTCTGCCACGCCGTCGCGCCTCGAAAACCGTGACCCCGGCGGACCTCGGCCGGGCGGGGGTGGCGGGACCAGCCCGATTCTGGAAAACGCCGCCCGCCGAGGCGCGTAGGACAAGTACCAAGGTCGCTGCCGCGGGTCAGGGGACCACGTCGGACCCGTTGCGACCGAACGAGCACAGCCCCGCGTCGTCGTCGTCATCACGCCGGCGCCCGGGGACGGAGACCACCTGCATGGCACGCGAGATCAATCGGTTCTGGTGCGGCGCCCCCGAGCACGTCCGCCCGTCGCGCCGCGACGCGCTGTACGTCGGGCTCGTCGGCGGCCTGGGGCTGACGATGGGCAAGTTCTTCGGGATGACCGCGCAGTCCGCCCGGGCCGACCTCAAGCACTACGAGACGAAGGAAGGCAAGGCCAAGTCGGTCATCCACATCTTCCTGCCCGGCGGCGTGAGCGCGCAGGAATCGTGGGACCCCAAGCCGCTGGCGCCGATCGAGTACCGCGGGCCGTTCGGCACGACGCCGTCGAAGCTGACCGGCGAGGTGTTCGGCGAGCACATGAAGGCGTCGGCGGGCATCGCCGACAAGATCACGGTCGTCCGCTCGATGACCCACGGCGAGGCCGCCCACGAGCGCGGCGTGCACAACATGTTCACCGGCTACCGCCCGAGCCCCGCGCTGAAGTACCCGAGCATGGGCAGCGTCGTCAGCCACGAGTTCGGCAGCAAGAACAACATGCCGCCCTACGTCTGCGTGCCGAACCAGCCGAATGAGTTCGCCGGCAGCGGGTACCTGTCCAGCGCGTTCGGCCCGTTCAGCCTCGGCGCCGACCCGGGCAACAAGGGGTTCAAGGTCCGCGACCTGAACATGCCCGACGGCGTCGACGAGAACCGCTTCACGCGCCGCCGCACGATGCTCCAGACCGTCGACGACCACTTCCGCAAGCTCGAGAAGAGCGACGCGCTGTCGGCGATGGACAGCTTCTACCAACGGGCCTACGGGATGATCAGCTCCAAGTCCGCCCGCGAGGCGTTCGACATCGACAAGGAGACCGACGCCACCAAGGAGATGTACGGCCGCAACGACGCCGGCATGCGCATGCTCATGAGCCGCCGGCTCGTCGAGGGGGGCGTGCGGTTCGTCTCGATGACCTACGGCGGGTGGGACCACCACGCGAACCTCAAGGCCGGCTTCGCCCAGCAGATGCCGAACTTCGACAAGGGCTTCGCCGCCCTCATCACCGACCTCGACCAGCGCGGCCTGCTCGACAGCACGCTCGTGATGGTCACCAGCGAGTTCGGCCGCACCCCCAAGATCAACAAGGACAACGGCCGCGACCACTACCCCAAGGTGTTCAGCATCGCGCTGGCCGGCGGCGGCATCAAGGGCGGGCAGATCTACGGCGCGTCCGACGCGACGTGCACCGAGCCGAGCCAGGACCCGCTCACCGTCGAGGATCTGGCCACGACCGTCTACGCGCAGATGGGCATCGTCGCCGACAAGGAACTGATGGCCCCCGGCGCCCGCCCGATCGAGATCGTCGACGGCGGCAAGGTCGTCCCCGACCTGCTCGCGTGAACGCGGAAGAGTTGGTCCACAGATTACGCAGATTTCACAGATGAAGAGAACGCAATGGCGCGCCGGAGCATCCTCCGACTCGTCGTTTCATCTGTGAAATGCGCGTAAACTGTGGATGGTTTTCCTTCTTCGCGTTCACCCCGATTGCCCTCGCGCCCTCGCGACGTTTCGGTCCACCGAGGACACACCGCGCCAGCGCGGTCGCTGAACGAGACGATCGAGGTCGCACCCGCAATCTCGATCTTTGACGACGACGACGAGGTTCGGTCCTCCGCGCCCCGTCTCGGGTCCAACCGGTTGACGTGCCCATGAAGCTGACCAAGTCCATCGCAGTCCGTTTGGCCTCGGCGCTCGCGGTCGCCGCCGCCGTCGCGCTGGCCGACGCGCTCGCCGCCGACGCGGGCGTCGCGCGCCTGATGCCGCGCGGCGGGCAGCGCGGCACCGAGGTGGAGCTGAAGGTCGCCGGCCGCAACCTCGCCGACGCCAAGGAGGTCGTGCTCTACGGGCCCGGCCTGACCATCAAGGAACTGAAGGACGTCAAGGCCGACTCGCTGACCGTGCGGCTGGCGATCGCGCCCGACGCCCGCCTCGGCGAGCACTCGCTCCGCGTCCGCACCGAGACCGGGCTGTCGGACCTGCGCACGTTCTGGGTCGGCGCGATGCCGATCGTCGAGGAGGCCGAGCCGAACACCGAGTTCGCCACCCCGCAGAAGCTCGCCGGCGTGAACGTGACCGTGCACGGCGTGGTGAAGAACGAGGACGTCGATTACTACCTCGTGCAGGCCAAGAAGGGCGAGCGCATCACCGCCGAGGTCGAGGGCTTGCGCCTCGCCGATGACTTCTTCGACCCGTACCTGGCGATCCTCGACGAGAACCGCTTCGAGCTGGCCGCCTCGGACGACACCGCCCTGCTGCTGCAGGACCCGATCGTCAGCTGCGTCGCGCCGAAGGACGGCACGTACGTCATCCAGCTGCGCGAGAGCGCGTACGGCGGCGGCGAGAACGCGCACTACCGCCTGCACGTCGGCACGTTCCCCCGCCCGCGCGCGATCTACCCCGCCGGCGGCAAGGCGGGCGACGACGTGAACGTGCAGTTCCTCGGCGACGTGGCCGGGCCGATCTCCCAGTCGCTGCGCCTCCCGGCCGAGCCGAACCCCAAGCTCGGCCTGTTCGCCGAGCAGAACGGGCAGACCAGCCCCTCGCCCTGCTACTTCCGCGTCTCGACGTTCGGCAACCAGCTGGAGACCGAGCCGAACAACGGCGTCGCGATCGCGACCGCGTACGCCGGCGAGCTGCCGGTCGCGTTCAACGGCGTGATCGCCGCCGACGGCGACGTCGACTGGTTCCGCTTCAAGGCCAAGAAGGGGCAGGTGTTCGACGTCAACGTCTTCGCCCGCCGCCTGCGCTCGTCGCTCGACCCGGTCATGGCGATCGGCAACAAGGACGGCAACGTGATGGCGTCGAACGACGACGCGGGCAACCCCGACAGCTACCTTCGGTGGACCGCGCCCGAGGACGGCGAGTACACGCTCATGGTGAAGGACCACCTCGACCGCGGCGCGGTCGACGCCGTCTACCGCGTGGAGGTCGCGACCGTCCAGCCGAAGCTCGCGCTGAGCATCCCGCCGGTCGACCTGCTCGGCAACTCGCAGGAGCGGCTGGCGGTCGTCGTGCCGCGCGGCAACCGCTTCGCCACGATGATGCGCGTGAAGCGCGACGACTTCGGCGGCGAGGTCGCGCTGTCGGCGGCGCAGCTCCCGCCGGGCGTGACGATGCACGCCGACCCGATCGCGCCGAACGTCGACGCAGTTCCGGTCGTGTTCGAGGCCGCCGCCGACGCGCCGGTCGGCGGCGGGCTGGCCGACGTGACGGGCAAGGCGCTCGACCCGGCGGCCAAGGGGCTGACCGGCTCGTACCTGCAGTCGATCGTGATGGTCGAGAACGGCAACCAGCCGTCGTACTACAACGTCGAGGTCCCGCGGCTCGCCGTCGCCGTCGCCGCCGAGGCGAACTACACGATCCGCCTCGAGGCGCCGAAGATCCCGCTCGTGCAGGGCGGGCAGATGAACCTCAAGGTGGTCGTCGAGCGCAAGAAGGACTTCGACCAGCCGGTGAAGTGCCGCCTGCTGTTCAACCCGCCCGGCGTCGGCAGCGGCGAGGTCGAGATCCCCAAGGGCCAGACCGAGGCCGTGATCGCCGTCAACGCCAACGCCGACGCGCCGGTGAAGAAGTGGCGCACGTGCGTGCTGAGCAGCGTCGACTTCCCCGAGGGCCGGCAGTGGGTCAGCACGGCGCTGACCGAGATCGAGGTCGCGCCCGCGATCCTCGGCGGGTCGATCGACCTCGCGGCGACCGAGCAGGGCAAGCCCGCCCAGGTGCTGGTGCGGCTGGAGACCAAGACGAAGTTCGACGGCGAGGCGACGCTGAAGCTCGTCGGCCTGCCCAACGGCGCGACCGCGCCGGACCTGAAGATCAAGGCCGACGCGAAGGAGGCGGTCTTCGCCGTCACGACCGACGCCAAGCTCACGCCCGCCGGGCAGCACAAGACGCTGTTCTGCCAGGTGACGCTCCCGAAGAACGGCGACCAGATCGTGCAGGGCTTCGCCAACGGCGGCACGCTCCGCGTCGACGCCCCGCCGCCCCCCAAGCCCGGCGAGGCCCCCAAGCCCGCCGAGACGGCCAAGAAGCCCGGCGACGACAAGAAGCCCGAGAAGATCCTCACCCGCCTCGAAAAACTCCGCCTCGAACAGCAGGGCAAGGCGGGCGGGAAGTAAGTGCGCCCCGTGGAATTGAACCACGGAGACACGGAGTCACGGAGATAGGACGGAGAGGGGAAATCGAGTCAGGCGCGTGCCGAGTGGTTAGATCCACGCGCGTCCGAACCCGGTAGCGCTCAGAACCTTTCGGGGTCCCGCACCGTCCCCCTTTTAGCCGCCAGCCCGAAGGGCTCGCTGCCCGTAGCTCGGAAAATCGCGTTCCCTCTCCAAACGCGACGGAAGAGGGTTTGACCGAGCGCTTGAACGGCAAGGACGAAGGAACGGATTCATAAGGATGTGCGCAGGACTCTCCTGACTTTCATCCTTCATCCTTCCGACTTCATCCTTCACCGCTCACCCCCGCCTCGACGAACAGCCGCGCGGGCACGAGGCCCGCGCCGCGAGACGACGACGAAGACGACGACGGACCGACGACGACACGAGGTTTTGACATGCGACACCGACACCCGCTGGCCGCCCTCGCGGCGATCGCCCTGACCCTCTGCGGCGCACTCGCCGGCCCCGCCCGCGCGGCCGACCCCGCCGCGCCTGCCGCCGCCGCCGCCGCGCCTGCACCCGCGGTGGCCGCGCCGTTCGGCGTCTACCCCGACTCGGTCAACCTCAACACGTCGCGCGACGCGCAGTCGCTCGTCGTGCAGGTCGTGCGGCCCGACGGCGTGACGCTCGACGTCACCGCGCAGGCCACGTTCGCCGTCAGCGACCCGAAGCTCGCCAAGATCGACGGGCACGTCGTCCGCCCGCTCGCCGACGGCGCGGGCAGCGTCGCCGTCACCTACGAGGGCAAGACCGTCAACGTCCCGCTGGCGATCAAGGACGCGGCGACCGACCGCCCGGTCAGCTTCAAGCTCGACGTGATGCCGACGTTCCTCAAGGCCGGGTGCAACAGCGGGTCGTGCCACGGCGCGGCCCGCGGCAAGGACGGGTTCCGCCTGTCGCTGTTCGGCTACGACCCCGACGGCGATTACCAGCGCATCACCCGCGAGATCGCCACCCGCCGCGTGAACCTGGCCGTGCCGTCCGACAGCCTGATGGTCGCCAAGGCCGTCGGCGCGGTGCCGCACACCGGCGGCGTGCGCTACGCGCCCGAGAGCGAGATGAACCAGGCCGTCGTCCGCTGGTTGACGGCCGGCGCGCCGCAGGACGCGGCCGCCGTCGCCACGCCGGTGTCGCTGGAGATCCTGCCGCGCCAGGCGGTGCTCGAGGGCGAGGGCGCGCAACAGCAGATGACCGTGCGGGCGAAGTACTCCGACGGCACCGACCGCGACGTGACCAGCCTCGCGCTGTTCATGAGCAACAACGACAACTCGGCCAAGATCGGCGACGACGGCCGGGTCGTCGCCGGCAAGCGGGGCGAGGCGTTCGTGATGGCCCGCTTCGCCACGTTCACGGTCGGCAGCCAGGTGATCGTGATCCCCAAGGGGCTTCAGTACCAGTGGCCGGCGGGGACGCCGGAGAACAACTACGTCGACGCGCTGATCAACGCGAAGCTGAAGAAGCTGCGCGTCACGCCGTCGGACGTGTGCGGCGACGAGGTGTTCCTCCGCCGCGTGTTCGTCGACGTCGTCGGCAAGCTGCCGACCCCGGAGGAGCACGCCAAGTTTCTGGCCGACGCCGACCCGAAGAAGCGCGAGAAGCTGGTGGACGAGCTCCTGGGCCGCAAGGAGTTCGTCGAGCTGTGGGTGATGAAGTTCGCCGAGCTGCTGCAGGTGCGGACGATCCAGAACCGCGTCAGCTACAAGTCGGCGCTGCTGTACTACAACTGGCTGTCGGACCGGCTGTCGCGGAACGTGCCGATGGACAAGATCGTCCAGGAGCTGCTCGGCGCCAGCGGCGGCACGTTCGCCACGCCGGCGACGAACTACTACCAGACGACCGACGACAAGCTGCTGCTGGCCGAGAACACCGCCCAGGTGTTCATGGGCATGCGGCTCCAGTGCGCCCAGTGCCACAACCACCCGTTCGACCGCTGGACGCAGGACGAGTACTACCAGTTCACCGCGTTCTTCACCCAGGTCGGCCGCAAGGACGCCGAGGACCCGCGCGAGAAGATCGTGTTCAACTCCGGCGGCGGCGAGTCGAAGCACCCGGTGACGAACCAGGACATGAAGCCCAAGTTCCTCGGCGGCGCCGAGCCCGACGTCGCCGGCAAGGACCGCCGCGTCGTGCTCGCCCAGTGGCTGGCGAGCAAGGAGAACCCGTACTTCGCCAAGAACCTGGCGAACGTCGTGTGGTCCCACTTCTTCGGCCGCGGCATCATCGAGCCGGTCGACGACGTGCGCATCAGCAACCCGGCGGTCAACCCCGAGCTGCTCGAGGCGCTGGGCGGGCGGTTCCAGGAGTACAACTACGACTTCCGCCGCCTCGTCCGCGACATCTGCACGTCGCGCACGTACCAGCTCTCGACCCGCCCCAACGAGACCAACGCCGAGGACTCGACGAACTTCTCGCACGCGGCGCTGCGGCGGATCCGCGCCGAGGTGATGCTCGACGTGATCAGCCAGGCGACGGACACCAAGGACAAGTTCAAGGGCCTGCCGCTGGGCAGCCGCGCCGTGCAGATCGCCGACGGCGAGACGAGCAGCTTCTTCCTCACCGTCTTCGGCCGCGCGACGCGCGAGACCGTCTGCTCGTGCGAGGTGAAGATGGAGCCGAACCTCGGCCAGGCCCTGCACCTGATCAACGGCGACACGCTGTCGCGCAAGCTCCAGCAGAGCGCGCTGATCCGCGAGATGATCAAGGACAAGGCGACGCCCGAGCAGGTGATCGACACCCTCTACCTCCGCACGTTCAGCCGCAAGCCGACCGACGCCGAGCGCGCCCAACTCGTCGCCGCCGTCCCCCCGATGCCCACCGACCCCAAGGCCGACAAGGGCAAGGTCGCCAAGGCCCGGCAGCAGGTCTACGAGGACATCTTCTGGGCCCTGATGAACAGCCAGGAGTTCATGTTCAATCACTAGCGGGGAAGCGACGAAGGGTCGGAGCGACGGAGCCACGAAGGGTTCAATGCAGGTGGATCACACGATGTACGAGACTAAACATGCCGTCCCGGTCCCTCCGTCGCTGCGTCGCTTCGTCGCTTCGTCGCTGCTCGTGCTGGCGGCCGCCGCTCCCGCAACCGCGCAGGAGAAGACCACCTACCAGGACCACGTCCTGCCGGTCTTCCGCAACTCGTGCCTGAGCTGCCACAACCCGGACAAGAAGAAGGCCGGCCTCGACCTGTCGAGCTACGAGGCGATGCTCGCCGGCGGCGACAACGGCAAGGTGCTGGAGCCGGGCGACCCGGACGGGTCGCTGCTGTTCCGCGTCGTGAACCACACCGAGGAGCCGGCGATGCCGCCCAAGGGTGGCAAGATCCCCGACAAGGACCTCGCCGCCATCAAGGGGTTCATCGAGGGCGGCCTGCTCGAGACGTCCGGCAGCGCGGCGGTGTCGTCGAACAAGCCGAAGGTCGACCTGAAGGTGTCGGTCGGCGCGGGCAAGCCCGACGGCCCCCCGCCGATGCCCGGGCCGCTCGTGCTCGAGCCGGTCCTCAAGGCGCAGCGCGCCGCCGCCGTGATGGCGCTGGGCGCCAGCCCGTGGTCGCCACTCGTGGCGGTCGGGGCGCCGCGGCAGGTGCTGCTCTACCACACGCAGACGCTCGACCTGCTCGGCGTGCTGCCGTTCCCCGAGGGCGAGCCGCACGTCCTGCGGTTCAGCCGCAGCGGCAAGCTCCTGCTCGCCGGCGGCGGCGTCGGCGCCAAGACCGGGCGCGTCGTGCTGTTCGACGTCGCGACCGGCAACCGCGTGACGGAGCTCGGCGACGAGTTCGACACCGTCATCGCCGCCGACCTCACCCCCGACCAGGCGCAGGTCGCGCTCGGCGGGCCGACGAAGCTCGTCAAGATCTTCAACACCGCCAGCGGCGCGTCGATCCGCACGATCAAGAAGCACACCGACTGGATCACCGGCGTCGCCTACAGCCCCGACGGCGTCCTGCTCGCCACCGGCGACCGCAACGGCGGACTGTTCGTCTGGGAGGCCGCCACCGGCGGCGAGTTCTACGCCCTCACCGACCACAAGGCCGCCGTCACGTCGCTCAGCTTCCGCGGCGACTCCAACGTGCTGGCCAGCGCCAGCGAGGACGGCTCGGTCCTGCTGTGGGACATGAACAGCGGCAACAAGATCCGCGAGATCAAGGCGCACCCCGGCGGCGTGCTCGCCGTCCACTTCACGCACGACGGCCGCCTCGTCACCGCCGGCCGCGACCGCAAGATCAAGCTCTTCGCGCCCGACGGCAAGCCGCTGAAGGAACTCCAGCCCGCGTTCGACGACATCGCGCTGAGCGCGGCGTTCGACGGCACCGGCGAGCGCGTCGTCGCCGGCGATTGGACCGGCAAGCTCCGCGTCTGGACCGTCGCCGACGGCAAGCCCGCCGGCGAGCTGACGACGCTCCCGCCGACGCTCGCCGAGCGCGTCGCGGGGGCTGAAAAGCGCGCCGCCGAACTCGCCCCCGCCGCCGCCAAATCCGAGGCCGACGCCAAGGCCGCCCGCGAGGCCGCCGACCGCGCCGCCGCCGAGGTCAAGGCCGCGCTGGAGAACGTCGCGAAAACCAAGAAGGCGGTCGACGACGCGCAGGCGCAGGTCGCCGCCGCCACGAACGCGATCAAGGCGGTCGACGCCGAGTTGAAGGCCGCCCACGACGCGGCCAAGGCGCTGCGCGCCGCCGAGCAGCAGAAGGCCGAGGCGATGGCCAAGGCCCGGGCCGCGATGCCCAAGCTGGCCGAAGCGCACAAGCAGGCCGAGGGCGTGGCCGCCGCGACGAAGGTCGCCGCCGACGCCGCCGCCCGCGCCGCGGCCGACATCGCCGCCGCCGCCGCCAAGGCCCCGGCCGACGCGGCGCTGGCCAAGGCC
>JAUJNJ010000100.1 GCA_030448225.1 Phycisphaerae bacterium
GCCGCCGCCGCACGGCCCGCGACGCCGCCGCCTACAGGAAAACAAAGACGCCGCGGCAGCGGGAACGGCCAAGCCGCGGTCACACGGCGCCCGCGGCCGAACGATCCGGCCCGCGGCGGGCCGCGCACCGGAGGACGATCGATCGCGATGTCGGCAGCCCTCCCCCTCGACCCACCCTACGAGGTGATCATCTGCGGCGGCGGCCCCGCCGGCGCGACGGCCGGGCTCGTGCTGGCCCGCCACGGCCTGCGCGCGATCATCTTCGAGAAGTCGCGGCACCCGCGCTTCCACATCGGCGAATCGCTGCTCCCCCGCAACTACACGCTCCTCGCAGAGCTTGGCCTCGCCGAGGCCGCCGCCGCGCTCCCGCAGGTGCAGAAGTTCGGCGCCGAGTTCGGCATGGGCGGCGGCACCGAGACGAGCCGCTTCAGCTTCGACGGCGGGTTCGTCGCCAACCAGCGGACGTTCAACGTCGAGCGGGCGCTGTTCGACGAGATGGTCCTGGGCGCCGCCCGCGACGCCGGCGCGATCGTCCGCGAGGACACCGCCGTGCGCAAGATCGTCAAGCTCGAGGACGGCGACGTCCGCGTCGAGACCGACGCCGGCGAGCAGGTGTCGGCGCGGTGGCTCTTCGACGCCAGCGGCCAGTCGACCGTCGTCGGCCGCCACCTCGGCACCCGCGCCGCGCCGACCGAGCGGCACTTGCAGAAAGTTGCTTACTTCGCCCACTTCGAGCACGTGAAGCGCAACGCCGGCCGCGAGGAGGGGCACCCGCTGATCGTGATGTGCGACGAGGGGTGGTTCTGGCTTATTCCCATCAATTCCCAGGTGACGAGCATCGGCCTGGTGCTGGACGCGGCCGTCGCGCGGTCCACCGGCGTGCCGGCCGACCGGATGCTCAACTGGGGCATGAGCCGCTGCCCGCTCGTGCTCGACCGGTGCGAGCGCGCGACCGGCCCGGCCACGAACGAGACGATCGCGAACTTCAGTTACCGGTGCGACCCGTTCGCCGGGCCCGGCTACTTCCTGCTCGGCGACGCCGCCGCGTTCGTCGACCCGATCTTCTCGACGGGCGTCTGCCTCGGCATGATGCAGGCCCGCCACGCCGCCGACCACGTGCGAGACCTGCTCGCCGGCCGGATCACCCCCGCCGCCGCCCGGAGGGATTACGTCCGCTACGCGCGGAACTGCACCTCGATTTTCTTCGGGATGATCCGCGTGTTCTACACGCACTCGTTCCGCGAGTTGTTCCTCAACGGCCAGGGCCCGCACCAGGTGCACCGCGCGGTGCTGTCGATCCTCGCCGGCCACGTCTTCCCCAAGCCGCGCTGGCGACTGCGGTGGCGGTCGTGGCTGTTCAAGGCGTACGTCAAGATCAACGCGCGGAAGCAACTCGTCCCGCCGCGCGAGCGCTTCTCCCTCCTGGCGACGCCACCCCGCCCGGTCGGCCGGATCGGCATGGCGGCGGCGCCGACGGATCTCCCCTACCCGCCGTCGCTCCACCGCCCATCCCGCGACACGGCTACCGCCGGCGCGGCCGTCGCCGTAAAATAGAACCGCCTCGGCGTCGCCCGTGTTTCCCGCTGCGCCCAGCGCGTTCCGCGCGACGCGCGTCGTCCGCCGGTTCCCCGCGTCGCGCCGGGCCGCCAGCGCGTGACGCGCGACCGGCAGCCCGACCCCGACGCCCGTCGTTGACCCGATGTCGCTTCGCCTCCTCGACCGACTCTTCGACCGCCCCGCCGGCGCCCCCGCCGTCCGCGAGCCCGCGCAGGGCGACGTGGCCGCGCGCGAGGTGACGTACGGCATGATCGCCGCGGGCGCGGCGGCGGTTTCGGCTCGGATCGCGGCATCCGGCCCGCCGGGCTGCGTGGTTCTGCTGGGGAGCCCGAACCGCGCGGAGTTCACCGCCGCGTTCCTCGGCGGGCTCGACGCGGGCGTGCGGGTCTTCCCCGTTTCCCCGGAACTCACCGCGCCCGAACTGGCGGCGGCCGCCGAGCAGGCCGGCGCGTCGATGGTGATCGGCACGCGCGAGATCCTCGACGCTTTGGCCACCGCCGTCCCGCACGCGCTGGCGATCGAAGACGTTTTGAGTCTCGCCGCCTCCGCCCGCGCGCCGCGATCGGCAAAAGCCGGCGGCCTCCTGCTGCAAAGCTCGGGCACGACCGGGCGGCCGAAGATCGTCTTCCGCGACGCCGCCTCGCTCGACGCCGTCGCCCGCGCGATGGCCGAGTCGATCGGCTTCCGCCCCGACGACCGCGTGCTCGCCTGCGTCCCGCTCTGCCACTCCTACGGCATCGAGCACGGCCTGCTCGCGCCGGTGTGGGCCGGCAGCGCCGTACACGTCGCCCGCGGATTCGATTTGCGCGTCGTGCGGCGCGAACTCGCCGACGCGGGCGTGACCGTGCTGCCCGGCGTGCCGTTCATGTTCGAGATGCTCGCCCACCACGGCGGCGACGCCCGGTACGCCGCGCTGCGCCGGGCCTACTCGGCCGGCGGGCCGCTGCCGCGCGGCGTCCACGACGCGTTCCTCGCCCGCCGCGGCGTGCGCGTGAGCCAACTCTACGGCGCGACCGAGATCGGCTCGGTCACCTACGCCGACCCCGACCTGCCCGGCTTCGACCCCGCCGCCGTCGGCCGCCCGATGGCCGGCGTGACGGTGCGCGTGCTCGACGTCGACGCGCCGCGCCCGGACCGACCGCTGCCGCCCGGCGCGCAGGGCCACGTCGCCGTGCGCGCCGACTCGATGCTGAGCGGCTACCTCGGCGACGAGCCGGCCCCGGTGCTCGACGGCTTCTTCCTCACCGGCGACCTCGGGCACCTCGACGCGCACGGCAACCTCGTCGTCACCGGCCGCCTGAAACTGCTGATCGACGTCGGCGGCCTCAAGGTCAACCCGCTGGAGGTGGAGGACGTGCTGATGCAGCACCCCGGCGTCGACTCGTGCGTCGTCGTGCCCATGCGCGTCAGCGAGACCGTCTGCCGGCTGAAGGCGATCGTCGCGCCCGCGGCCGGCGGCGGGCGCGACGCGGCCGCGCCGCCGACGGCCGACTCGCTCCGGCAGTTCGCGCGCGGGCGGCTCGTCGCGTACAAGGTGCCGCGCGTGTTCGAGGTCCGCGACTCGCTGCCGAAGTCGCCGACGGGGAAGGTCCTGCGCCACCGGGTGGAAGCCTGATGCACGTCACGCCGCGCCTCGCCGCATCGTCGCTACTGTTCCTCGCGCTCTGCACGGGCGGCGGCTGTCGCCGCGGCGCGTCGTCGTCATCGCCGCCGCGCGACCCGATCCCGCTCCTGCCGTGGGTGGACGAGGCGGCCGCGCTCCGCACGCTCGCCGAGCGGGGGCGGGCGGTGAAGGCGGTGCGGTCGGAATCGGTCGTGACGATCACGAAGCCGGACGGAAGCTCGGTGCGGCTCGACGGCGCGGTCGTGCTCGCGCCGCCCGACCGCGCCCGCCTGCGGGCGTGGAAGCTCGGGCAGGCCGTCTTCGACCTCACGCTGACGCCGGACGGCCTGTGGGTCTTCACCGGCCGCGAGCCGGGACAGCCGGCGACGCGGCCGGCGTTCCCGAAGAACACGACGCAACTCGTGCGGCAGTGGACGGCGCTCATGACGTCCTTCTTCGAGCAGGACGCGTTGGCGGTGGAACGGCGCGGCCCGAACCTCCTCGTCCGCAAGACGCTCGACGACCGCTCCGCCGTCACCAGCACCGTCGACCGGGCGACGCTCACGCCGCGCGTCTACATCGTCACCGACCCAAGGGGGAAGACGCGGTTCGAGCTGACGATGTCGCAGTACCGCGAGACGGGCGGCGTCGTCTGGCCGACGCTGCTCGTGGCGACGAGCGAGCAGGGGAAGGTGACGATCGAGATGCGCGACGTGGAACTTACTGGCCGCATCTCGCCCAAGACGTTCGTGCCGCCGCGCCGGTCGGAGAAGCTGCCTTGACCGACCGCCGCACCGACCAGGATCGCGACCGTGTGCTCACGGGCGCCGACGGCGACGGCGGGATCGGCGTCGCGGCGCGGCCGCGTCGCCCGATCGATCCGGCGTCGCCGCCGTCGCAGCAGCGCGGCCGCTGGCTCGGCTGGCCGATCCGCCACCCGCGGGCGGCGATCGGGATCACGATCGCGCTGGCGCTGCTGTCGGTGCTCGGCGTGCTGCGCATCCGGCCCGACACGTCGCTCGCGGGCCTGTTCCCGCGCGGCAACCCCGCGGCGGCGGCGCTGGTGAACGTGCTGGACGACTTCAGCGTCGCCGAGGAACTGATGCTCCTCGTCTCGCTGCCCGAGGAGACGGGCGCCGGCGCGTCGCCGACGACGGCCGCCGGCGCGGCGCCCCCGCCCCAGTCGGAGAAGCTGCTCGCGTTTGCCCGCCGGCTCGAGGCGGCCGTGGCGGCCGACGAGGCGGCGAAGGGGATGGTCGAGTCGATCAACTACCGGATCGACGGGCAGACGCGCCCGTACTTCGAGGGCGGGGTCGTCCCCGCGGGCCTCTACTACCACGACGACGCCACCCTCGCCGCCGCCCGCCGCCGCCTGCCGCCCGAGGCGAAGGCCGCGCAGGTCCGCCAGACCGCGCCGACGCTGCGCGTGCCGGGGCCGGCGGCGGGCGCGCTGGCGAAGTCGCTGCTGCCGGACCCGCTGCGCCAGCACCAGGTCGAGCGCGACCGCCTCGCGGCGCAGCGCGCAGCGTTCAAGATCCGCGCCGGCGGCGACGCGTTCGTCTCGCCCGACGGCCGCAGCCTGCTGATCCGCATCCCCGGCCGGCGGCCGGTCAACGACCTCGACTTCACCAAGGCGTTCGTCGGCCGGATGCGCCACCTCGCGGCCGGCGCCAACGCCGACGGCCTGGCGCTGGAGTTCTCCGGCGCCTACGCGATCGCGACCGAGAGCGAGCGGTCGATCCGCTCCGACGCGATCGCCAGCACGTTCCAGTCGCTCTTCTTCCTCACGGTCCTGTTCTGCATCGCCTACCGCGGCCCGGTGAAGCTGTTCCTGCTGGCGTTCGGGCCGGTGGCGCTGGGGAACCTGCTGGGGTTCGGCGGCTACTCGCTCTGGTCGACCGCGCTGACGCCGATGACGGCCGTCATCGGCGCGATGCTGGCGGAGATGGGGATCAACTACTCGATCCACTACCTGTCGCTCTACGACACCAACCGCGCCGCCGCCCGCGCCCCGGCCGACGCCGCGGGGCGGACGTCGCGCGAGATCGCGCTGCCGCTGCTGGCGGCGTGGATGACGAGCATCGTCGGCTTCCTCGCGGTCGGCTTCTCCAGCCTCCAGGTGCTGCGCGAGTTCGCGATCCTCGGCACGGTCGCCCTCGCCGGCGCGGTGCTCTGCACGCTGCTCCTGCTGCAGCCGGTCCTCGTGCTGATCGACCGCCGCGACCCCGCCGCGCGCGCGGCTGGCCGCACGCGGCTGCGGTTCGGGTTCGCGCCGGTGCTCGCCCGCCTCGTGCGTCACGGCCGGCCGCTGGCATTCGGCTTCTGGGGCGCGTTCGCCGTCGCCGCCGCCGTGCTGGCGTGGCCGGGGCAGCGGCTGGCGATGGAGACGGACCTGACGATCATGCACCCGCGGCCCAACCCGCCGCTCGACGCGCAGCGAACGATCGCGCAGAAGTTCGGCTGGACGTCCTCGCCGCTGATCGTCTCCCTCCGCGCGGGCAACGCGGGCGACCTCGTCGCCCTCGCCCACGAGGTCGACCGGCGCCTGCGGAGCGGCGCCGCCCGCGCGGCGGGCGTGAGCGCGACGACCGGGCTCGCGTCGCTCCTGCCCGACCCGGCCGTCGCGCCGAGCCGGGCGTCGGCGTTCAGCGCGGCGGAGGTGGACCGGATCGTCGCCGACTTCCGCGCCGTCGTCGCCGACAGCGCGTTCGAGCCGTCGGCGTACGACCCGTACGTCGCGTTCCTGCGGACGCTCCTGTCGCCGGGCCGCCCGCCGACGGTCGCGGACCTGGTGGCGTTCGACCGCCTCGCCGGCACGGTGCTCCCCCGCTCCGGATTGGGCGCGGGTGCAGCGGGCGCGGGCGGGCCGCGGGAGTCGATCGTGATGGTGTCTCTCGACCGCTCGCTCGGCGAGCGCGGCCAGCGGGCGGCGACGGTGTCGGCGATCCGCGCGTCGCTCGCGGGGCTGCCCGGGGCGACGCTCACCGGCATGGACGTGATCTCGCACGAGACCGAGTCGGCCGTCGCCCGCGACCTGCCACGGATGCTGATCGTCGGCGTCGGCGCGGTCCTGCTCTACCTGCTCGTTCACTTCCGCGGCGTGCGCGACGCGGCACTGGTCGTCCTGCCGACCGCGTTCAGCCTCGTCGTGCTGCTGGCGGTGATGCGGGTCACGGGGCAGAAGCTGAACATGGTGAACCTCGTGTCGGCGCCGCTGCTGATCGGGATCAACATCGACTACGGCATCTTCCTCGTCAGCCTCGCCCGCACGGCCCGCGCGCGCGACGCGACGGCGGCCGAACTCGTGACGGAGATCGGCACGAGTTGCCACGCGGTCCTGGTGTGCGCGATCACGACGCTGCTCGGCTTCGGGTCGCTCGTGTTCACGAGCGTGCCGGCCATCCGGTCGCTCGGCTTCGCCGTGGCCGTCGGCGTGTCGTCCTGCCTGCTGGCGACGCTGCTCTACCTCGCCCCCCTGCTGGTCCGCCGGGCGGCGCGCGCCGGCGGCGCGTGACGGCATCCTGCGGGACGAGGGGATGCCCGTCACTCGACATGGGGACGACCGCGTCCGTCAAGGATTTTGATGGCGCACGAAAATGGCGCGGCCCTCGCGGGCCGCGCCTCATGTGTTGCTCGGATGTCCTCCGATGCCGAGCGACGCTCACTTGTTCGCGTCGGCGGGATCGGCCGGGGCGGGCACCGGCTCGGCCTCCGCGGCGCGGGGTCGGCCGCAGGATTGGTCGCGGGGGCGGCGGTGTCGGTCGAGGTGTCGGCCGCCGCGGGGTCGGTGGCTTCGGGCGCGGCGGGCCGGGCGACCGGGGCGGAGGGACGGCCCGGAGTCGCGCGCGCCGCCGCTTGGCCGGGGCCGGGGGCGGGGCGGGGCGTCGGGCGGGGGCGGCGGCCGGGGCGCCTCGAGTTCGGTCTCGTTCGTGGAGGCGGCGGGCGGCGGGCGGCGCGGCAGGCGCGCGGCGGGCGGCCGGGGCGGCGGCCGGTGCGGGCGGCGGCGGCGGCGGCGGCGCGCCGGGGTGGACGTCTTCTCCAGCGCCTTGCGGAACGCGGCGTTGTTGAGCAGGCTCTCGATCATCCGCAGCGTCGAGTCGCTCATGACCTCCTGGTAGTTCTCGGCCTTGAGGCTCCGGCCCCAACGGCCGGCGGACCCGTTGACCGTGCCCTTCCAGATCTGCCGGCCCGACTTGTCCTGCACCGCGACGGCTGCTACCGCCTCGCCCTGGTACGTGCCGGTCTCCTGCACCCACAGCCGCATCAGGTCCGTCGCGATCACGCGATCGGCGGCGGCCTTGTCGTCGACGATGTTCAAGCCGGCTTGCGCTGGAGCTGTTCCTTCATCGCGTTGACCACGAACTCGCCCGGCTCGCCGCTCGGGTAGATCGGCTTGGCGCGTCGTCCTCGGCGTTCTCGCCGACCTGGTCCTTCTGCGGCCGCTTGTCGGTCGCGGGGGCGACGTAGATCGCCGAGTCGGGCAGGCTGCCGGCGAACGCGCCGGTGTTGATCGTCGAGGTCGGACGCCAGGTCATCGGCACGGCGAGCGAGGTGGCGTTGCTCCCGCAGCCGGTCCCGGCGACGAGCAGCAGCAGGCCCCCCGCCGCCAGGCCGAGCGTGCGCAGGCCGACGGCGAAGCGGTATACCGGCAGAGGTAACGTGGTCATCGATCGGCTCCTTTTCCCCTTGGGGTGTGTGGGCGGCGCACAGCGTATCCGTCGCGCGCCCGTTTTCAAACCACGGGCCGCGTCGCGCCGACGCGGCCCGCGCGCGCAGATGCCCGCGACCGGTGACGCGGAGACGACGCGCGGATCCCCTCAATCGAACGAACCGCCCGCACACTTTCTGCAATCGCCGCGGCTGCGCGCGGACGGACTGGTGGGGTGAGAAATCATCGAGACCACGTTGAACCGGGCCCCTTCGGGCCTGCCGCTAAAAGGGGCTGACGAATGGTTCGGGTGCGTTCTCTCCGGGGGCGCGGGAACGCGGCCGTGGCCGTATCATCGCCCGCCCGCGATGATCCACCTCACCAACGCGTTCGACCCGCTCCTGATCGCCGCCCCGCTGGCGTCGGGCGTCGTCACGTTCGCGGGGCTCGTGGCGTACGGCGTGGTGAACCCGCGCACGCGGATCATGGGCCCGCTCGTTTACCGGGGGCCGGCGGGCGCGGCGGGCGCGGCGCTGACGTTCGACGACGGCCCGACGCCCGGCGGCACCGACCACGTGCTCGACGCGCTGCGCGACGCGGGCGCGGTCGCGACGTTCTTCGTCGTCGGCCGCAACGTCGAGCGCCACCCGGACCTGCTGCGGCGGATCGACGCCGAGGGGCACGCGGTGGGGAACCACACGTTCGAGCACTCGCACACCGCGCTGTGGCGGCGGTGGCCCGTGTGGCGCGAGGAGATCCGCCGGGCCGACGACGCGATCGAGCGGGTGATCGGCCGGCGGCCGGCGATCTTCCGCCCGCCGATGGGGATGAAGACGTGGCACGTGATCAAGTCGGCCCGGCACCACGGGCAGACCGTCGTCACCTGGAACCGCCGGGCGTGCGACGCCGTGCAGACCGACGCCGCCGCGATCCTGCGGCGCCTCGCCGGCCGCGTGGCGGCGCGGGACATCGTCGTGCTGCACGACGGGATCGAGCCCCACGCCCGCCCGCGCGACCCCGCCCCGACGGCCGAGGCGATCGGCCCGCTCATCGCCGACATGCGCCGCCGCGGCGTCGAGCCGGCGCGACTCGACGCGCTGCTGGGGATCGACGCGTACCGCGCCGGTTGATGTCCCAGAGCCTACCGGAGAATCCGGTCGGCCCCTTTTAGCCGCAGGCCCGAAGGGGCCCGCTGCCGTGCCTCCCGCACGAGCACCGGAGCGAAGACCGAGTTGCCCGACGGGGAATACCGGATGTGGAAACGGACCCGGGCTCCGGGAACATCGCCCCTGAAGCGGCATTGCCGCGCTCGGGCATTCGGATTGATTGCGACCTGCAGGATTGGGCCCAGACGCGGCGGTCAGGCGGATTGGGCGGCGGCGTCGTCGGCGGCCGCCGGGGATTCGTCGGCCCCGTCGCGCGAGAAGACGCGGAACAGCAGGTTGGCGGTGACGAACGTCAGCACCGCCGCCGCCAGGCCGATCATCGCGCCGCCGACGGCCCACTCGACGAAGACCGTGCGGAACAGCCGTTCCCATCCGCTCCACCCCAGGCCCATGACGTTGAACTGGGATGGCGACGGCCACGACCCGTGCAACACCGCGTGGCCGAGGCAGATGCCGGCGACGATCAGGATCGGACCGACCGGCGGCGTGGAGAGCTGCGACCCCAGCACCACCGCCAGCGGGTGCAGGTGCAGGCGCTTGGCGACGTAGACGCTGGCGAGCGTCTGCACCGGGTAGAGCGGCAGGTTCGCGATGAACGCCCCCACCGCCAGGCCCGCCGCCAGCTGCGTGCGGCCGACCCGGTCGCGGCGCAGTTGCCGCCACACCTCGACGGGGCTGATCCACTGCAGCACGCGCCGCCACAGCGGCCGGCGGTCGGCCGGCGGCGCGGGCGTCGGGGGCCACTTCGGGTGGGGCCAGGGCAGCAGCGCGCGGAGCATGAGGCGGGCGTGCAGCCCGATCATCCGGATCGAGTCCACCCACGGCCGGAAATGGCTGACGCGCTCGTCGCCGGGCAGGTAGCGGCAGCGGACCGGCACGTGCACGATCGCGCACCCCGCCCACCCCGCGCGGGTGATGATCTCGGACTCGTAGCCGTACCGCCCCGCCCGCGGGCGAACGGCCTCCACGAGGCCGAGCGGGTAGACGCGGAACCCGCACTGGCTGTCCTCGACGCGCACGCCGCTCTCCATGCGGATGAACAGGTTCGACAGCCGCCGGCCCACCCGGCTGCGGGCGGGGTAGTCGGCGGCGCGGTCGTCGCGGTTGCCGATCACGAGCGCCGCCGGCGCCGCGCGGGCGGCGGCGACGAAGTCGGGGATCTGCTCGGGGTCGAGTTGGCCGTCGGTGTCGATCGTGACCGCGTGGGTGTGACCGGCCTCACGCGCCGCGGCGAACCCGGTGCGCATGGCGGCGGCCTTGCCCCGATTGCGCGGGTGGGTCAAAACGCGGGCAAGTCGCCCGGCGGCCCGGTCCGATAAGATCCGGGGCGTGGCGTCGGTGGAGCCGTCGTCAACGACGAACACCGGCAGGCTGGCGGCCCCGATGCGGTCCAGGACGCCGGCGAGCGTCCGCCCGTTATTGAACGTCGGCGCGACGACGGCCGGTGCGAACGACGTTGAACTTTCCATGGGAAGAGCGAGAATTCCCAGTCGTCTTACGCGAAGGATGGGTGGCCCGTGTTGACCGAACCCCAAGTCGAACGCCGGACGCCGTCGTACAGCCCCGCGAACCTATCCGCGCCGGCGGCGCCCGTCAATCCGTTGCCGACGCCCCCGCGCGTGCGCCGGCCCCGCCGGGTCGACGCGCTGCCGCACCGGCCGCTGCGGTCGGCGGCGCTGGGGGTGAGTTACCGCTTCCTCTACGCGGTCGCGCGGTTCATCCGCGTGCAGACGCTCCACATCCACACGATCAACCCCGAGGCGGTCCGTCGCACCGGCGGCTACATCCTGACGCCGACGCACCTGAGCCACCTCGAGCCGATCCTGCTCGCCGCGCTCAACCCGCGCAAGGTCGACTGGATGGCGCGGGTGGAGTTCTACCGAATCTGGGCGATCCGCTGGCTGCTCGACTTCACCGACTGCTTCCCGGTCAACCGCTTCGGCGTGCCGGTCAGCTCGATCCGGGCGGCGGTCGCCCGCGCCCGCGCCGGGCGCATCGTCGGAATCTTCCCCGAGGGAGGCGTGGCGCAGGGGCCGGACTTCGTCTGCCGCGGCGGGCGGATGAAGGAGGGCGCGTGCCTCGTGTCGCGCCTGTCGGGCGTGCCGATCGTGCCGTGCGTCGTCCTGGGCACGCACCGCCTGAACACGCCGGCGCCGTGGGTCCCGTTCCGCTTCTTCCCCCCGCGCCGCACCCACTTGTGGGTCGCCTACGGCCGCCCGATCGAGCCGCGCCTCGACGAGCCCAACGTGCGGCGGGCGCGAAAGCTCCAGGCCGACGAACTGCGTGCGGAGTACCGCCGGCTCTACCACCAGTTGCTTGAACAATACGGGTTCGACGACACCGTCGCGCCATGAAGGCGGATCATGAATGAGTCGACCACCGCGACTCGACATCGCCCCTCCCGTTTCGTGCCGATACAAATGACCCACACACGCCCCGTTTCGCCGCAGACCCGCAGAGCCCGCTGACCGGGTGTTCTGATGGGCTAACCGGGGATCGGCGGGGGCGCGCGTCCGGGGTCGTCGCAACGTACGTCGTCCTGAGCGGGTAACACCCTGTCCGAGCACTTCCGACCCCCGGCAAAAGAAGAGGAGCAGCGCGATGGCGACGACGATGACGACGATCCGTAAGACGTGGCTCACGCTGGGCCTCTGCCTGCTGGCCGCGCCGATCTGGTTATTGGCGGCGGACGAGAAGAGGCCGGGCCGGCAAAGGAAGTCGGAGGGGCTGCCGCTGGTGTTCACGAGGACTTCAGCGACGGCGAGAAGGGGATGGCAGCGTTTCGAGTTCACGGACCGCAAGGCGTGGGAGTGGAAGGACCTCGCGCACTCGCGGGGGGCGACAAGCCCACGCCGCTGTTCGACGGCGACGGGTTCCTGTCGCTGTCGGGCAAGAGCAAGTACGCGCGCCCGTCCGCAGCCCGCTGAACATCGCGTGGGTGAAGGACCTCAAGGCCGGGCTGTTCGTGATGGAGGCGAAGCTGCGCAGCACGGTCCGCGATTACGGCCCGCGACGTCTGCCTGTTCTTCGGCGGGGTCGACCCGAGCCACTTCTTCTACGTCCACGTCGCCAAGGTCGCCGACCCGCACGCCAACAGCATCTTCCTCGTCAACGGCCAGCCGCGTCAGCGTCGCGACGAAGACGACGAAGGGCACGAACTGGGACGACGCCTGGCACACCGTGCGGATCGTCCGCCAGAAGTCCGGGCGGACCGAGGTCTTCTTCGACGGCCGGAGCATCATGACCGGCGACCGCACCGAGTTCCCGCAGGGCCGCGTCGGCGTCGGCTCGTTCGACGACACGGCCGACTTCACCGAACTCACCCGTGTGGGGAGACGGGGGAGTAGTTCGGTGGTGGAGCGGTAGAGTGGTGAGCAACGCGCATCCTTTAGCGGCCTGCCCACCTTTGTTGGGCGGGGGCGCGTGCGCTGGCGTCGTTCGCGACGAACGACGGGACTCACCCCTCGTCACGCAAGTGTTTCAGAAACATTGAACGACGTCGTCACGGGTGTTCAGCAGGGCGTGGCGGCGGCGATAGAATGCGTCGGCCGTGAGTGACCTCTTCTACAGCGTCGTCCGCAACTCCGGCTACCACATCGTCTGGTTCTCGTCGTCGCCGGTCATCCCTGCAGAGAGCGGATCGCCCCCACCGGCGGCATGATCCTGGCCGCGAATCACTCCAGCCACTACGACGTCCCGCTGCTGTACTACGCCAGCCCGCGGAACATCGACTTCATCAGCATCGTGGAGATCATGCCGCCCGGTGCTCCGGTGGATCTTCCGCGGCATGAACGCGCTGCCGCACGACCGGAGCCGAACCGACGTCACCACCGCCCGGGCCGCGATCGAGCGGCTGCGCCGGGGGCGGGTGGTGGGGATCTTCCCCGAGGGGCACGTCCGCACCGGGCGCGGCGTCGCTCCTGCACGGGGCGAGTTCAAGCCGGGCGTGGCGACAGCGCAGGCGTCGGGGGCGCCCGGTCGTCCCCACCGTGATCCTGGGGACGTCCGCCTACTCACGATTCAAGAGTTACCTCCCGCTGCCGCACCCGCTGGGGGCGGCGTTCGGGGAGCCGATCCGGGTGCGGCAGGACCTGGACCCCGCCCCCGCCCGCCGCGGCGTTCCTGGCGGACCTGCGGGCGGCGTTCGACGCGCTGCACGCGGAGCTTCGCGAGGCGATGGGCCGGCACGCGCGCTGCCGGCGCGCGCACCGCCCGCGCGGGCCGGCGGCCGGCGGCGGCGCGCCGGCGTCGAAAATCGACGCGACGTTGGTAGACTTCGCCGGCCACCCATGACGACGGACCCATCGACCGACACCCTCGTGCCCCACCCGCCGCTCGCGCCCTACTACGCCGGCGAGTCGCAGCGGCGGGGCTTTGTCTCGCGCATCTTCGACCGCACGGCCGGCGACTACGAGCGGATCGAGTTGCTGGATGGCGCTCGGCACCGGCGGGTGGTACCGCCGCCGGAGCGGCTCGTGCGTGGGCCTGCGGCCGGGGATGCGTGCTCGACGTGGCGGCGGGCACCGGCCTCGTCGCGCGCGCGAGGCGCACGGCGTGGCCGGCGCGGGCGGCGCGGTGATCGGCCTCGACCCCAGCGCCCCGGCATGCTCGCGCTGCGCCGCCGCCCGCCCGGCCGCCGCCCGCCCGGCCGCCGCCCGCCCGACGGCGCGGGCCGCGCCGCGCCGGCGCGGTGTCGTTCGTCCGCGGCGTCGCCGAGCGACTCCCGTTCCCCGACTCGCACTTCGACTTCTCCAGCATGGGGTACGCGGCCACGTCTCCGGACATCGACGCCACGTTTCCGCGAGTTCCGCCGGGTGCTGCGGCCCGGCGGCACGGCGTGCGTGCTGGAGATCACCCGGCCGACGCGGCGGATCGCGTTGACGCTCATGCGGTACATGCGTGGCATCGTCCCCGCCTTCTCGCGCATCGCCCCGCGGCGGCCCGACCGGGCGGCCGACACCAGGTGCTGGGGGCAGTACTACTGGGACACGATCGAGGTGTGCGTCCGCAGAACGTGCTCGACGCGATGGGGTCGCCGGCTTCGACGGCGTGGGCCGCACGTGGAACTCGGCGTGTTCTCCGCCTACACCGGGCGGCGGCCCGCGTGACGAAAGATCAAACCGCGATGAAAAGCCTTCTCGACATGGTTCGCGCGATGACCCGCCGTCCGCGGCCGACGGCCGCACCTGCTAAGTGGCCGGGCCACCCGGATTCTTCGGCCGCGCGGCGACGCCTCGCCCCCCGTCATGCGCTGGCGCTCGTAGCGATGTTCTTCGTCGGCACCGCCGCCGCGCCCCGCGGACACGGTCGACGCGGCGGGGAACTTCCCGCAGGGCCTGTGGACGCTCCAGCTCTACGGCGGGTACATGGACGAGCTCGGGCCGTACGACCAGGAGATCACGTTCGGCACGGGCGGCGTCGGGTACTTCGTGCTGGAAAACCTGTCGTTCAACGCCGAGATCAGCGCCTGGGACGTCAACCAGCCCGGCGACGACGCGCGTTCGCCGGCATGGCGGCATTCATGATCCGCCACCACGCCGTGCAGTTCGAGGGCGGCTCGTTCTTCCTCGACGTCGGCGAGTCGGTCTTCGAGGCGGACAACCCCGTCCCCGAGGAAGGCACCACGTTCAACTTCGTCTTCCAGTTCGGCGGCGGGTTCACGTTCCAGCTCGCCGACCACGCCCACCTCATGACCGGCGTCCGCTACTTCCACCTCTCCAACGCCGACCGCGAGGGCGACGCCCGCAACCCGGCGATGAACGGCATCCAGGGGTTCGTCGGCGTGATGTTCACGTTCTGAAATCGGTTGAACCGCGGAGGACGGCGGAGGGTTGTTCAACCACAGGTTTCGCAGATGGCGCGAATGAGCGCTTTCCCCGCGGGGGCGCGAGACGCCGACGCGACGAGACCGCAAGCGCCCACGTTGCCGTCCCCGCGCGGCGACGGGACCGAAACGGTCACACGCTGTTTCCTCAGAAGCCTTCTCCGCGCGCTCCGCGCCTCCGCGTTTCAGCCTGATCAAAGGTACGGCAGGTCGCCCTTCTTCGCCGCCGACCTCTCAACGAGCACGTTCGCAAGCTCCGCGGCGATCGCTTCCACGTAGCGGCGGCCCTTCTCGGGCGTGGCCTTTGCGGGGTCGCCGCTGCCGGTGTCGGGGTGGGTGGCGGACCAGGGGCGGGGCGTCCAGACGCCGGGGGACTTCAGCGTCGCGAGCTTGAACGGTCGCGTCGCCCCTTCGCCGGCCTGGTCGAGCGCGACGAGGTCGGGGCGGACGTGCTGGAGGAAACTCGTCTCGAGCTCGCCCGCGTGGTCGCCGGGCTCGTCGAAGATCTCGCGGACGAGGTCCGGGCGCATCTGCCAGAAGTTGACGACGACGATCATCACGCCGCTCGCCGCCTGCACGTCGCGGGCGAGCGGCTTGAACTCGTTGCCGCCGTGCGCGTTGAGGATCATCAGGCGGTCGATCCCCTGCTTGGCAAGCGACCGGGCGACGTCGATCAGGATCGCCAGGGCGGTCGCGGTCGAGAAGCTGATCGTGGCGGTCTGGTCGAGTTGCTGCGCGTTGTTGCCGAACGGGATCGTCGGCAGCACGACCGGCCGGGCCCTGCGGGCGTGCGCGAGTTCAGCCGCGCGCTCGGCGAGCGCGGTGGCCTCGATCACGTCGGTGCCGTGCGGCAGGTGGTAGTTGTGAGCCTCGGTCGCGCCCCACGGCAGAACCGCGACGTTCGGCGCGTACGCCTTCGACTGGCGGTAGCTCGACTCGAACAGGACGAACGGGCGAGGCGGCATAACGCGGTCCCTCCGCAGGACGCTTCGCCCGCCGGCGACCGCCCGGTGGGTGCGGGCGCGAACCAGTCCGGCGACCGGTGATATTCCGGGCCATCGTCCGCGCACCACGGCCCTGATGATAACCGGATGTCGGCGCCAAGGCGGGAGTGACGGCGTCGGACCCTCACCCGAGCCGCGGCGGAAGCGACGCCGCCCCGGTGTCAACCACGAGGGGCACCGGGGCGGCGGTCGTGTCGCGTCGGGCGAGTTCGCCGGTCGCGTGCGCTAGTTTGAGCAACCTGCAGCGGGCCCTGCGGGCCTGCGGCGAAACGGGGGGACGTCGGGTTGTAGGCTCTAAACCGTGAAGAGCCGGGCCGTGGGGATCACCTGCTTCGGGCGCGACAGGCTGCTCCACGAGAGCTGGGCCGAGGCGCTGCCGGTGTTGTCGAAGTACTCCAGGACGATGTCGTACTTCCGCCCGGCTTCCAGGGCGATCGTCCCGGAGTAGTCGGCGGTGGGGCCGGCGACGAACTGGTCGATGATGAGCTGCCCGTCGACCCACAGCCGCACGCCGTCGTTGCTCGTCGAGTGGAACGTGTAGGTCTCGGAGAAGCCGGCCAGGACCTGGCCGGTCCAGCGGACGCTGAACCCGTCGCTGGCGACGAGCGGGCTGGGCGAGCCGGCGCCCCAGTCGAAGTCGACGCTGGGGTCGACGCGGGCGAGGCGCTGGTCGGTGAAGTTCGTGCCGTTGTAGTACGTGCCGAGCAGCCCGTCGCCCCCGCCCCCGCCGACGCCGCCGCTGCCGGCCACGGGCGTGGACCAGGTGACGGTGTCGGTGATGAGCTGCCCGTCCTTCGTGCCGATCGCCTCGACGACGTTCGCGCCGGCGTTGAGCGAGACGCCGTCCCACAGGAACAGGTTGATCTCGTCGCCGGTCTTCGTGCCGAGCGACACGCCGTTGACGCGCAGCTCGACCGAGTCGAGGTTGGAGTAGATCTTGACGTAGACGTCGCCGTCGTTGCGCGTGTCGTCGCGGCGGCTGCTGATGTAGAGCGTCGGGTCGTCGCTCCAGTTGGACTTGTAGAGGAAGTACGAGTCCTTCTTCAGGCCCCGGTCGTAGGTGACCAGCCCCTTGTCGTTGCGGCCGGCGATGCCGCCCTCGTCGCGGTCGTCGGCGGCGAAGTCGAACATGTTGAACACCAGCGCGCTCCAGATGTACGGGCGCTGCTTGATCTGGCGCAGGTGCGACTCGTGGAACTCGTTCTGGTACTCCTCGGGGTGCAGCTCGTCCTCGTCGTCGATCAGCACCGGGTCCTCCTGGTGCTGCGCCGGGTTCGCGCCGGCGCCGTACTCGGCGACGCCCAGGGCCCGGCCGGGGAACAGGTCGTGGAACGTGTCCATGACGGTCCCGAAGTCCTCGAACGTGCCGCGGTACCAGCCGTTGTAGTCGTTGACCGCGATCGCGTCGGTGTAATGGTTCAGCGCGTCGGTCGGGAGCGTGCGCTGGGCCGTGGCGGCGATCGTCATCCGCGACGGGTCCTCGGCGCGGGCCATGTCGTCGAGCTCGGGGACGAGGCGGCTGGCGACCTCGCCCTCGTACAGCGCGTTGAAGAGGCCCCAGAACAGGATCGAGGGGTGGTTGAAGTTCTGGCGCATCAGCTCGCGCATCTGCCGCTTGACGTTCAGCGAGAACTCGGGCGTCGCGCTCTCGTCGAAGATGAACGGCACCTCGGTCCACACGACGAGGCCGGCCTCGTCGAGCAGGTCGTAGGTCTGCTCGGCGTGCTGGTAGTGGACGAGCCGGACCATCTTGGCGCCGATGTCCTCGAGCAGGCCGACGTCCTGGGCGATGTCGTCCGGCGAGACGGCGTACCCCTTGTCCAAGCGGTCCTGGTGCATGTTCACGCCGGGCAGCGCGTACCGCTCGCCGTTGAGGAAGAAGCCCTGGTCCGGGTCGATGCTGAAGTAGCGCAGGCCCAGCGGCTGCTGCACGAGGTCGGTGACGGTCGCGCCATCCTTCACGCGCACGACCACGTCGTACATGTACGGGTCGATCGTGCCGTTCCACAGGCGCGGGTTCTGGATCGTCAGGTCCTGCGCGAACTCGACGCGCGCGCCGGCGGCGAGCCGGTGGGTGGCGCTCAACTGCGTGACGAGGTTGCCCTCGGCGTCGAGCACGTCGGCGACGACCGTGACGTCCCGGTCGGTCGCGCCGTCGTTCACCACCTTCGTGATCACCTCGACGTCCGCCCGCTCGCGCGAGACGCTCTCCTGCTGGAGGTAGACGCCGGGGCCGGCGTAGTCGGTGACGGTGACGTGAAGCCGGTCGGTGACGACGAGGCTGACGCCGCGGTAG
>JAUJNJ010000101.1:0-2441 GCA_030448225.1 Phycisphaerae bacterium
TACTGACCGCTGTAAAAAGATACCGCGCCCGGACTAGCGCGATGGGTCGCCATCTGGTAAACCGCGCCGCATGCGAAAGAAGGGCAGCGCGGCGGAATGGGGCCGGGTCCGCGGGATCGCGGCGAACATGTTCGACGACGGGAAGGAGCCGGCCGGGATCGCGCGTCACCTGGGCGTGGCGGCCCAGACGGTGCGGGCGTGGCGGCGCGACTACCGCGCGGGCGGGCGTGAGGCGTTGGCGTCGCGGGCCAGGCCGACGGGACGCCCGGCGAAGCTGACGGCCCGCGCAGCGCCAGGCGCTGGCGGACCTGCTGGAGCGGGCGCCCGGCGAGTGCGGGTTCGCGGACCGGTACCTCTGGACGCAGCAGTCGATCGCCGACCTGGTCCTGCGCGAGTTCGGCGTGACCTACCACCACGACCACGTCGGCGTGATGCTGAAGGAGATGGGGTTCACGCACCAGCGGCCGGCGCGGCGGGCGGTCGAGCGGGACGAGGCGCGGGTCGAGGCGTGGCGGCGGGCGGCGTGGCCCGCCCTCGTAAAAACAGTGCCGGCGCGGGCGGGGTGATCCTGATGGCCGACGAGGCCGGCTTCATGATGACGCCCAGCGTGAAGAAGACCTGGGCGCGGCGGGCGAGGACGCCGGTCGTGCCGTACCGCAACCGCCGGCAGCGGAAGGTCAGCGTGCTGGGGGCCGTGGCGCTGCACCCGGCGAGCGGCGGCGTCGACTTGGTGTGCGACTTCCACCCCGACAGCTACGTCCGCGGGGAGCAGGCGGCCGCGTTCCTGCACCGGGTGCTGGCCGAGTACCCGGCGCCGATGCCGGTCGACGTCGTGTGGGACAACCTGGCGGCCCACCGGGCGCCGATCGTGCGGGAGGTCGTGGAGGCCAACCCGCGGCTGACGCTGCACTACCTGCCGCCCTACGCCCCGGACCTGAACGCGGCCGAGGGCGTCTGGTCGCTGACGAAGTACCACCGGATGGCGAACCACACGATCGACGACCTGAACGTCCTGCACGCCGAGGCGCGGCGGCACCTGGGCGACGTCGGACGTGACCCGACGCTGCTGCGGTCCTGCTTCAAAGGGGCCGGACTCGCTGTATCTTTAGACAGCGCTCAGTAAACGCGTTGGGCACCCGCGCTACTCGTCCTTCCGCGGCAGCGCGAACGTGACGAACGCGTCGCTGGACTTCGTCTTCTGCTTGCCCCCGCCCCCCGCGGCGATGCAGACGTATTGCCGCCCGCCCACCGCGTAGGTGCAGGGGGTGGCGTAGCCGCCGGCGCCCAGCTTGGCGTCCCATAACAGCTTGCCGGTACTTGAGTCGAACGCGTGGAATTTCTCGTCCTTCGAGCCGCCGACGAAGACCAATCCGCCGGCGGTGACGATCGTGCCGCCGAAGTTCTCGGTGCCGGTGATCGGGACGCCCTTGGCCGTCAGTTCAGGGAACTCGCCGAGCGGCACCTGCCAGGCGAACGTGCCGGTGTTGAGGTCGACCGCCGTCAGCAGGCCCCACGGCGGGCGGATGGCGGGGTACCCCTCGTGGTCCTTGAAGTACGAGTAGCCCGTGGGCTCGTAGTGGCCGGCGGGCCGCTTCTCGAGCGTGGTGACGTACGGGGCGTTGTTCGTGTTGACGAACAGCAGGCCGCGCGTCGGGTCGAACGACGCGCCGGCCCACGTCGCGCCGCCGTGGAAGCCGGGGAGGATCACGCTGCCCGCCTCGCTCGGGGGGACGTACGCCGCGCCGTGGCGGTAGGCCTCGAGGCGCTCGAGCACGAACCGCCGCGCCTCGGGCGTGCGGTTCGTCGCCTCCTCCTTCGTGAAGACCGTCTTGGCCAGCGCGGGCGGCTTGATCGGCTCGGGCTGCGTGGGGGAGAGCTTCTCGCCCGGCACGTCGCTCGGCGTGGCGGGCACGTCGCGCACGCCGAAGAGCGGCTCACCCGTCTTTCGGTCGAGCAGCCAGCAGAAGCCGGTCTTGGTCACCTGCGCGACGGCCTGCCGCTCCTTGCGGTCGTGCTTCACCGTGACGACGACCGGCGGGCAGGGGTTGTCGTGGTCCCAGACGTCGTGGCGCGTCGTCTGGAAGTGCCAGAGCCGCCGCCCGGTGCGGGCGTCGAGCGCGAGCACGCAGTTGGCGAACAAGTTGTCCGCTGCTTGGCCCCGTAGAAGTCGGGGCCCGCCGACCCGGTGCCGCAGAAGACGATGCCGTTCTCGACGTCGACGGTGAACCTGCCCCACGGGTTCGCCCGCCGCGGTCGCGCCAGGCGGTGGGTCTTCCCACGTGTCGGCAGCGAACTCGCCCGGCCGCGGGACCGTGTGGAACCGCCACAGTTCCTTGCCCGTGCGGACGTCGAACGGCGCAAGGGTCGCCCGGCGGCGGTGGCCCTCGTCGTTCGAGCAGCCGATGATCACCACGTCCTCGAACACCACGTCCTCGAACACC
>JAUJNJ010000101.1:2541-21803 GCA_030448225.1 Phycisphaerae bacterium
CGGCCGGGGCGAAGTCGGGCCGTACGCGCGCTCGAGAGGTCGCGGAGGTCGATCTCGCGTTCTGCCGAACGCCGCGTCCGGCGTGCCGGTGGCCGCGTCGACCGACATGAGCCGGCCGTCGCTCAGGCCGAGCAACACGCGCCGCGCCGCCGGGTTTCCCGTCGCTCCAGTACGCCGCGCCGCGGTTGACGCCGCCTGACGCACGGATCTTGTTGGCCGCCCCCGCGTACGCCGAGCCGCCACAGCCGCGCCCCGTCGCCGCGTCGAAGGCGACGAGGTGCGTCGTGACCGTCGTCACGTACATCACCCCGTCGACGACGAGCGGCGTGCACTCGATCGTCTTGCCCGGTGCGGAGTCGCCGGTGCGGTACGTCCAGGCGACCTCGAGTAGGTTGACGTTCTCGCGGTTGATCTGCGAGAGCGGCGAGTAACGGGTGCCCCCCGCGTCGTTCCCCACCGCGGGCCAGTTGGTGTCGGGAGGGGCAGAACGCGCGCGGTCGCGGGGAACGGTACCATCGCGATAATAGCGGATAAACTCATCCGGCAGACGAGCCGGCTTGCGGCTTAGCCGTCCACGGTCCACACCTCGGTTCGCGAAGCCGCGAGCGGCAACCCGTCGCCGCGAAAACCCGCGCCGATACGTCCCACGTTTCCCGTCACGACGTCCTCCGTCCGTTCCCGGATTCCCTCACCGGCTCTGCCCGAACCGCACGACCTCCACCGAGCACGCCGCCCGCTGCGCGACGGCCGACGACACGCTGCCCAGCAGGAACCGCTCGACGCGCGACTGCCCCTTGGCGCCGAGGAAGATGCAGTCGGCTCCCCACGACTCGGCCTCGGCCAGCGGCGGCGTGCTTCGGGTCGTCCTCGGGGTTGCGGTCGAGATGCGAGGCCCGGCGACGCGCAGTTCCTCGGCCGCGCGCGCGGCGGCCGTCGCCCAGGCGCCGGCGTCGGGCGCGAGCGGGCAGGGCAGCGGCGTGCCGCCGGGGACGCCGTAGGCCGCCGTCGCGGTCGTCAGCCGCAGATCCACCGCGATCACGACCCGCGCTCGCTCCCCGCGGGCCACCGGCGGGCGGCGACAGCAGCTGACGGCCGTCGCCGAGCCGGGCGAGCCGTCGACGCCGACGATCAGCTTCACCGGCCGCTCGGGCCGGCCGCGGCGGCCTGTCCGTCGCCGCAGCGGGCGACGCGCACCGAGCAGGGCGCTGTACGACAGCACCTTCTGCGACGCTGCCGAGCATGAGCTGCCCGAGCAGTGACCGCCCGTGCGACCCGACGACGACGAGGTCGGCCTTATACTCTCCGCCCGTGCACGACGCCCCACGCGGGCGAGTCGGCGTACGACTCGTGGTCGACCGACCACGCCGGGAACGATGCCGCGCACGCGATCGGCGGCCGAGCGGGCGAAGTCGTCGGCGCGGGTCGGCCGCCTCCTTCGCCAGTTCGCGCGCCCGCTGCACCTCGGGAACTGCTCGACCGCCGACGTCTCGACCGCCCCCGCGTCGCCCGGCGGCCGCAGGAACACCTCGGCCGCCGACACGACCAGCGCCCCCGCGTCCGGCGGCAGCCGCCCGCGCCAGGTCCGCGATGGCCACGTCCGCGCACTCCGACCCGTCGTAAGCGATGAGGACCTTCATGGAGGCATTCTACCTTCGAGGAAGGAAATGGAACCACGAAGGTACGAAGACACGAAGCGGTGGCGTGCGAGCACCGTGCGAGTCGTGCGCGTGAACAAGTGAGTCGGGAAAACCGTTCAGCAACAGGGCCGGCACGAAAGTTAGACGGCCCGCTCCGTCTCTTCGTGCCTTCGTGGTTCGACGACGACTTCTTCTTCGCGACCCAAGCCGCGCCCGCCACTTCACCGCCAGGACGAGGAGACAGAACGCGACGACGGAGTCCCAGCCCCCACGCCAGGTCGCCGAGCCGGCTGGGGAGGACGAGGACGAAGTCCCTGCCCTTCACCAGGGCCGAGAAGCTGGAGACGCAGAACGGCATCATGAAGAGCCGAACGGTCGGCCAGAACCCCAGGCCGCCGCCGCGGCCTGGCTGGGCGAGGCGGTGGTGCTGACGTAGAGCGCCGAGGCCGATGATGCCGCTGATCCCCAGCGACGTGAGCCAGAGGCTCAGGCTCGGGTCGAAGTAGCGCACGAGCACGACGAGGTACCAGATCAGGTAGCACCACAGCAGCAGGCGCCGCCGGACAGGCGGGCGAGGTAAGTCATCAGCGCGCGGGGCGAGCGGATCATCGCGGCGAGAGGATCGGAGAAGGCTGCTCGCGAGTCAAAGCCGCGCTGCCGTTTAGCCGCCGCTCGAAGAGCGGTGCTTGCCGAGAGTGCGTCGACGGTGAGGACCGACGGATCGGTTGACCCGCATCCTCACGCTTTGCCGATCAGAGCTCCGCTCTGCAGCGGCGGCTAAACGGTGGGGGAAAGTCGCACGCGGAGATGCGCATTGCATTGCGCGACAGGAGGTCACCGCGGTTGTTCTACGTAGAAAGGTGCGACGTGCGGAAGTCGACCCTCTCTTCCAAACCGTTTCGGCGCGCTGCTCTGCAACACCACGCGTCCGCCCGCGCCGTGACTCCATCTATTCCGGCATATTGCCACCAACGCCCCCGCCTTTCGCGGAAAATCGTTGACAAAGCGCGACAACGCTTGTTAGCATTCTGTTCGGTTTGCCGGCCGTGTGGTGACGTCTGGCGGATCTCGTCGGCGGGCGGGTCGCGCGGCGGCGGCGCCGGCCGGCGGCGGGACAGTCCGGACGTTCGAACGGGCCTGTGTGGTTCGGTGCCGCTGTAGGAGCGGGCGCCGGACGGCACGGGCTTTTTGTTGCGCGCGCAGCCGAGGTGAGCCGGTGACCGTTCCCGCCCCTCTCGATCGTTCGCAACTTCTCCGGGCCGTCGCGCTCCCCCGACCGCCGTGGTCCCCCAAGCCGGCTCTCCTCGGCGCGACGGTCCGCGGCGGCGGCGGCGGCAGCACCTCCGATGTCGCGAACCGCCCCGCGGCACGACGTTGCGCGCACCGGCGTCCACCGTGATCGGTGCGTGTCCCCGACCCTTTTCCCCTTTTCCGGAGGTCCGCGCGATGAACGAGACGAAACCCTGGTACGCGAGCGTCGGCGTGTGGGGCGCGGTGGTCGGGCTGATCGGCTCGACGCTGTCGCTGCTGAAAATCGAGGTCGACCCGGCGTTCCTCGACGACTTGCGCGAGTGGCTCCTGTCGGCCGCCACGCTCGCCGGCACCGGCGCGGCTCTACGGCCGGCTGCGGGCGAGCCGCCGGATCGCGCTGCGACGCCGCCAGCGCGCCGCCGCCGCCGCCGCCGCTTCCGCCGCGACGGGCGATGTGCCTGCTCGCCTTCGCCCTGCTGCTGCTGCCGGCGCTGCTCGGCGGCGGCGGGTGTGCAGCCCTGCCCGGCGGCGCGGCGACGTCGCCGCCGCGGCCGACCGCGCGACCTACGAGGCGGTCGCGCTGGTACGCGGCGTACGTCACGCGCGACCCGTCGCTGAACGACGCAGCAGGCGCGGCTTGCCACCGCACGCTCGACGTGGCAACTCCGCGTCGAAGCGAACGATCGTTGAACGAACCGACGGGGCCGTGCGGGTAAACGTCTGATTCAGCCCCGCGCGGGCATGTTCGGGATTCTCAGACTTGATTGGCCGCGGCGACGCGGCGCGCGGAGAAGACGACCACGTCACGCCGTAGCCGCTCCACGCTCTCCGCGGTCCGATCGTCTGCGTTCTTGTTCTTCGCAGTCACCGCGTCGGGCGACGCGGGCCTGAACGGGATCATCACGAGGAGAACATCATGCCGACGACGATGACCACCACCGAAGACGTTGCCGATCGCATCTTCCAATCGCTCGCCGAGCGACTGCACGATCTGTCGACTTTGTCGACGCGCATCGGGAGTTGCTGCGGCTCTGCTGCCTCGACGCGGCCGAGCTTCAGCTCCGCGCGATGGCCGCCCCCGACACCGCCGACGCGCGGCTCGCGCTGCTGCGCGAGAAGGCGCACATCCACGCCCAGCTCGCCAGCTTCGCCGCCGCCGGCGCGACGCGCGTCAGTCAGGCGTTCTGGGAATCGGTGCGCGCCGCGGTCAACGCGGGCGTGTCGATCGCCTTCGCGGCGCTGTGATGTCGGGCGTCTGAAAGAATCGAAGCACGGAGGCACGGAGGCACGAAGGCACGGAGGCACGGAGGTAAGAAGAGAAGTCGAACAATGGCGTATGCACGACGAGAGGCGGAGGAACGCCACCGGCGCGCGATCGCCCGTCACACTCCATTCTCTGTTTCCATCCCCTTTTCGACTTCTCCTCCTACCTCCGTGTCTCCGTGTCTCCGTGGTTCGATTCCTCTTCTTGGCCCGAGCCGCCCACCCGCCTCACGTCCACGGGAAGTAGCGCCACGTGACGTGGGCCAGGCCATAGCCGAGGGCGATGCCGCCGAGGACGTCGCTGGGCCAGTGGGCGTCGAGGATGTAGCGCAGGACGGCGCAGGTGAGGGCGAGCCCCCAGAACGTGGCGGCGGCCTGGGGGTACAGCAGCGTGAGCATCACCGACAGCGCGACGGCGCAGGCGCTGTGGCTCGACGGGAAGCTCTCGCGCCAGTTCGCGTGGCTGAAGCTCGGGCCGAGGAACTTGCCCGCGTTCTCGCGGCCGGGGCGCACGCGGCTGAACAGGCGCTTGAGGACCAGGTTCGCGATCGACGTCCCCAGCACTGCGACGATCACCGCGACCCACGCCCGCGGCCGGCCCCGGTCGAGTTGCAGCACGAGCAGCGCGACGACGGCCGTGCAGACGGCCTGCCCGTACTGCGCCAGCCACCGCGTCTCGCGCTTCACGTCCCCCTTCATCTCCAGCGAGAGCGTCGTCCGCAGCCCCCGACACTCCAGAATCATGAGCAGCGCAGACCCCGCGAGCAGACCCAGTAACAACGGCAGGCTGAAGTGAACCATGTGGCGGCACGGATTGTGGGCGCGGCGGCCCGTTGGTCAAGGGAGCGGGCGGGGGGAGTGGGGAGTGGGGAGTCGGAAGCGTGGAGGGTGGTGGAGTGGTGGGGTGGTGGAGTGAGGTGGACGGGTGCCGTTTCGCGGCCGGCCCGCAGGGCCGGGATCGGAACGGATGGCCCGCGTCGCATGGCACAACGGAAGCTTCGCGCGGAGTTTCGCGTGACATCGCTTTCCACGAAGTTCACCCGTCGGGAATCCGACCGCTTCCCGCGTCGCCCGCTTCGTGTCGCTTTTGGGGTGCTTGTAGATCGGGTGATTCCTCCTAAGGTAGCCCCCGATGTTGTCCCCTGTCGGGGCGCGCGTGCGGATCGCGCTTCTCATCTTGACCGCCTTCGGGGTGTACCTCGTCGGGAACGGGTCGGTCGGGCTGTTCGACCGGGACGAGCCGCGCTACGCGCAGTGCTCGCGCGAGATGCTCTACGGCAGCCCGGAGCACCCGGGGCCGGACTTCGTCGTCCCCCGCCACCTCGGCCAGACGCGCTACGCCAAGCCGGTCTTCATCTACTGGTGCCAGGCGGCGGCGATGCGCGTCCTCGACGACACCGCCTTCGCCGCCCGGCTGCCGTCGGCGATCGCGATGCCGCTGACGCTCTCGCTCGTGGCCGCGGGCGCGGGGCGGCGGGCCGGGCGGCGGCGGGCGGCGTGGACGGTCTTCGTGCTGGCGACGTCGGCGATGGTGCTGATTGCCGCCAAGGCCTGCCTCACCGACAGCGTACTGCTCCTGTCCACGACGTTTGCCCAGGGCGCGCTCTACCTCCTGTGGCGACGGCGCGGCGGCTCGTGGACACCGTGGATCGTCCTCGGCGTCGCCGTCGGCTTCGCGGGGCTGACGAAGGGCCCGGTCATCCTCGGCGTGATCGGGATGACGCTCCTGGCACTGCTCGGCCTGAACGGCCTCGACCTGTGGATGGCTCGACGTCGGGCCCGCGGGGAGAACACCGTCGGCGCCGCTCGAATGCAGAACGAAGCCAACGTGGCGGGTGCCTCAACGGTGCGATCGGGCACGTCGATCCATCAGCATCACGCGCAGGCGACCGGCCCTAGAGATTCGCGTGACGACGCGACCGACACCGGCGGTGGAGCCGTCTCCCCGCCGGGAGTCGTGCAAAACGAAGCCAACGCGGGGCGGGCACTGTTGGAAGCCAGCATCGGTCGGCGTGACGTCACGCGGCGCGCCGGCGGGCACGCATCCGGCACGAAGCCGCCGTCGCGGTGCAGAACCCCAACGCTCGCCGCCCTGACGTGGCTCACCCGGCCCGCGTCGCCGTCGCCATTCTCACCCGCTCGTGGTGGCGATCGTCGTCGGGCCGTGGCTGTACCTCGTGCAGCAGCGTGAGCCGTCGTTCCTGGCGACGTCGATCTCGCACGACGTGGTGCGGCGGATGCGGTCGGGGCTCGAGGGCACGCGGGGCCGCCAGGATATCACTTGGCGACGATCTGGGGCACGTACCTGCCGTGGAGCGTGCTGCTGCCGATGTCGCTCGTCTTCGCGTTCAAGCGGCGGCACGTCCCGCAGATCCGCTTCGCGCTGGCGGCGGTCGCGGGGCCGTGGCTGATGTTCGAGCTCGTGCAGACGAAGCTGCCGCACTACCTGCTGCCGGTCTTCCCGTTCCTCGCGTTCCTCACCGCCGACGCGATCGTCCGCTGCCTGCGCGGGCAATACGGCGACCTCCTGCGGTCGGCGATGGTGACGGCCGTCGGCGCTGGACCGTCGCGCTTGGCGGGCCTGAGCCTCCTGCCTCTGGCGGCGTCGATCTGGTTCGGCAACTCGATCGTCCCCGCGGCCGTCGCCCTCGGCGGGGGCATCGCCTACGTCGCCGTCGCGTTCTGGCTCTTCCGCCGCCGCCGGCCCGCCGCCGGGCTGCTGGCGATGGGCGCGGCATGCTCGTGGTCTGGCTGCTGCTCTGGACCGTCTACCTGCCCCACGCGGCGTACCTGCAGACCTCCCGCCGCGTCGCCGACGTGCTGATCGCCGAGGCCGCGACCGGCCCGAACGAGGTGATCATGCTCGACTACGGAGCCGAGCCTCGCGTTCTACCAGGGCGGCACGATCCGCGAGCGTCGGCGATGGAACTGAGCGACGAGGTGATCGACGCCGCCCCGACGTGGATCGTCCTCACGCGCGGCGTGTGGGACGACCCGCTCAGCTCCCCCGCGACCGGCTCCGCGCCGTCGCGGAGTTCGACGGGGTTGGCCTACGCGAACGAGATGCGCGCGTGAAGGTGATCGTCGCGCGGAAGGCGCGGTAGCCGCACGTGACGCGGCCTGCTTGACGACGATCGTCGGTAGCTGTTGAAACGCGGGGACCGTCATCTTGAGCGTAGCGAAGGATCTCGGGGTCACGACAACCGCATGGGAACCCGAGACAGGTCGCCCGCTCGGGATGATGGGACCTCTGACGCTTGGCATTCGTTTCCGACTCGAGTCGCGGCGGTTCCTCGAAATCTCCAGAGCGTTTCGCGACGTTTCGCGGCTGTTTACTTTGCCCGCCCCGCGTGTCGACATACCGTCGGGCGATGTCCTCCGAGCCGCAGAACCCGCAGAAGATTCTGGTCGTGCAGCCGAGTTGGGTGGGCGACGCCGTGATGGCGACGCCGACGCTCCAGGCGGCTGGCGAGCTGTACCTGCAGCGCACATCAGCTACCTGATGCGCGCTACGCAAGCCGGTCTACGCGGGGATGCCGTGGGCGGACCAGCTCATCACCTACCGCACGGGCAAGACGACCGCCAAGGCGGGCAAGGGGCATTTCTTTGACCTCGCCGCCCGGCTGCGCGGGGCACTTCGATCTGGCCGTCCTGCTGTCGAACTCGTTCAAACGCGGCGCTCGTCTGCAAGATGGCCGCCATCCCGCGTCGTCGGGTACGAGCCGCGACAGCCGCGGGTTCCTGCTGTCGGACAAGCTGCTGCCGGTGAAGGACCGCGGAAGTTCGTGCCGTCGCCGATCGTGAAGTACTACCTCGGCCTCGCCCACTACCTGGGCTCGACGCACCGCGATCTGCGCGCGCAACTGTTCGTGACGAACTCCGAGCGAACCGACGCCCGCGACGTCTTCGCCCGCGCCGGACTCGACATGGACCTCGACCGCCCGGCGAGCAAGGGCGAGCCGCCGCTGATCGTGCTGAACCCGCCGCGGCGTTCAGGGCGGCAAGTGCTGGAAGGCGGAATACCGCGGCAGCTCTCGCCGACCGCTTCATGGACGAACTCGGCGCGACGGTGCTGATCAGTGCCGCCCCGAAGGAACGGCCGATCGTCGAGTCGATCAAGCGGCTGATGCGTCGCGCTTCTGTCGACCTTCGAACAAGGGGATGACGCTCGGCAGCCTGAAGGAGATCGTCCGCCGCTGCGACCTCATGGTCACCAACGACACCGGCCCCCGCCACGTCGCCGCCGCGATGGACGTGCCGGTCGTGACGGTGTTCGGCCCCACGCACCCGAGTGGACCGAGATCTACTACGCGAAGGAACGCATCGCGTCGGTGAAAGTCTTCTGCGGCCCCTGCCAGGAAAAAACCTGCCCCCTCGACCATCGCTGCATGACCCGCGTGACGCCGGGGATGGTGTTCGACACCTCGATGGACCTCCTCGGCCGCTCGCCCAACCGCCTGGCGACGCTGCCGGCGTGATCGCTTCGCCAGCAAGGGTGCCGCCATGCCGGGCGTCTACGAAGGCCGGTGCGTCGGGTGCGACCACGAGTTCGTGATGCTCGACTACGGCCAACGGCGTGTACCTCGACGGCGGCACTGTCGTGCTGTTGCCGCACCCCGGCGAGAAACTCAGAATCCTGCGCACGGCTTCACCTGGAGCGAGGCGAGCCGACAAGGACGGATCGTCGTGTCCGAGACGATCGTCGCCTGCGGCACCTGCGGGCAGCGTCAGCAACTTCTCCACACCTCCCGCGCCCGTCGCTTGACGCCGTCGCTGCGATCCGGATGTGCCGCGTTGGATGGGATGGGGCATCGTCGCCATCGCGGCGTGGTGGGGGTCTTTCCAGTCGCTCCGGCCGCGGCGGCGCTGACCGGGTTCGCCTACATCTTCGGCGGCGGCGGCCGAAGGCTTGGCGCGTCGGAAGGACGAAGCCGCCGCGGTCGTCCCAACGACGGTCAGCGTTACGCCGAACGAGATGGCCGAGCAGAGCGACGCGGCGGTGTGCAACCGAGGCGTGCGGGTTTTGCGGCCATCGCAAATGGGCGCGTTGCTGGCGGCGTCGTCATCCGATGCCTTCGCTGCCCCCGGTGCAATCTGCGTTGACAGTTGAGACCACTCGGCCATCGCGTGATCACGCCGGTCGTTCGCCCTCGCACCGGCCGCGTATCCTCAAACCGTGGACAACTACGCCAACCTCACGCTGTCCGGGCCGGAGTTCGCGGACGTCGTCGCGCCTCAACGGCCGCGGGTTCGTCACGTACGCGCGCCGGGGCCTGCGGGGCGACGGTGATTTTTCCGGAGGACCTGGCGTCGCAGGAGGCGATGGCGGCGGAGTTGTCGGCGGAGTTCGAGTGCCCGGCCCTCGTCGTGATGGTCTACGGCCGGCGGGGTGATGCTCTACCAGCTTTACGAGAACGGGGCCGCGACCGACTCGTACGTGTCGGAGCACGTGGAGGAACTGCTCCGGCAGGAGCGAGCGCCGCCCGGCGACGCGGAAGGCATCAGCGACGTGTTCGGCAAGCCGCGGCCGCCCGGCGGGTGGCGACGGTGCTCGGCAAGTTAGCGAAGGAGGGCCAGCCCTACGAGTACGCCGCCAACCGCCACGGCGAGTTGTGCCAGGCGGCACTGGGGCTGCCGCTGCTCGCCGTCGCCGCGAGTTTCGCCGCGATCGAGAGCGGCGAGCTTCCGGCCGGGCCGGGGTTCGATCCGAACGCGATGGTGCAGACGCCGAAGTAGGCGGGCGGCCGAAGCGTCGCGAGGAACGCTCTGCAGGCGCCATTTCCGATCGCGAACAGCGACAACCGTCATCCCGAGGGGCAACAGCGACGCCCATCTCGAAGCGCTGGCGACGGTTCGTCCCATCCCGAGATGGGTCGGGTCGCTACCGCCCTCGATGACATGTCCCGCAGGGCCGCGATGGCGAAACCTCGACCCGTCGTCACATCTGCGACGGGAATCGCCCAGCGCATCAACTCCCGCATTTGCCCAGCATGTCGGCCGCGGTAGGATGCGGCACCCGAACCGGCGCGCACCTCACGTTTCGCCGCAACCTCATGAACGACCTTCCCGCCGGCACCATGGCCAGCGCGCAGTCGCTGCTGGGGCTCGTCGCGTTCGTGCTCCTCGCGTGGGCGGTCGGGCGGCTGCGGTGGTGGCGGGTGCAGCGGCGGCAGCGGCTGACGCTCGGCGCGGGCGACACGCCGGCCCCGCCCCGCCGGTGCCGTGGCGGGTGGTCGGGTGGGGGCTGGCGCCGCAGGTCCTGTTCGCGCTTGATCGTGCTGCGCACGCCGCACTTTGCAGGTCGTGAACGACGTGGTCAACGGCTGCTGGAGGTGACGCGGGCGGGCGCGCGGATGGTCTTCGGCGACCTCGCCAACAGCCCCGGCTCCGGCGTGGGGGCCGGGCGGGGTGGCCGTGACGGCGCCGGGCGGCGGCGCGCGTCGTCGGCTACGCGCGGTCGGTCGGCTACTTCGCGTTCTTCATCCTGCCCACGATCATCTTCTCCTGCCTCACCGCCATCGCTCACCACGTTGGCGTGATGGGGCACGTCGTGCATGCTGGCGTGGCTGATGAGCCGCACGATATGCACGAGCGCGCCGAGACAGCTCCAGCGCGGCGCGTGTTCGTCGGGCAGACCGAGGCGCTGCTCATCATCCGCCCGTTCGTCGCCGCCGCGACGCGGTCGGAGCCGATGTGCGTGATGACCGCCGGCTTCGCGAACATCGCGTGGGCGTGCTCGGCGTCTACACCGGGTGGCCGGGCCGTTCGTGCCCGACGTCGGCGGGCACCTCGCCGCCGCGTGCCTCATCAGCCGTGCCCGGCGGGCGCTGCTGGTGTCGAAGCTGCTCGTGCCCGAGACCGAGACGCCCGCGTCGGCCGGCGTGCTGGGGCTGCGGGTGCAGCAACGTCGACGCCAACGTGATCGACGCCGCCACCCGCGGAACCACCGAGGGCTGGGCCTGGCGGCGCGAACGTCGCCGCGATGCTCATCGCGTTCACGGCGCTGGTCTGCGCCGGGCAACGCGGTGGTCGGCTGGGCGTCGGTGGCTGGGGCTGGGCGCCGGCCGGGCAGCCGGCGTCGATCGAGGGCTGCTCGGCTACCCGCTGGCGCGCTGGCGTGGCTCTGCGGCATCCCGTGGTCCGACGCGCGCGAGGTGGGTTCGCTGCTCGGCGTGAAGACGGTGCTGAACGAGCTGTTCGCCTACCTCCAGATGAGCCAGCAGCTCGCCGCCGACCCCGCTACCCTCTCGCCGCGCTTCGTCGCTGCTGACGACGTACGCGCTGTGCGGCTTCGCGAACTTCGCGTCGATCGGCATCCAGGTCGGCGGCATCCAGCACCCTCGCCCCCCACCGCCGCGGCGACCTCTCGCGCCTCGCCCCGCTCGCGATGGCCGGCGGGGCGCTGTCGTCGCCTGCGACGGCGGCGGTGGTCGGCGTGTTGCTGTGAGGAGGCGGATAAGAGGGTGGAGGGTGGAGGGTGGAGTACTCAGGGGGAGGGCGGCTCGCAGCCGGCGAGGGCGGAAGCGTCGCTCATCCTCGCGAGGACCATCCCTCTCTCCTCCCGCGCCCGGCCGCAAGATCCCCCGCCTCTCCCTTCGAGCAGGCCAGGGCGAGGGTGCAGCGGCCACGACCCCGAGGGCGCCCCGTCAAGCTCAGGGCACTCGCGACACGATCCGCCATCCTTGCCTTTCCCCAAATTATGAGGTGATGCCGGCGGACCGTACGCGGTTCTGACAGAACCAAACAGGAGGTCGACGTGACGTCTGAATTGGCGACGGCTCCGTCCGTGATCGCGCGCCGCGGCTCGCAGTATTGGGTGGTTGGGGACCACGTGACGTCCAAGTTGACGACCGAGCAGACCGGCGGCGCGTTCGCGCTGGCCGAGGTCGTCGTCCCGCCGCGGCGGCGGTCCGCCGCCGCACGTGCACGCACGGGAGGACGAGCTTGTTCTACATCCTGGAGAGTGACTTCGAGTTCGTGCTCGGCGACGCGGCGATCCGCGGCGGGCCGGGCACCGTGGCGTTCCTGCCGCGCGGTGCCGCACGCGTTCCGGAACGTCGGCGACGCGGCCGGCCGCTTCATCGTCGCCGCGACGCCGGCCGGGTTCGACCGCTTCGTCCCCGAGGCCGGCTGCCCCTGCGACGACGCGCCGCCGCCACGCCCCTGCCGTCGGCCCGGCCGACGTCGAGCGCCTCATGGCGGCGTCGGCCCGGCACGGCCTGGAGATCCGCCCGGAGCACCGGCCGACCCGCCAGGGCCCGGCGTTCGGCGCCGGCCAGCAGCACTGGGTGCTCGGCCAGCACGTGAACGTGCGTCTCACGGGCGCCGAGTCGAATGGCACGTTCAGCGTCGCCGACGTCACGGTCGACCCCGGCGAGGCGTGCCGCCGCACCTGCACAATACCGAGGACGAGGTCTTCTACGTCGTCGAGGGGCGTTCGAGTTCACGATCGACGGCCAGGCGGCGACCGCGACGGCGGGGACGACCGTGCACGTGCCCAAGGGCGTGATGCACGGCTTCCGCAACGCGGCGCGCGCGCCGGCGAAGCTCGTCGACTACCACACGCCCGGCGGCTTCGACCGGTTCTTCGCCGAGTGCGGCGTCCCCTGCACCGACATCGCCGCCGGCCCGCCGAAGGGCCTGCTCGACATGGCGTTCGTCATGCGGACGTTCGAGAAGCACGGCATGGTCATGCCCCGCCGCCCGGGGCGTGAGGCGAGGCGTCTGCAGCCAATCGGCCGTCGGGTTGACGCGAATCTGTCTTTAGCCACCGACGAGGCACCGATGGACACCGATGAGGGGATGTTCATCGCAGGTCTTGTGGGTGGGGATTCGCAATGGGCCCGCCGCGCGGTCACGGGCCGCGACGATGAACGGCATGCCGGGCGCAAGGCCGCCGGCTCATCTGCGGCAGGCACGATGCGAGCCGGCGAGATCGGGTGATCGGGTGGCCGTGGCGGTTGGACGGTGGCGGGTGGGGAACGGTCAGCCGAGCGGGTTCCACTGGCGTTCGAGGTCGCGGATCTCGCCGGAGCGTTCGATCTGCTTGTGGAGCTTGAGTAGCCGGCGACCTGGTTGCGGGCGATGGGGTCGTTGATCACGTCGTCGATGGTGCGGCCGGTGAAGGAGAGGATCCGCCGCAGGACGCGCTGGACGACGACCGCCTCCTGCGGCGTCGCGGCGATCCTGACGATCGAAGGTGCTGCCGAGACCGAGAGGGGGCCGAAGGGCTTCATGGGTCCGAATTATACGGCCTGAACCCCGCCGGGATCGGCAGCGGGAGGGATAGTGCCAGCGACGGCTGGCCCTGCTGCTGCGATCGCCACCACCCCCCACGAGCAGCGTGACGACCATCAGGAACGCGACGTAGGGGGCGAAGTAGGCGAAGTCGTCCACGCCGGCCAGGAAGGTCAGGGGCAGGAACCGGCGTCGCCTTCATGCCGGAAAATTTATCACGGCCGGTTTGGAAGTCGCAGAAAGATATCGGAGTTTCATCAGGGTGGACGGTTGCGCAACGTGAAGATCGGCAAGCGGTGCCCGTTGCAGGGCGTGCGCGGTCTTCCGCGCGTCGGTGGCGGTGGAGCAGACGCTCGGGAAAAGTCGGACGCGGGTGACGGCGTTGAGCGGGCTCGCTTGCGAGCCGTTTCCAGCGGCGCGGTGTGACCAACCGAGGTACCCGGAGGCGGCCCGTCGATCGAGACGGAGTCACGCCCGCGGCACGAACCGCTCGCAAGCGAGCCCGCTCAATCGGAATTCCTGGATCTCCACGCCCGTCGATCCGCTCACCCTGCCGTCGGCACCGAGACCCCGAAGCCCCACCCGCCCGTGTAGTTGACGATCTTCACCAGCAGCACGTTTGCCCGCCCGCAGGCGGATCGGCACCTCGTCGCTGGCGGCGACGTAGGCGGCCCACCTCGTGGCTGTGGACGACGCGGCCGTTGAGCCAGATCCGCACGGCGTCGTCGCTGCCGCAGCGGAGGGTCGTTTCCTGGTCCTCGGCCGACTCGATCGTCGCGTAGCCGTAGGCGACGGCCCAGTCGGCCGGGCCGAGGGCTTGGCCCAGGTCGACGAAGTCGCGCTTGCCGGCCTTGGCCGGTTTCCAGCAATAGGTGTGGTCGCGGTGGACGATCGGCCTCCAGGTCGCGCTCGCATCCCAGTTCAACGACATGTGCGCCTCGACCGGCGTGTCGACCTCCAGGCTCGCCCGGCCGGGCGTATCGCCGCGGAACGGGCCGATCACGTGCCACTGCTTGATCAGCCCTTGCTCGCACTTGAGCCGGGCGGCGGCCCAACTGGCGCGGAGGAGGTGGCGTCGACCTTGTCGAACGTCTTGCCGCTCGTCGGCACGAGTGATCGCTTGGCGTCGAGGTCCGGCAGCACGCCGCCGTCGCGGGCGAAGCCGTGGGCGGCGATAAGTTCGCCTCGCACAGTTCGACGATGCGGTCCGCCGCCAGCGTGGCCGACGTGAGCGGGTCGAACATCGCCGCCTGGTAGACGTGGTCGCGCCGCCCTTCCATCGCCGCGCGGATGAACAGTTCGTGCTGCGTCACGTGCGGCTGCATGTAGCCGACGAGCTGCGGCGGGAGCGCCCCCACCGTCGTCAGCCGCAGGCCTCGAGCGGTCGACGAGCGTCGGCCCTCGGCGATCGCGTCGGGCGGCAGGCTGGCGATCGCGCCGCGGTTGGGCATGTTGCCGTAGACGACGCTCGGCGTGCCCGTCGCCATGGAATGGATGATCGTGCTGCCGTACTCGCTGCTGCGGCTCGACCGCCCCACCGCCTCGCCGGCCTGGCACACCTGCCGCATCCGCTCGAACTCCTCGACGATCCCGTCGCACCGGCGGAGGTACTCGTCGATCGGCACGTTGAACCGCGCCTCGCCGCCGGCCCGTGCGGGATGAACCACGGGCTGTACTTCGGCGTTGTGCTCGCTCGACTCGGTCACGAAGTACCCAGCCGCCGCATGAGCTCGAACCGCACCTTGTTGCTGTTGTAGACCTCCGGCCGTGTCTGCATCGCGTCGAACAGGCGCGGGTACAAGTCGTTCCCCTGCGCGTCCTCCAGCCGCAGGTAGAACGCCATGTGGTTGATGCCGGCGCAGGTGAACGCGACGGTGGCGGGGTCGACGCCGAGGTAGCCCATTAGTTCGCACAGCGTCCCCTGCACGCTGTGGCACAGGCCGACGGCCCGCACGCCGCTCGTGCGGGTGACCGTCTGCATGTTCATGCTCATCGGGTTGGAGTAGTTCAGCAGGGTCGCGCGGGGGCACACTTCTTCCATGTCGCGGCAGAGGCCGACGAGCATCGGGTAGGTGCGCAGCGCGCGGAACAGGCCGCCGGGGCCGGTGGTGTCGGCGATCGTGAAGTGCAGGCCGTAGCGGCGCGGGATCTCGAAGTCGACGAGCGTCGAGTCGAACCCGCCGACCTGCACCATGTTGATGACGAAGTCCGCCCCCGCCAGCGCCGCCCGCCGGTCGAGCGTCGCCTCGATCGTCGGCCGCGCCCCCAGCGCGTCGGCCACCTTCCGGCACAGCGCCGCGCCGACCGCGAGTCGGTCGGCGTCGACGTCCATGTAGCTGAACGTCGCGCCGCGGAATTCGGGGAAGCCGAGGATGTCGCCGGTGAGGTTCTTGGAGAACACCACGCTGCCGGCCCCGATCATCGCCACTTTGATCATGACGCGCTCACCGCCCTTTCGCCGTGCCATCGTACGGCCGCGCGCGGCCCTCGACGAACAGGATCGGCACGGTCGCATCTCAAGGTGGAGTGCGCGGGTGGCGCGCGGGTGAACGGAGGGCGGGAGGGCGGCGTCAGCCGGGCCAGGCGTTGAGCGCGATCGCCACGGCGGCGCGCAGGTCTTCGCCGCTGGCGCCGCCGGACAACTGAACAGCTAACCCGTGCTGGAACGTGGCGGCGTACTTCGCCAGCGCCGCGGGATCGGCGTTCGGCGGCAGGTCCCCCTCGGCGCGGGCGCGCTCGAAGCGGTCGCGCAGCAGCAGTTCCATCCCCTGCCGCCGCACGAGCACCTCTTGCCGCACCCGCTCGGACGCCTCGCTGCACGTCAGAGCACTCTGCACGAGCATGCACCCCCTGGACTCGCCCGGCCGCCGCGCGGCGACCGCCCGGGCGAACAGGTGCTCCACCACGCCCCGGGCGGTCGGCCGGGCCAGCGCTTCCCTCATCAGGCACCCCGCGAGTTCTTCATAGCGGTCGAGCGCTTTGCGGAACAAAGCCTCCTTGTTGCCGAACGTCGCGTACAGGCTCGGGCGGTTGATGCCCATCGCCTTGGTCAGTGCCGGCAGCGACGAGCCTTCGTAGCCGTGCTCCCAGAAGACGCGCATCGCCTGGTCCAGCGCGCGGTCCGGGTCGAACCCGCGCGGCCTTCCCTTGCGATGCGTCTTCGCCACGTCTTTCATACCGATCGATATAATATTCATTTGACCGCCGGATTTCCACCTCCTACCGTGTACCGATCGGTACAGAACACCGCGCTTTTGTGGGAAAGGACCCATGAGAATGGCAGGTCGCATCCGAGCAACAGCGGCGGCTCCACCCGCCCACGCCTTCCCGCAGGCGATGCGGAACACTTCCACACCGCCGACGGTTACACACTGCTTGCCCATCTCCTCCGCTTGAGTGGGGCGTCGTGACTGCGACGCGGAAACCTCCGCGCCGCGTCGCGTGCGAGATCGGCACCGTGCAGCAGCAGCAACATCTTTTAAACGAACGAACTTTCAAAGGGTCAACATCATGTCACAGCAGAAGCTTAGCGGTAAGGTCGCCGTCGTCACCGGCGCGTCGAAGGGGATCGGCGCCGAGATCGCCAAACATCTCGCCGCCGCCGGGGCGTCGGTGGTCGTGAACTACGCGTCGAGCAAGGCCGGCGCCGATCGCGTCGTGGCCGACATCACCGCGGCGGGCGGCAAGGCCGTGGCCGTGCAGGCGGACGTGGCCCGGGAGGCGGACGTCCGCCGCCTGTTCGAGGAGACGGCCACCGCGTTCGGCCCGGCCGACGTGCTCGTGAACAACGCGGGCATTTACGAGTTCGCGCCGCTCGTCGAGATCACGCCCGAGCACTTCCACAAGCAGTTCGACATCAACGTCCTGGGCCTGCTGCTGGCGTCGAAGGAAGCCGTGCGGCACTTCGGCGACCGCGGCGGCAGCATCGTCAACATCAGCTCGGTCGCCGCCACGCTCGCGCCGCCGCAGGCCGCGGTCTACGCGGCGACGAAGGGCGCGGTCGACGTCGTCACCCGCTCGCTCGCCAAGGAACTCGGCGCCCGCAAGATCCGCGTCAACGCCGTCAACCCCGGGCTCGTCGACACCGAGGGCGCGACAGGCGCCGGCTTCGCCTCGGCCGAGAGCGACTTCCGCAAGAAGTTCGAGAAGGACGCGCCGCTCGGCCGCATCGGCCACGTCGCCGACGTCGCGCCCGCCGTCGTCTTCCTCGCGTCCGCCGACGCCGACTGGATCACCGGCGAAACGCTCAGCATCGGCGGCGGCATGCGGTAGGAGCCACCCGCGGCATCGAAGCAATTCGAATCACGGGAGGTACGAGGTCGGGACCTGCGGCAGCCAGCTTCGGGTGCAGCGCAGACTCATTCCGAGGCGCGGCAGCGACGATCCATCTCGTGCGGGGAAGACGCGGGTCCTCCCGGCCCGAAATGGGCCGTCGCTGCCGCTCCCCTCCGGATGACACGTCACGAGCGAGAGCAGCCGGGAAGCCCGCGTTGTTCGCTCGCGCCTCGGCCCGCGGAGCGGCTCCTCCGACTTCTCCGCCGTCGCCCGTGTCTCCCCGGCTTATGGAAACGGGACGCCCAATCCGTCCGGAAAGCGAGATCGTCATGTCGAAAAAACTCGAAGGCAAAGTGGCTCTGGTGACCGGCGGCAACAGCGGGATCGGGCTGGCGACGGCGCGGCGGTTCGCCGACGAGGGGGCCAAGGTCTTCCTCACCGGCCGGCGGCAGGAGGAGCTCGACAAGGCGGTCGCCGAGATCGGGCGCGGCGCCGTCGGCGTGCAGGGGGACGTGTCGAACCTGGCCGACCTCGACCGCCTCTACGACGTCATCAAGGAACGGGCCGGCCGCCTCGACGTGCTGTTCGCCAACGCCGGCGGGGGCGAGTTCGCGCCGCTCGGGCAGATCACCGAGGCGCACTTCGACAAGTGGTTCGGCATCAACGTGAAGGGCCTGCTCTTCACGGTGCAGAAGGCGCTGCCGCTGATGCCGCCGGGCGCGTCGGTCGTGTTGAACGCGTCGATCGTGTCGATTCAGGGGGTGCCGGCGTTCAGCGTCTACAGCGCGACGAAGGCGGCCGTCCGGTCGTTCGCGCGGACGTGGTCGGTCGACCTGAAGGACAAGCAGATCCGCGTGAACGCCGTCAGCCCGGGCCCGGTCGCCACGCCGGCGATCGACCTGCTGGCCGGCGGGAAGGAGCAGGGCGAGCAGTTCATGGCCGCCATGGCGTCGCAGGTGCCGATGGGCCGCGTCGGCACGCCCGACGAGATCGCCAAGGCGGTCGTCTTCCTGGCGTCCGACGACAGCAGCTTCGTCACCGGCATCGAACTGTTCGTCGACGGCGGGATGGCGCAGGTGTGAACGCCGGGTGAGATTCCTCCGGCTTCTCACCCGGTTGGGCACATTCCTGTGCTTACGGGCACGGGCGCAATGAGGGCGGGCGCTCGCCGGCGCCCGCACCACGAGCGGATCTTGCAGCGACCTTTCGAAAGTTCCGGCGCCACCCGCGCCCGGGGACACTCGCTCACCGATACCCACGGTGACCTCGGGCCGGATGGCGCCGAATTCATACCTCCGCGTCGGGCTCGCTTCGCCGTATCCGCCCCCAGATTTTTGACGCTCGCGCCCCGACCGAGCCGGGTTGGCGGTGTCGCGCGCGTCTCTCGCGCCGCCTTGCCACTTTGTGAAGGATCTATACAATCCCGCCCTTCCCGCCGAGGGTGCGCCTGCGATGTGCGAACCTCCGGCCCGCGGGGGGACGCTCGCGTCGTACGGCACGCTTCACAGCGCAGTAGCAGAAGAGGAACCAACCCATGCCCGGCACCGGCAAAGTCACGCAGGTCATCGGCTCGACGTTTGACGTTGAGTTCCCCGAGGA